>NZ_JBNMIZ010000062.1:0-12533 GCF_050873525.1 Brachyspira sp. | reverse complement strand
TATCAATACTTTATTTATATTTCTAAACATTGATTAATTAAAAATATTATACAACATATAAAAATTTTGTCAATAGTTTAAAATAAAAAATGTTATATATAAAAATGGTTTTAATATTTGCTATTAATAAAATTGACTATTTATATTTTTGGATTTTTAGAATAAAATATTTTAATTAAATTGAAAACATAAAAAATGAAAAACATAAAAAAATTAATTAAAAAAATATTCCTATCTATAATATGCCTTTTATTAATCGTTTCGTTTTTGTCGGGTTTGATATTCGCTCCGAAAATTTACAATCTATACAAATTCTCAAAAGAATATATAAACAAACCTTTTTCAAAAGACGAACTTAAAAAAAATGAAAGCAGAGTGTTAAAAATTTACGATAGAAATAATATTTTGCTTGCAAATCTTTTTCCCGAATACGGCGGATTTTATAAAGAAGTTAAATATTCTGATTTGCCACAAAATTTAATTGAAGCGGTAATAAGCGCGGAAGATAAAAATTTTTTTAGCCATAAAGGAATTGACTGCAAAGCGATTTTGCGAGCTTTTATTTCAAATATTTTAAATAAAAAAATTGTTTCGGGCGGAAGCACAATAACTCAACAACTTTCAAAAAGCCTTATTCATAGAGAAAGAAATTATATAAATAAATTCTACGAAGCTCTCGATTCGATACGATTAGAAAAAAATATGACAAAAGAAGAAATATTAACTGAATATCTTAACAGAATTTTTTTCGGTAATAATTGCTACGGAATAGGAGCGGCGGCGGAATTATATTTTAAAAAAGAAGTTAAAGATTTGAATATAAACGAATCTGCAATTCTCGCGTCTATAATAAAATCGGGAACAAAATTTAATCCTTACAAATATAACGAAAGATTGCATTCAAGAAAAAAATATGTTCTAAATCAAATGAAAAAAAATAATTATATTTCCGAAGAAGATTATAATAATTGCTTAAACGAAAATATAACGATTTATAAAAATAGAGATAAAAATACTTTAAAAGCTCCCCATTTTGTGATGTATATAAAAGATTCGCTCGACAAATTAAAATATTCAAATTTAATTGAAGTAAAAACTACTTTGGATTATAAATTGCAAAAAGAAGCGTCTTTGGTTATAAGTAATGCAAGTCAGTCTCTTCATAGTTTTAATGTTAGAAATATTTCCTGCGTGATATTAAATGCGAAAACGGGAGAGGTTCTTTCAATGATAGGTTCGATGGATTATTTCGATAGAGAAACGGACGGCTCGGTAAACGGCGCTGTCGCTTTAAGACAGCCAGGAAGCGCTTTAAAACCTTTTCTTTACGCTTATTTATTCGATAAAGGAGAATCGCCCGCATCGGTAATAGGAGATATTAAAACTTATATCAGTTCGCCCGGCGGAGATTATATTCCAGAAAATTTTGATAGAAAATATAGAGGTCCAGTCACAATAAGAGACGCTCTCGCAAACTCTCTCAATATACCTGCGGTTAGATGGATGGCAAAATATAGTCTTAAAGATTTTCAAAATATTTTATTAAAATCGGGTTTAAGGAGTATAGATAAGAATCCAGATTATTACGGTTATTCTTTGGTATTGGGAAGCGCGGAAGTTAGGCTTATAGATTTGGCTTCGGCTTATACGATATTTCCAAATTCGGGAATATTTATGAATCATTATTCTACTATTTCGCTTAAAAAAGAAAATGGAGATATATTTTCAATCAATAAAAATTTAAATCATAAAAGAGTAATCTCTGAAGAGAGCGCGTATTTAATAAATAAAATATTATCCGATAGAAACGCAAGGCAGGGTTCTTTCAGAAGTTATAGAGGATTAGTTTATCCTTTTAGCGTGGCAATTAAAACGGGAACTTCAAAAGGTTCGAGGGACGCTTGGGCGGTTGGATATACAAAAGATTATATAGTCGGTTTATGGCTCGGAGATTTTAAGGGAAGCGAAATGATAAATATAACGGGAGGAAACGGCGCTGTCCCGATACTTTACGATTTATTTTTTATGCTTAATAAAAGTCAAAAAGAAACCGTCTGGGATAAACCGAGCGATATTGTGGAAAGAGAGATTTGTTTAATCAGCGGAAAATTGAGAGGAGAATTTTGTAAAGAAACTCGGCTTGAAGAATTTTCGCTTTCAAATGTAGTCAGAGAAGAATGCGATGTTCATAATTTATATATAAAAATGAATTCGGACGGAAGTATCGATAAAAAAGTTTTTCTTAATTTGCCGAGCGAATATAACGACTGGATTAAAGAAAGGCAGATAGAAAAACCAAGTTCGGAATGGATTATGGCAAAAAATACTTACGCTTATAATAATGATAATAATTTAAATCAAATTAATAGTTTAAATAATCGAAATAGAAACGAAAGAATTTCAATAACTTCGCCAACCGATAATTCCGTTTATAAAATCGATTCCACTTTGCCGATAGAATATCAAAATATTTTTATTTCGTCCTATATTCCTAAAAATATTTCCGAAGCAAATTTATATTGCAACGAAGAAATTATTGCAAATATTGAAGAATTAAAAAACGGCGCTATTTCATGGAATCTCAAAAGAGGAGATTATACTTTTTATATCAAGGCAATTAATTTTGAAGGAAACGAATTAAAAAGTCCGAATATCAATATTTTTATACAATAATTTTTAAAGGCTTAATTAAAAATAAGATTTTATTTCCGATAATTTTTAAGTGAAACGGAATTTATTGGAGTTTATGGAGTTTATGGAGTTCAAAATGCAAAAAAAAATTATAACCGCGATATTTATTATAGCTTTTTCATTTAATATTGAAGCCGCTTATAATTCAAATAAATACATGAAAGTAGTCGATGTTCAGGGAAATGTAAAACTCGAAGTGGAAGTAAAATCTTCCGCAGAAACTCAAGCTGCAAAAAAAATGATTCAAAAACCCGCAAGATTGGGAGATTTATTATTTACGAGAGACTACATTATTACGGGAGCATCTTCATTAACCGCGTATTCGCAGGATAGAATTTTATTAAAAGTTAAAGAAAATTCTTCTTTATATTTAGACAGCACTTTTGATAAAAACGAAAATATCGTATTTAGTTTGAATAACGGAGAGATTTTAATAGTAGCTCCTATGAGTTATAACCCCGACTATATTACCGTTTATACGCCCGACAACAGCACTATAAATATTTCTGGAACGGCAATAATTTCTTATAACCAAAATGTAACGAGAGTTCAATTCCTGCATGGATACGGAAAATTAAACGGCACTCCCGTAGGACAGTTTACCGAAGTTAATTTAAAAGATAAAACTACAAGCGAAATCGTTATGAGCGACTCTTTAAAAAATAGAGTAAACGAAATATTAGGAATGCAATATATCGATAAAGTTTCTCAAGTAAATATTTATAGAGATATTGCAAGATTAAATAATTCTTCTTTTAATGTTAAACAGATAGTAACGCCGCTTGAAAGCGAATTTATAATTATTCAATAATATATAATAATTATATTATAGTTCCGTTTTTTACCACCGTATTTTTAGGAATTATGACTATTCCGTCTCTTATGCAGTAAAATTCGCTATCCTGATTTTGAATTTTCTTTTTATTAACGATAGTCACTTCGTTTCCTATTCTAACATTTTTATCTATTATAACATTTTTTAGATTGCATTTTTTTCCAATTCCAATTTTAGGCAAATGTCTAACATTGAGTCTCTCTATATCGGCGCTATTTTCATAATAGTCGCTTCCCATCATGATAACTTTTTCCAATACAGAGCCGCTTTGAATAACTGAACGCAATCCAATAACCGATTCTTTTATCGTGGCGTTTTCAATTTTGCATCCGTCCGCTATTATGCTCGAAGTAATATTAGCTTTTTCAATTTTCGATGCTGACAAATAACGAACATGCGTATAAATCGGAGCATCTTCATCATAGAAATCGAAAGGAGGATTTTTGCTTCCAAAAGAAATATTCGCGTCAAAATAAGCTCTTATAGTTCCTACATCTTCCCAGTATCCTTGAAAAGCGTAGCTGAATACTTTATATTTTTTTATCGCTTCTGGAATAATATCTTTTCCAAAATCCATCATTGTCTTATCTTCCAAAAATTCTTTAAGGACATTTCTTCTAAAAATATATATTCCCATAGAAGCCAAATATTCTTTTTTAGAATCTTCAATATCAAACATTTTCTTTTGTTCGGCGCTCAATTTCAAAGAATTAAGAATTTCATCTTCTTTTGGTTTTTCGTAAAAATTGGTTATCTGTCCTCTTTTATTTACAAGCATTACTCCGAAACCTTTAGCGTCTTCTCTATTCACAGGAACCGTTCCTATAACTATATCCGCTCCCGTTTCAAGCATGTGGCGAGTCATAACATTATAATCCATACGATAAACTTGGTCGCCCGAAAGTATTAAAACATTATTAATAAATTCGTTGTCGAAATGCGAAAGATTTTTTCTAACGGCGTCCGCTGTTCCCTGATACCAGTCTTCATTTGTGTCGGTTTGTTCGGCGGCTAAAATGCTTACCTGTCCTCTCGAGAAGTTGTCGAATCTGTAAGCGTTGTAAATATGATTATTCAAAGAAGCGCTGTTAAATTGAGTTAGAACATAAATATTCCTGATTCCGCTATTGATACAATTCGATACGGGAATATCTATCATTCTATATTGTCCTCCCAAAGAAACTGCTGGTTTTGAACGCGCTTTAACCAAAGGGTATAATCTCGTTCCGCGTCCTCCTCCAAGTATTAATGCTACGGTATTATATGCTCTCATAAAAAAACTCCATAAATTATTTATATTATTAGTATAGTAAAAAATTTTATATTTTTCAACAATTAAAAATCAATTTATATTATATCAAAATGTTTTAACGCTTTATATATTCCGTCATTATCGACATTATCCGTTATATAATCGGCGGCTTTTTTTAGTTTTTCGTTACAGTTTCCCATAGCTATTCCAACCGCGCAATGTTCTATCATAGTCAAATCGTTTCCTCCGTCTCCGAAAGCCATAGTTTCCGAAATATCGATTTTATAATATTCAATGATTTTACTTATTCCAATATGTTTGCCTCCGCCTTTTCTATTAATATCGGCGAACGCTGGATGCCATCTGCTTGATTCGCAGTCTTTAAATAATTTTTTCACTAATTCTTTTTCTTTATTTTCGTCCACAAATATATTGATTTGCAAAACATTATCAATATTTTCTTCCACAAACTGACGATAATTTTCAACGGCGGGAATTTCTAAATCTACTCCTTCCGAAAGCCGTTTTACTTTATCGTCAATATAATTTATAAATATTCCGTTATTCGTCATTACCGAACATGGAAATTTTTCTTCCTTTTCCAAATAATCGAGTAAAGCATGCAATGTTTCTCGGCTTATTACATTTCTATATATTTCTTTATCTCCGACATAACAGTCATGTCCGTTTGCCGTTACATATCCGTCAAATTCCAAATCGTCCAAATTATTTATTTGCCCTCTAATTCTTCCCGTAGCTATAAAAACTTTTATGCCTTTATCTTTAAGTTCTTTAATCGCTCTTTTTGAAGAATCTGAAACTTTATGAGTATTGAAACTAACTAAAGTTCCGTCTATATCGAAAAATACCGCTTTTAATTTTCCTTTTATTTCTTCCGCAAATTTTTTATTTTCCGTATCGTTAAAATTTCCCATAAATTAAGCCTTTCGTTAAAATTAAATATTTTTAATAAAAGCAGTTTAGAATTTATTATGATAACTATAATAATTTAAATTTTAATTAAAGTCAAATAAAAAAGAGCCTGCCCTAAACGAGCAAGCCCAATTTTTACGAGTTATAAAAATATTATCATTTGCTATATTTTTTAATGCCAGCCGCTATATTGAAGGTGGTCCATCAAGTGCCAGTCATAAGCACGATTATCTACAAATTTGTATGTCCAGTCTCTTATTCCCGCTAAATTTCTTTTTACATTTAAGAAATTATTTAAGGCTTCGGGATTTTTGTTTGTATATTGTTCTATATTATACCAAGACTCTTTTCCGCCTGAAGTTGCAAAATAGAAATCAGCTCCGAATTCGTTTTGATGCCAGTCATCATATCCCGTATTCATTGTCAAAATCTCTAAACATCCTCTGCTTCTATCTCCCATATAACTTACGCCCATAAACATATTTAAAGTATCAAAATTATTGACCGTAATTTCATCTTTAGTCAATACCGTTTCATATAATCCGCCGATAGTCCAAGTTCCAGCGTTTCTTCCAGCGTTATATTTTACGATTATACCGCATCTGAATTTTCTAAGCGTAAGCGAAGATTTGTTTCTGTAATATACCATATTGAAATCTTTATCAAAGTAGTAATAATTTCCATATCTATGGTCGCTATATTTATTGCCAGAATCTTTTATAAACCATCTTTTGCCATCATTACGTTTACCTCCGTCAATCTGGTCTTTCCAAATTTTAGTCAAAGTATCGGTATCTTGCCAACTAACATTCGTTAACCAGCCGTTTGGAGCTTGCGATTCGTCCCATTTAACCCAAGGGGCATATATTCTATAATATGTGTTAGCATCGAAAGTAGGTTTTGGCTCTGGTTCGGGTTCTGGCTCTGGTTCGGGTTCTGGAATGGGAATTGGAATCGTATCAACAATGGAAGAATGATTTGTTTCCCAAGACGGTATATCGGAGTTTACAGGTCCAGTATATCCAGGTTCGGGTATAAATGTTCCAGAATCTGAAGAAGTTGGATTGGTAGCTTTTTCATTATCCCCGCAGGCAACTATTCCCGATAAACTAAACACAAATACTAATAAAATGACGGGCATTCTCTTTGAAACCTTTGATAATTTTTTTGTTAAAAACATTATTTAACCTCCTTTAATTTTTGATTAAATTGTATCTTGCTCCATACACTTATAATATAGTAAATTTTTTCAAAAAGTCAAGAAAAAAAAATTAAAAATAACGCTTGACAAAATTATCAATATAATATACATTACTATTTATAGTATTATTTGTTAATAGAACGGAGGATTAAAAATGACAAATAGCAATAACGGATTCTTTGGGAAATTTGGAGGAAGATTTGTTCCCGAAGAATTAGAGAAAATCTTAATCGAATTGGAAAGCGCTTTTTTGCATTATATCAAAGACAAAGATTTTTTAAACGAACTTGAAGAATTGAGAAGCGATTTTATCGGCAGACCGACTCCTTTGATGTATGCAAAAAATCTATCCGAAAAAATCGGCGGGGCGAAGATTTATGTGAAACTTGAAGGCTTGGCTCATACGGGCGCTCATAAAATTAATAACGCGATAGGACAGGCTTTACTTGCAAAAAGAATGGGTAAGAAAAAAGTGATAGCCGAAACTGGAGCGGGACAACATGGTCTTGCAACCGCTGCGGCATGCGCAAAACTCGGACTCGAATGTTCGATATATATGGGCGAAATCGATGTTAAAAGACAACAGCCGAATGTGGCTTCTATGGAATTATACGGAGCGAAAGTCGTGGCGGTTAAAAAAGGAGGGCGAGGATTAAAAGACGCGGTTGATATGGCATTGGAAGACTGGGTTAAAGATTTGAGCGATACTCATTATTTGCTTGGAAGCGCGGTCGGACCAAGTCCTTATCCCGATATTGTGAGGACATTTCAATCGATAATAGGCAGAGAACTTGAAAAACAGATTGAAGAAAAAAAATTAAATGTTAAAGCTTTAATCGCATGCGTTGGCGGAGGTTCTAACGCGATTGGATTTTTCGAGCCTTTTATAGAAAAACAAAATCCAAAACTTATTGCAGTCGAAGCGGGCGGAATTAGTATGAAGCTTGGAGAAAACGCCGTTAGAATGAAAAATCCTCATGCAAAAGATTTTACGGCGCAAGGTTATAAAAGTAAATTTATATTGAAAGAAAATGACGAGATAGCGGAAACAATGTCAATATCGGCGGGTTTGGATTATCCGGGAGTTGGACCACAGCTTGCATATTTGGGAGAGAACGGAAGAATAGAATTTACTTACGCTACGGATAAAGAAACCGTTAATGCCGTCAAAGAATTTGCTAAAAACGAAGGCATTATATTCGCTCTTGAAAGCGCTCATGCGGGAGCAAAGGCTATAGAATATGCGAAGAATTATAATAAAGACGATGTTATCATAGTTAATATGTCTGGACGCGGGGATAAGGATATATTTATAACCTCTCCGATTTTCCGTCCGAACGAATGGAAAAACTTTTTGAAAAGCGAGCTTGAAAGATTAGAGAAAAATGTTGATATTCATAAATTTTAATTAGTTTTATAAATTTAGAAATAATATAATAGGCTTTGTTTAATTAATGATTTTAATTTAAAAATAAAGCCTATTGTTTATTTTCACTCATTCTTAAAATAAATAAAATTGTAAACATTAATTATAAAAAATTGTTGCAAAGAATAATTCAGCTTTTAATCCCATTTGATAATATCGTTATTAATGATAATATAATCTTGTATTATGTTATAAATTGTTATAATATCTAACTAACAATTATTTTATAGGAGTTATTTTATGGCTTTAAATTATAAAAAAACAGCGGAAGAAATTATTAAAACGGTTGGAAAAGATAATATTTCCTCTGCAACTTTTTGCGCTACAAGATTAAGACTTATAGTAAAAGACAGAGAAAGTATAAAGGATGCGGATGTTCAAAAAATAGAAGGAGTAAAAGGAGTATTTTTTAATTCTGGGCAATATCAAATAATATTAGGTTCTGGAGTAGTAAATAAGGTTTATGCCGAAATTACATCAATGGGAATAATATGTTCTGCAAAACAAAATGATAATAAGACGGAATATAAAGAAACAAACAAATTTAAAAAGTTTATTCGTATATTTGCCGATGTTTTTGTTCCGATAATGCCCGCTATGATAGCCACAGGTTTATTTTTAGGACTAAAAGGAGCTTTGATTAACGATAGTTTTTTGAATCTATTTAATTTAAAATCTTCAGATATGCCAATATCAGTCATAACTTTTATTAGCGTATTAACCGAAACTACTTTTGCATTTTTACCCGCTTTAGTTTGCTGGTCAACTTTTAGAGTATTCGGAGGTTCGCCTATTCTAGGAATACTTTTGGGTTTGATGCTCGTATCTCCAGCTTTGCCCAACGCTTATTTAGTTGCGGACCCAAATAGCGGAGTTAATCCTATAATGTTTCTTGGATTTATTCCTATAGTCGGTTATCAAGGCAGTATTCTTCCAGCTCTCATATCTGGAATAATAGGTTCAAAATTGGAATTGAAATTAAAAAAAATTATTCCAAATATTATAGATATACTCGCCACTCCATTTTTGACTTTACTTATAATGCTTATTCTATCGTTAATTATTATAGGACCTATATTTCACATAGTGGAACAATGGATATTGATTGCCATTAATTTTTCTTTGACTCTTCCTCTTGGATTGGGAGGTTTAATAATAGGTTTTGTATATATATTTATAGTCGTTACAGGCGTTCATCATATAATGAATCTTATTGAAATATCATTACTTGCGTCTATCGGGTTTAATCCTATCAATCCGCTTTTGAGCGTTTGTAATTTTGCAGCTGGAGCCGCTTGTCTTGCCATTACTTTAAAAACGAGAAAAAAATCTGTGAAAACTATGGGATACGGAGCGTCTTTATCCGCTTGGCTTGGAATAACCGAACCAGCAATATTTGGTATAAATATAAGATACGGCATAAAACCTATGGTTTGTGGCGCTATTGCATCTGGAATAACAGGATTGTTTGTGAGAATATTTAATTTGCAAGGAACGGCTAACGGAGTGACAGGAATACCAGGAACTTTACTTTATATATATGATGCTAAACAATTAGCGGGTTATGTAATAATATCTCTTATGACTATAGCTTTATCTTTTTCTATAACTTGGTTTTTTGGAGTTCCAAAAGAATATATGGAAGCTGACGAATAAAATATATTAAAAGGTTTTATAATGAATTCTATTAGTAAAATTTTTAAAGAACAGATAAAGAAAACGGAGAGAGAATATTTTCAAAATAATAAATGGGATAAATGGAGGTTGAAATTTCATCTCATGCCTCCTATAGGCTGGCTAAACGACCCGAATGGGCTTTCGTATTTTAACGGTTTCTATAATATATTTTTTCAATATTCGCCTTTTGAAGTCAGCGGAGGATTGAAATTCTGGGGGCATTATAAATCTAATAATTTAATAGATTATAAATATGAAGGAGTAGCAATTTATCCTGACGAGAGATTCGATTGTCACGGAGTTTATTCAGGTTCCGCTTTTATAGAAGACGATACTTTATATTTATATTATACTGGAAATGTTAAACTGTTGGGAAAACATGATTATATAAATTCTGGAAGAGAATCAAATACATTGCTTATAACTACAAAAGATGCAGTTAATTTTTCTGAAAAAATTTGTTTAATGGAAATGAAAGATTTTCCAGATTTTATAACTAATCATATAAGGGACCCTAAAGTTTGGAAAAAAGATAATATTTATTATATGGTTCAAGGCGTGAGAAAGAATACAAAACCAAATATTGGCACAGTATTAATATTTTCTTCAAACGATAAAATTAATTGGAAATATTTGAGTTGTATTGATTCAGATAAAGAATTTGGTTATATGTGGGAATGCCCCGATTTATTTGAGATAAATGGACAGAATATTTTAATAACTTGTCCTCAAGGAGTTGAGCAAAAAGAGAATGTATATGAGAATATTTATTTGTCGGGATATTTTTTAATTAATTCTGATTATAGAAATGGTGATATTAAAGTTTTAGATTTTACAATTTTAGACAGAGGTTTTGATTTTTACGCTCCGCAGACTTTTTTGGATGAAAACGGAAATAGAGTATTAATAGGGTGGATGGGAGTTCCAGATACGGATGAAATTCATAAAAATTTAACCGTAAAATACGGATGGCAGCATTGTTTAACTATTCCGCGGGAGTTGACTCTTAAAAATAAAAAACTTTTTCAAAATCCGCATAGAAATTTGAATAAATTAAGAAACGGTATCATTATAAAAGAAAAATATAATAAAAATGAATTTTCTTCTAATTTAATTTACTATAATATAGATTCTTACGAGGTATTAATAAGTTTAGAAAATTTGAATAATAGTAAAGATTTTAAATTTATTATATCCGAAGGACTTTGCGGAAAATATGAAAACGGTAAATTTATATTGGAGTTTATAAACGATATCGGCGGCGGCAGAAAAAAGAGAAGTTGCGATTTGGAATGCTTAAATAATTTAAGAATATTTGTAGACACTTCAGCTGTAGAAATTTTTATAAATGACGGAGAAGCGGTTTTTTCCACAAGATATTATCCTAATAATAATTCTTTCAAAGTATGCGGAAATATGAATATAGAAATTTATAAACTTGACGGCTTCAAAATAGATTATAATATATAAAAGCGAAACAAATATTATAAACCAATACTCATTTCGCTTTTAATTCTCTAATTATAATTTGTATTTTTATAACTTTAATCAATTAAATAAATAATCCAACGGCGAGCCTCTCTTAATGTAAGGTTTTAATTCTTCAAAAGTGAAATCTATATCTATAGAATAAGGTTCATTGTAGAGTCCTTCGTCATACATATAAAAAGTAATTCCTTTTGTAGTAATATAAAAACTATACAAATCATTATCAAAACTATAATAAGTTTCATCATTGTAATTATAATTATTATCATTATTAGATGCATATTCCAATACTTTTTTTCTTAATAAAGCTAACAAATTTCTATCATTTAAATTTGAGATAAAATCTTTCATTTCAATCTTTTTACCTGTATTTATAGAATATACATTATAGAGAGACCCTGCATACCTTCCACCTAATCCATAAATTCCTTCCAAAATTATTATATTTTCATCAAGATAAACAATATCACTCCATGACGACAACCTTGAACTATACAAAGTATCTAAAGTTCTTGAATTAAATATAAATTCAGTAATATAATAATCATAATAATAACCGCTTGGTGATTCATAATATTTAACTTGCTTACGAATACGAGCAGAATTTATGGGCGCATTTGCTAAAGATAGATTAACATTTTTAGAATTATGCTTTCCTCTAAAAACTATATCGCCCGACAAAGTTCCCGTAATATATTTTTGATTAACATATTCACCTTTATCGCTATCCCATTCTCCGCCATATCCTAATTTTAAATTCTTTCCGTCAAAACTTCCACCAAATCCTCCATCTTCACCATATGTATCTGTAATACTTTGGCTTTCAGTATAATAAGAACCGTAAGCTCCATCTCCAAATATATACAAATACATAATGGCTCTTTCGTTCCCTTCCGTTCCCACTAAAAAGTAGAAATTTCCCGTTTCAACTTCTTGCGAATATGATACTTCATAATTTGAAAATACCATAACCATAACTAATACAAAAAACATAATTAAATTTTTCATTTTATTTTTTCTCCTTGATTTT
>NZ_JBNMIZ010000061.1:0-12734 GCF_050873525.1 Brachyspira sp. | reverse complement strand
ATTATTTACTGCATCATAAATATAATTTTGAAGAATGAAGATTTTTTATCTTTTATAAATATTTTTAGAAGAAAATTAAAAAAATATTAAATCAAAATTTAAAAATTAGAAAAACTATAAAATCGCTTTTTTCATCTCGCCTACATATTTTCCGACATGACTCGGCGAATCTTCTCCGTATTCTTCGCATAATTTTACTATAGCGCTTCCGACTATGACTCCGTCCGCATATTTGCTCATTTCTTTAGCCTGCTCTGGAGTCGATATTCCAAAACCAACGGCAACGGGAATATCATTAACCGCTTTTACAAGATTAACCATTTTTTCTATATTCGTATTTATATTTTTTCTTATTCCCGTCACTCCCAAAGAAGAAACGCAATATATGAATCCGCTCGAATCTTTGGCAATGGCGGATATTCTCTCTTCGGAAGTCGGCGCTATTAAAGATATAAAATCTATATCATGTTTTTTAAATATTGAATCGAATTCTTTTTTTTCTTCATAAGGAACATCGGGAAGTATTATTCCGTCCATTTTTAATTCTTTTGATTTTTCGGCAAATCTTTCAATTCCGTATGAAAACACAATATTCGCGTAAGTCATAAAAACCATAGGAATATCGGTATTTTTTCTAACCGATTCTACCATAGAAAATATTTTATCGGTTGTAGTTTTATTTTTTAACGCTCTGTTATTTGCAGACTGTATAATAGAACCTTCCGCAACAGGGTCTGAAAAAGGAATTCCAAGCTCTATCAAATCCGCTCCGTTTTTTTCCATTTCGTATATTGTTTTTTCGGTTATATCCAAAGAAATTTGCCCGCATGTTATAAAAGGAATGAAAGCCTTGTCTTTTGAAAATGCTTTATTTATATTACTCATTGATTATCTCCCCGTTATATTTTGCTATCGATACGCAGTCTTTATCTCCCCTACCAGAGAGAGTTACCACTATTATTTTATCTTTACTCATTTTCGGCGCTTCTTTAATCGCATAATGCAACGCGTGAGCGCTTTCTATCGCGGGTATTATTCCTTCCATACGCGATAAATATTCAAAAGATTTAACCGCTTCATCGTCCGTTACGGGAATATATTTTACTCTTCCAATATCATGCAAATATGCATGTTCTGGACCAATTCCAGGATAATCGAGTCCCGCCGATATTGAATAAACTGGAGCTATCTGTCCGTATTCATCCTGACAAAAATAAGACTTCATTCCATGAAATATTCCCAATTTTCCCGTAGATATTGTAGCCGCCGTTTCAAAAGTATGAACTCCTCTGCCCGCCGCTTCGCATCCGACAAGTTCCACAGATTTATCTTCTATAAAATGATAAAAAGAACCTATCGCGTTCGAACCTCCGCCAACGCATGCCACAATCATATCTGGAAGTCTTTTTTCAATATTATAAATCTGCTCTTTAATCTCTTTTGAAATTATAGCCTGAAAATCCCGCACGATAGTTGGAAAAGGATGCGGTCCCATTACCGAACCTATAACATAATGAGTGTCGTCTATTCTTTTAGTCCATTCACGCATAGTTTCCGATACTGCGTCTTTTAAAGTTGCCGTCCCGCTTTCCACTGAATTAACTTTAGCTCCCAAAAGTTTCATTTTATAAACATTCAAAGCCTGCCTTTCCGTATCCTCTTTTCCCATAAATATTTCGCATTCCATATCCATAAGCGCCGCTATTGTCGCAGTCGCCACTCCATGCTGTCCCGCTCCAGTTTCGGCTATCACTCTTTTTTTCCCCATTTTTTTAGCCAACAGAACCTGTCCCAGAACATTATTTATTTTATGAGCGCCCGTATGATTCAAATCCTCTCTCTTCAAATATATTTTCGCTCCTTTCAAATCTTCCGTGATTCTCTTTGCAAAATAAAGCATCGAAGGACGATTCGCATAATTTTGAAACAAATCGTTTAATTCTTCGTTAAAATCTTTATCGTCTTTATAGAAATTATAAGCATGTTCGAGTTCTATAATCGCGTTCATAAGAGTTTCGGGAATATATGTTCCGCCATGAACTCCGAAATGTCCTTTATTCATATTTTTCCTCTCCGTAATTTTTATAATTTTTTGTAATATTTATTATATATTTCATTTTATCGTAATCTTTTATTCCGTCAGTTTCAAGTCCGCCCGACAAATCAACGCAGTAAGGATTAAATTTTAAAGCCTCGTTTATATTTTCTTTATTAAGTCCGCCCGCTAAAAAATATTTTTTATTAAAAACCTCAGAAAAATTTTTATTCGATTCAAAAGCTTCTTTCAAATAATTCCAGTTAAAATTTTTTCCAACTCCGCCTTTCAAATTGTCTAAAAGTATAAAATCGGAAAATATATTTAAGCTGTTTAATATCGAATCCGCGTTTTCTACGGGAATAAATTTTATTATTTTTGCGTTTGTTTTTGTTTTCAAATTATCCAAAAAATTATTATCTTCGTTTCCATGCAACTGAATAATATCAATAATTTTTTCTCTAATCAAATTCAATATAAAATCCAAATTATCGTTTACGAATACTCCAACGGATTTAATTTCTTTATCGAGTTTATTTTTCAAATTATATGCTTTTTCTACTCCGACTTTTCTTTTGCTTTCTGCGAAAACGAATCCTATATAATCGGGTTTCAATTCGTTTGCGTAATTTATATCTTCTTCTCTGAATAATCCGCAGGTTTTTATTTTCATTAATCCGCTATTCCTCTTAATTTTTTTATTTCTTTTTCTTTATCTTTTTTAGTCATAAGCGACTCGCCTATAAGAACGGCATTGGTTTTATTTTCTTCGAGAGTTTTTATATCTTCTCTGGATTTTATTCCGCTTTCCGAAACGAAAATTATATTATTCGGAATCAATTTTCTTAAACGAACGCTATTATTAATATCGACTTCAAAAGTTTTTAAATCTCTGTTATTTACTCCTATTATTCTTGGATTTAAATTCAATACTTTTTCAAGTTCTTCCTCGTTATGAATTTCAAAGAGCGAAGATAATCCCAAATCGTTTGCAATATCGAAATAATCTTTTAATTTATATTTATCCAAAATGGCGGCTATAAGCAAAATCGCGTCCGCTTTTATATTTTTGCTTTTGTATATCATATATTCGTCTATTATAAAATCCTTGCGAAGAACGGGAATATTTACAGTTTCTTTAACCGCTTTCAAATATTTATCTGCTCCCAAAAAATAATGAGGCTCGGTTAGACAGGAGATTGCATCCGCTCCAGCTTTTTGATAATCTTTCGCTATTTCAATATAATCAAAATCTTCGGCTATTATTCCTTTTGACGGAGAGGCTTTTTTAATTTCGCAAATAAAATTAATTTTTTCTTTTTTACTAATCGCTTTTTCAAAATTAAAATATTTTTCTTTTTCAATATTTTTTATGCTTTCGGCGTTTTTTCTAACTTCGCTTAAAGGAATTTTTTGTTTTTCTTTTTCTATACGCTCTTTTGTAGTTTCGCATATTTTATCAAGAATATTCATTAATAAAACCTTATATAATTTTAATTATAAATTAACTATTACTTTCTCTTATAAAATCTTCCAATTTTTCAAAAGCCTTTTTTTCGTCTATTAAACTTTCTGCCATCTTCACGCCTTCTTTTATGGTTTGCACTTTTCCAGCGATATAAAATCCCGCGCCAGAGTTCATACATACGGCTTTTCTTTTAGCGCCTTTATCTTTTAGACTAAAAATATTTCTTATTATTTCGGCGTTTTCTTTTACGCTTCCGCCTTCGAGTTCTTTTTTATCGCAAAAATCGTATCCAAAATCTTTAGGCGATATCGTATAAGATTTCAATTTTTCTTTATCTAAAATTTCGCATACTTTTGTCTCAGACGACATCGATATTTCGTCAATTTTATCCGTCCCGTAAACTACCATTCCTCTTTTGACTCCCAAATTCTGCATTACTTTTGTAAGCGGTTCTACTAAAGATTCATCGTAAACTCCCATAAGTTCTATATTAGCTCCAGCGGGATTCGATAAAGGTCCAAGTATATTAAAAACCGTTCTTATTCCAAGTTCCTTTCTAACGGGAGCGACATATTTCATCGCTATATGATAATTTTGAGCGAATAAAAAACATATATTTATTTTTGAAAGAAGCTCGCAACTTTTTTCAGGCGGAATATTTATATTGATTCCCAATTCTTCCAAAACATCCGCTGCTCCGCATTTTGAAGACGCCGCTCTGTTTCCATGTTTTGCAACCGCGACTCCTCCAGATGCTATAACTATCGCCGATGCCGTAGAAATATTGAAAGAATTTGAATTGTCTCCTCCCGTTCCCACTATTTCAAGAACTTCCATATTATGCAAAAGTTTTATACAATTCGCTCTCATTCCAGCGGCAGAACCCGTTATTTCGTCAATGGTTTCGCCCTTCATTGAAAGCGCCGTTAAATACGAAGACATTTGAACGGCTGTGGCTTTTCCCGACATTATCTCGTTCATTACCGCTTCGGCTTCTTCATAATTTAAATTTTCTTTTTTCGATAATTTCAAAATCGCTTCTTTAATCATATTAAATCCTTATATAAATTTTTTATAATATTAAATCCGTCTTTAGTCATAACCGATTCGGGATGAAATTGCACTCCGTATATCGGATATTCTTTATGTTCAACGGACATTATTTCGTTATCTTCTATTGAAAAAGAATTAATTTTTAAACAGTCGGGCATACTCTCTCGGACGGCGGACAAAGAATGATATCTTGCAACCTCTATTTGTTTCGGAAGATTTTTAAATAAAACGGAATTATTATCCAATTCAATAATCGAAGTTTTTCCATGCATCAATTTTTTTGCATAGCTTACTTCCGCTCCGAAAGATTTGCATATAGCCTGATGTCCCAAACAAACTCCAAATATTACGGGCTTTATTTTATTTTTTTTATCGATATAGAAATATTTTATAATATCAATGCATATTCCCGCGTCTTCGGGTTTTCCCGGTCCGGGAGATATTATTATAATATCTGGATTTAATTTTTCTATTTCTTCAAAATTTTCAATTTTGTATTCATCATTTCGGATAACTTTTATATTTTTATCGAATTGTCCTATAAGTTGATAAAGATTATAGGAAAAACTGTCGTAATTGTCTATTAATAAAGTCATAATTCTTTTTCCGCCATTTGAGCCGCTTTCAATACCGCAGCCGCTTTATTTATGCATTCTATATATTCTTTTTCGCCTACGCTGTCGTAAACTATTCCCGCTCCCGCTCTTATGCATATTTCGTCTTCTTTTTTATATATTAATCTAATTCCTATGCAAGTATCCATATTTCCAGAAAAATCAATATAACCGACAGCGCCGCCGTAGATTCCTCTGCATATTCCTTCGAGTTCGTTTATTATTTCGCATGCTCTTATTTTTGGAGCGCCCGATAAAGTTCCCGCTGGAAGTATAGAATCCAAAACATCCAGAGCGTCCTTATCGTCTCTTATGATTCCCGATACCGTAGAAGCTATATGCATTATATGAGAATATCTTTCTATAAACTTATATTTGTCGACATTTACGCTTCCTATTTTGCTTATTTTTCCAATATCGTTTCTTCCCAAATCGACAAGCATATTATGTTCGGCAAGTTCCTTTTCGTCTCTTAAAAGTTCTTTTTCAAGTTCTAAATCTTCTTCCAAAGTTTTTCCTCTAGGACGACTTCCCGCCAAAGGATAAGTATGCAATTTATCGTTTTCAAGTTTTACCAAAGTTTCGGGAGAAGAACCCGCTATTTCTATATCGCCCATAGAAAAATAAAACATATAAGGAGACGGATTAATTGTCCGCAATACTCTATAAACATCGAATAAACTTCCTTCGGCTTTAGCGTATATTGGATTTGAAAGAACGACTTGAAAAATATCTCCTTCGTAAATATATTTTTTAGCTTTTTCAACCATATCGCAGTATTTTTCTTTTGAAAAAAGATGTTTAGCTTCCGATTTAAAACTAAATTTTTCAAAACTATTTTTATATTTTGCACTTTCGGTTTTTAGAAGCTTTTCCATAGAATCCAATTTTTCTAAAGCTTTATCGTATTGAGAATCCAATTTTGCAATTTCTATTCCCGTTATTAATATTATTTTCTGTTTGAAATTATCGAAAACTATAACATCGTTAAAAAGCGCCAAATTCAAATCGTAAAATTTTTTATCGTATTCTTCAAAATCCAATTTTTTTTCGTTATATCTTATATAATCGTAAGAAAAATATCCCGCGAGTCCGCCCGTAAAAGAAGGCATGCCGTCAATTTTCGGAGTTTTATATTCTTTCAAAATCTCTCTAATTATATCTTTAGGATTTCCTTTAATAGTTTTAAGTCCGTTTTTATCTTTTATATTTATATTCCATTTGCTTGCGTTTATTTCCAATATTGGTTCAAAGCATAAAAAAGTATATCTTCCCCAAACTCTTCTATCTTCCACACTTTCCAAAAGAAATGCGTTAATACTTTTTGATTTTAAAATACGCATGGCTTCTATTGATGTGATAAAATCGGAGTAAATTTCCTTGCAAATTGGAACTCGTTTATAATCATTTAAATTTTTTATTTTTTTTATGCTTTCAATATCCATAATTTTTTCTTCAATATAAAATATATTAAAATATTTAAATATTATAATACTATTAATAGTAATTGTCAAGAGTTTATTTAAAAAAAATTTATTATTTTAAATTAGTTAAAATATTTTAAAATAAATTAATTTTTAAAGTTAAAATTATCTATACAATTTTAAAGGAAACTGCTGCAGTTTATTGCTTCTAACATCGAATACATTTCCCGAAGCGTCTATTATTTTAGAACCGAACATAGTAGTAAATCTTTTGAATTTTATATCGCTCGGCAATACTAAATATTCCAAATTTCCGCTGTCTTCGTCTATTCTAAATAAAACCGTGCTTGAGACAATTTCCGAGTCGCTGCTTTCTCTTACAAGCGCTGGAGTATCCAGATAAATTTTTCTATCCAAATAAAATATTCCGCCTTCGTATTCCGAAGTGAATAATAAAAATAAATCTAATTTCCAGTATATTCTTTTATTTGAGTATAAATAAATCGCTTTATTTCCTTCGATTAAAGCCAAATCTTTTTTATTTACCAAACATACTTTGGAAATTTTTATATTTGAATAGTCGACTGCAAATTTCGTGTCGGACAAATTGAAAAGATTGAGATGATTAATCGTATTGTCTTCGTAAGTGGAAGGATAAATAAAATAAGTTCTTTTTTCGTCAAAACATCCGTTGCTTAAAAAAATATTTTCTCTTAAAAGATAAACTATTTTTTTGTCGATTATATCCAAAACGAAAGTATTGACTATATTATAATCTTTTCCTCTGCATAAAATATACTGCGGATTTCCCGTAAAATAAGCCTCGTAAATATACATAGAATTTAATTCTAAAAATATTTTATTCGTTCCAATTTCTACAATTCTTAATCTATTGCTTAATGAATTTCCAGAATCGTTGGAAATCGTAATTATTTTTTTCCCGTCTAATGAAATATCCAAAATAGAATAAGATTTCGCGTCTTTATGAAAAATTCTGCATTTTGAAATTTTAAAATCGTAGAAAAAACTATTATGAGTTCCTTTATAAAACGGAGTGAAAATTCCTCTATTCGTATTTTTTTCTATATAAATAAAATAATCTTTTTTGTCGATTTTGCTAAACGAAACATTATTTTTAGAAATCATAAATTCTCCAAAACCTATTTTAATTAAATTATTTTTTATTTATTCTTACTCTCATCATAAGTTCTATTTCTTTATCGCTTTTATTTTCCAAAATTGCATAATTATCGTATAATTCCACAACTTCGGCTGACGATACAAAATTTTCTTTCGTATTATAAAATCTATATCTATAAAGCATTTCGCTCGTAAACCAGACATCGCCGTTATCGTTGCTTCTAACATGCTGATATTCTTCGATTGCATTATCGTTCGTATTGGCGTAAGTTTTTGGAATATTGCTTTTATTTGCAAAAGTCTGATTCAAACTATTCGTATGTGTATTTGCATTTGTATTTATATTATTCGTATTTGTGTTTGCATTTGGAAGTTCCAATACTCTTTCAAGTTTATATATATCGAATTTATCGCCGACTTTTATATTATCTTTTTTTCCCAAATTAATAAATATTTTATTATCTTCTATTCTCGTCACCAAACCAGAGAGAGACGAAATCTTAAAAAATTTTATCATATCGTTTACAATTTTATCGAAAGCCAAAATTGAAGCTCTTCCCAGCGCGCTTTCGTTAAATAAAGCGTCTTCAGATTTATGAACGGGACTATTTGCTGGCAAAGAATAACTCGCTTTATTTTGAAAAGTTTTAACGACTGATAAAGTATTTATATCTATAACATTAACTTTGAATTCAACTTCCGCCGTATCTCTTCTGCCTTTATTTAAAGTAAAATTCAAAACTTCTCCGCTTATCAAATAATCCGAATCAAAAGTTTCTTTAACAAATTCCGAAGCTATTTGCAAATTCGTTTGCAATGTTTTATAGGAAGCGACAATTTCGTAAGATGCAAAATAGGAAATAAATAAATCGTAATCGCTCACTTCAAATAAATGAGTATTCGCCAAAACATTTTCCAAAACTCTCGGCATCCCATCGTCAACCATATATTCTTCTACCCAATTTGGATTTGCGCTTTCAAAAGGTAAAACCGTTACGGCAACGGAATATAAATTCATTCCAAAAAATAATATTATATTAATAATAAGTAAAATAAATTTAATCATATTTAATAATCTTTTTCTATTTTTTTCTCTTTAGGTTTGTAATAGGAAGTCATAGCGCTTACCGATATAAAAGCCAAAAGCAAGCCTAATAAGAAAACAAATTTTTTCGCAATATTCATTTCAATTAATCCGTAATTTTTATAATATTTTTTATCTTATAAGTATATTATAAAGTAAAGTAAAACAATTTCAATAGGAATACTAAATTAAAAATTTTAAAATTTATTAAATTATTGAATTAAATTTATTGACAATTTATACATTTTATGCTAAAATATTTAATTATTGAATTTTCAATAAAATTAAAAATGAGGTGAAATCTATGAATTACGAATCATTAGCTCAAAACGCCAGATTTTTTACAATTTCGGCGGCAATTCTAACATTAGCGTTCGCGTTCTATTTTTATCAATGGATGCGAAAACAAGACGAAGGAAACGACAAGATGAAAGAAATAGCTTCTCATGTTCGTTCTGGCGCTATAGCCTATCTCAAACAGCAGTATAGAGTTATAGCTTTCTTTTTTGGAGGCGCTTTCATTATCTTTGCCATTCTTTCCTACGCTTTGAAAGTGCAAAATCCTTTCGTTCCGATTGGATTTTTAACGGGAGGTTTTTTCTCCACTCTTTCAGGCTTTTTAGGAATGAAAACTGCAACTTACGCTTCGGCAAGAACGGCTCATGCGGCTTCAAAATCTTTGAATCAAGGTTTGACAATCGCTTTTCGTTCGGGCGCGGTTATGGGACTTACTGTTGTAGGTTTGGCTTTGTTCGATATTTCCATGTGGTTCATAATATTAAACGGCTGGCTTGATAACGGATGGTTTAATACGGACTTTTTAGGACTCGGAAATATTTCAAGAGATTCTATGGATTATGTTGCGGCTAAAATGCATTTTGTAACGACAACGATGTTAAGCTTCGGAGTCGGCGCTTCTTTTCAGGCTTTATTTGCCAGAGTCGGAGGCGGAATATTTACAAAAGCTGCCGATGTAGGAGCGGATTTGGTAGGAAAAGTTGAAGCGGGAATTCCAGAAGACGACCCAAGAAATCCTGCGGTTATAGCGGATAATGTGGGCGATAATGTGGGCGATGTCGCTGGAATGGGAGCAGACCTTTATGAATCTTATGCTGGTTCGATACTTGCGGCAATGAGTTTGGGTTCAGCGGCTTTCGGTTATATAAATCCGTCAATAAGCCCGATTTATGCGGTTTCCCTTCCTCTCATACTTGCGGCAATAGGAACTTTATCTTCAATAGTCGGAGTATTCTTCGTTAAAACTAAAGAAAAAGCTTCAATGGGAGAATTATTAAAATCATTAAGAGTCGGAGTTTATGTAAGCAGCGTTATTATTATAATCGTTTCTTTCCTACTTGTAAAAACTCTTCTTCCAGATAATTTGGGCTTGTTCGTTTCAATAATTGTAGGACTTATCGCTGGAAATGTAGTCGGATTCTTTACCGAATATTATACGGCGGCGGAATATAAACCTACTCAATGGGTTGCAGAACAATCGAAGACGGGACCGGCAACGGTTATAATCGGAGGACTCGCAATCGGTATGCAATCTACTTTAATACCAGTTGTAACGGTAGTCGTTTCTATAATATTGGCTTTCGGTTTTGCGGGCGGTTTCGGTTCGGAAGTAGGTTCTTTCTCTCAAGGATTGTATGGAATAGCTTTGGCTTCGGTTGGAATGTTATCTACTTTGGGAATCACTTTGGCTACTGATGCATACGGACCAATTGCGGACAATGCGGGAGGAAATGCGGAAATGTCGGGGTTACCTGAAAGCGTGAGAGAGAGAACAGACGCTTTGGATTCATTAGGAAATACTACGGCTGCTACGGGAAAAGGTTTCGCAATATGTTCTGCAGCTTTGACGGCTATGGCTTTGGTTGCCGCTTATATAGAGGAAATTAAAACGGCTTTGGGAAGAATGATTAACAGCAATAATTTAACCGAAATAGTTATAGGTTCGGTAAAATATACGGCGGAAAGTTCTTCAGAATTGTATAATAAAATCGTTTATAGTTTGAGTATGAACGAATTTATGCAGGCTTTCAATATTCATTTGATGAATCCTAAAGTAATAGTCGGTATTTTTATCGGTTCTATGCTTGTATTTTTCTTCTGCGCTTTGACAATGAAAGCGGTTGGACGAGCGGCTGGCGGAGTAGTCGAAGAAGTTAGAAGACAATTTAGAGAAATTAAAGGGCTTTTGGCGGGAGAAGAAGGAGTAAAAGCGGATTATGAAAAAGCCGTTCAAATCTGCACAAAATCGGCTCAAAAAGAAATGATTATTCCTTCCGTTTTGGCTATAATAGTTCCCGTATTAGTCGGTTTCGTATTCGGAGTTCCAGCGGTTATAGGGCTTTTAATCGGCGGTTTAACTTCTGGTTTCGCAATGGCTGTTATGATGTCGAATGCGGGCGGTTCTTGGGATAACGCTAAAAAATATATAGAAGCGGGCAATTTGGGCGGCAAAAAAATTACGGACGATAAAGGAAATAAAGTGACTAATCCTAATCATGCCGCTGCGGTTATAGGCGATACGGTTGGCGACCCATTTAAGGATACTTCAGGACCAAGTTTGAATATACTTATAAAATTAATGAGTTTAATAAGCGTGGTATTTGCGGGAGCAATTATAGCGTTCTCTCCAAAGATTCAGGCTTTACTTGGAATAGCAGACCAGATAATAAATAAATAAAAGCTAAAACAAATTGGTTGAAATCCTTTGTCATTAAAATAGAAGCTATCGGGTTAATTAACTCGGTAGCTTTTTTATTATTAATATTATCATACAAAAATTATAATATTATTAATTTTTTGATTTTTATTTAGCGCAATTTCTATCTATGCATCTTACTAATTTCAAATAATTTTTATTTGTAGCGCTTTGATTTATAAAAAAAGCTATCTAACAATTCGGCGCAAAAAATTGTTATTAGAACTAGGCTAAAACCAACCTTTAGCTAATTAAGAAACACCAATTCGGCTTGCGTTCTCCATCAGTAAACGAGGCGAAATGCGTGAGCAACGGACTCGTATATTCGGTCTTTCTCCCAAATATATATTATGATTAGTCATATAAGGCATATTCCAAGGCTTAAAGCCCTCGTATCCTTCATAAGGCGGAGTGCTACTTGACATACTCAATTTACCGTTAGTAATGCCAAAGGAACGCATATTTTCTACGCATTCCTTAAAAATCTAAACTATAATAAATTATTTATTTATATCTTCACTATGCACATAAACCGTATTAAATTTTTTTCCTTGCACATATGTCTTTAATATTCTTTGCCCTTTTTCATTTCGTTCAAATGTTATAATTTCTGTATCTGGAGATAATCCAACATCATTTTTATTTATATAGTGAACGCCAGAATTGCCCCAATAAAAAGGAAGCCACTGCCAAGTATTATTTCCTTTATATTCAGCCTTTTTATCGAATACATAAAAATATGCCGTTACCTGCAAGTTACCGTCATCATTTTTATAATACAAAGTTATATCTTTTCCTTTTCTTGTAACCGCTGCTATTCCTTGATACCCATTACCATCTAAATATTGATATTTACCCCAATATTCTTCGGGAATAGAGGCAACATTAGTAGACCAACTTGGGAAATTGGTATTTATATCGTTAGTTTTTTCGTAACTAATTTGAGAGCCTTCATATGTAGAAGAAATATTGGTAGACCAACTCGGAATATCAGTATTAATAACAATTTCTCCGCTAATTTGCGAATCTTGAGTTTCGCTTCCTAATTTATTTCTAACTTTACAGCCTCCCAAAAGCAAAACGACTAAAGATAAAAAACTTAAAAAGATTTTCAAATGTTTTTTAGTAATCATAATATACTCCTTCCAATATCTAGTTATAAATATATTATAATACATTTTTTATAAAAAGTCAAGTATAAGT
>NZ_JBNMIZ010000060.1:0-12887 GCF_050873525.1 Brachyspira sp. | reverse complement strand
TTTACAAAAGACATATTACATTTTCCTTTTATGTTTATGCATTAAGTATAATATATAATTAAATATTTGTCAAGCGTTTTTATAATTAAAAATATAATTTATTTGTATTTTCTATAATTCTAATATATTATCGTTATGAGGATTTTTTGAAATGTTAAATACTTTTTTTAATGAAATTTCTACCGATTCTATTATTGAACCCGCTCGCTCCAAAAATAATATTGCAATTCATAAAAGAAAGTCCAAAAAGAATTTGCCCGATTCTAAAATTACAATAGAATATATTAAAAAATTAGGATTGGAAAGAAAAGAAAGCAATCTTAATTATTTAATAAAACTTTTTTACGAAGATTTTGATATAGAGATTAAAAGAGAAATTGTTTCTTCGATTGGCAGACAAAAACAAAATGATAAAATTTATGATTTTTTAAGTAAAGAAGCTTTCAATAATCATTATATGGAAGTCGTCTATCAAATGTTTAGAACTGCATTATATAAATCGAAAAATGACGATAGATTTATATTTTTAAGAGATAAAATGCTCGAATATTATAAAAACGAAGTTATGCAAAAAATGTTCGAATATTATGAATTCAAACAAGAAAGAAAAACTATAAAGCCTGAACCGAAACAAATTATAAAACCGTCTTTATTAATTGGAGACAATCGCATAACGCTTGGTAAAATTAAAGATAAACAAATTCAGCTTATTTTTACTTCTCCGCCTTACTATAATGCGAGAATTTACAGCGATTATAAAAGCTACCAAGATTATTTAAATTCTATGTTTGAAACGCTAAAACAATGCCATAGAATTTTGGAAGACGGAAGATTTATAATTATCAATGTTTCGCCCGTGATTACCAAAAGAGCGGGAAGAGAATTTGAATCGATTCGCTATCCGATACATTTTGATTTTCACAAAATTTTGCAAGAAGCAGGATTTTATTTTATTGATGAAATTATTTGGATAAAATCCGAGTATTCCGTCCCAAATAGAATTGCGGGATATTTGCAAACTAAAAAGCCTTTGAGTTATAAGCCAAATTGCATCACGGAGAGCATTATGGTTTATCGTAAAAACTCGCCTTTTTTACTTGATAAAAATATTAAAGCATATAATAAAAATCTTAAAAATGACGAACAAATAGATTCTACAAATTGCTGGCATATATCTCCGAAGTCCGATAAAAATCACCCCGCGGTTTTTCCAGAAGAACTCTGCCAAAAAGTTTTAAAATACTATTCTTTTGAAAACGATATTGTATGCGACCCTTTCGCGGGAAGCGGGACATTTGGAAAGGTTGCAATAAAAATGAATAGAATGCCATTGCTTTGCGAACAAAATAAAGAATATTGCGAAAAATTAAAAAAGAGCGGTTTTTATGAGATTTAATGAAATAGTAATTAAACAAACCGTTGATAAACTTATTAGCGGAAAAGATTATAGAGAAGAAGTTATTAACGCTATCAATGTGGAATTTTTAGATTTTGCTTTGGAATTTTTTAAGAAAATCTTGCAGGCAAAAATGAACGATACGAATATAAACTTAAATTGGTATAAAAAGAATTTTATTAACAATAACGAAATCAAGCCCGATGAAGCGGCGATTTTTGCGGGAATGAATAAAAAGACGGTTAGCAATATTTATGGAAGCGCGACAAAAGAGATTATGATAAATGTCGCAAATAGCAATATTGATTATTTGGAAACCATTTTAAAATCGCTTGGAGATTCAAGCGAAAATATAGGAATTAGCATAAAAATTTCTTATAAGAATATTAGCGTTGAATTAAATTTGAGCGAAAGTCTGCTTGTTATAAACGCGCTTGCCACAAAGAAAATCGCTTTAAGAGGCGGTGCTTGGAGCAGCATAGGAAAAATAGTAGAAAAACCTTTAATGTTAGAATTATGTGCTTTAAGCGGAGTTCCAAAAGAATATATAAACGCGGATATTTTTAAGAAAGACGGCGAATTGGATTTTGATAGAGAAGTTGATTTTAAACTTTTTAATAAAGATAAAAGCAAAATTTATAGAGTGGAAGTAAAGCTAATGGGCAAAGGAAATCCCGAATCTGCAGACGCGGTAATCGCAAGAGACACGAATATTTTTATTGCCGACACTTTAAGTTTGCAAAATAAAAATCAATTAAAATCTTTGAATATAGAATTTTTAGAATTAAAGAATAATCAAAATTCTATCGCAGATTTTAAGAAAATATTGCAAAAGCTGGAGATACCGTATAATTTATAAATTTTAGTTTATTATTTATTTTTCACAAACTATTATATATTCATATAGAATGGTATTTTTCGTTTCGCCTTTTTTATTAGTCGGAGAATTTTTGCTCGGCATTGATTTACTATTTATAGCTCTTTTATAAGTTAATAAATGTTTTAATCCGTTTTCTTCAAATTTCTCCGCTACAAATTGGTCTGTAGGCAATTCTATATTTTTTACTCTTCTATTTCCAACTATATATATAACCTTACCTCCTTTTTTAAGGCTATACGAAACATTTTTAATCGATTCCTCTAAATCATTATAGAAAGAAGATACTTCCAACGCTCTTTTATTATCAATAGAATTTATTTTGGATATATAATTAGAAATTAATCCTTTATTGATTAACATTTTTGATTTAATACCGCCCATTGATAAACTATCAATTTTTCTAGCGTAATCAATATCCATCCATTCGTTTGATAAAGTAGAAAATTGACCGTAAGCTACCGTTGTTTTACTATCTCCGTAAGGAGGACTCGTTAATACAATATCATAAAAATCTTTTTTGGCGGATAACTTCGAGCATTCTATTTTGATATTTATATTTCCAATCAATTTAGGTAAATAAAAATTTTTATATACAAATATTAATTTATATAGTTTGTCTAAATAAACATTAAAAACATTAGGGTCAAATTTAAAAATTTCATTTTCTTTCATTCTATATAGTTTAAATTCATTTTTTCTCGTATAAGAACAGTCTCTAACCGTTTCTGAAAAAGGAATTAGAAAAAAGTTCTTTAATTTTTTATCTTTAATTTCGTTAATAAAATATTTTAAAACTTGTAATTTATATATTGTTTTATCCGAAAACCAAAAATCTATATTTGTAACGCTTGGCTTTTCAAAAATAGTCGCGTCATTTTTTATAACAAAATTTAAAATTTTTTCCTCAAATATTTTTCTTGCCGATACTAACGAATTAATTGGAATTTTAGTAAATTTTACATTGGATATTAAAGCGGCTAAAGGATTAATATCGTAACCGTATATAAAATTTATACCGCATTCTAAACCGCTGGAAAACGATGAACCCGAACCGCAATAAGGGTCGAGCATTTTTCCTTTCGATATATTCAATTCTTTTAATATTTTAATTCCTAATTGCGGAAGCATAGTGGCGGGATATTTATGTATATTGGGATACAATGAAGAATAAGATTCATTTTTAAAATCATAGGATTCGTTTCTTATTACATTATATTTCATAATTCTTTTATATCCTTAAATAAATACGGCAATTTACTTTCAAAAGTTCTAAATCCAGTGCCATGATTTCGCGCTCTTGTTCCGTTATCATGTAATCGTAAATCTATAAATATATTTTCTTCTTTGAACTGATTAAAAAGTATATCGGATGAAGTTCCTTTCATTAATTGCGCTCTCGCATAATTAAAGTATTCCATCCCGTCTCTTTCTTCCGAAAATGCGGATACAAAAATTAAAGATGGAATTTTTTCTAAAAATCTATTGACTAAATTATCTAAATTCCAAGTCGCAATAATTTCGCCGTCAATATGTCTTACGGAAATTTCTTTATCCTTTATATATAAAAATAATCCCGCGCTATTCGGTTTTAATGAAATCGTATAATAAAGTCCCAAACGTCTGTTAGAATCAACGCTTCCATATTTTTTTATTGCTTCTAAAGGATTTAATATCCAAGATTTTCTATTAAAAGTAAAAAGAGTTATCATACTGTTAGAATTAATTCTATGAGCTTTTAACTCTGCTCCTTCAATATCGGGCTTTGCTTTATTGTTTTCGTTTATTCCTAAAAGATATTCCAATGTATATCCGACTCCAGTCGGACCGTTTCTCATTGTTTTTATATATCCTTTATTTTTAATTTCATAGAATATTTTTTTAAATTCCGTTATGTTCATTTTATTACTTTACTGTATATAATTTTATAAATATTAAAACATAATTAAAAATATTTGTCAATCATATAAAACTTATTATACTTTAAATTAAATTTTATATATGTTATACTTAAATAAATCTGTAAAAAATTTATTTAAAAATACACAAAGGTTTTTCATGTTTTTGGAAGAATGCGAAATAATAGAAAATATAAAAATCTCCGAAGATAAATATTTATTAAAAGTAAAATCCGAAAAATCTTACAAATATACGAAAGCGGGACAATTCTTCATGCTCGAATGCAAAAAATATTTGAGAAGACCAATAAGCGTTCATAATGCAGATAAAAATATTTTGGAATTCTATTATCAAGTCAAAGGCGATGGAACAAAAAATTTATCTGAAATATCGGAAATTGTAAATATACATGGACCTCTCGGAAACGGATTTGAAACCCATATAAAAAATAAAAATTTACTTTTGGTTGCGGGCGGAATGGGAATAGCGCCGTTCAAATTTTTAATAAATAAATTAAAAGAAAAAAATAATATAACTTTAATTTTTGGCGGAGCTAGCGAAAGCGCTATAAAAATAATTGAATATTTCGATACAAAAAATATCAAACTTTATATAACTACAGATGACGGTTCAATCGGAGATAAATGCAATTCGGTTGATAAAACGAAAGAATTATTGAAAGAAAATAATTTCTATTTGATTTATACCTGCGGTCCAGAAATTATGATGAAAGGAATAATAAAATTGGCTTTGGAAAATAATATAAAATGTTTCGCTTCAATGGAGCAAAGAATGGCTTGCGGAGTTAATGCCTGTTTGGGATGCAATATAGAAATATTTGATAATTTAGATAAAGAAAAAAAAATTAAGAACGCTAAAGTTTGTCATGACGGTCCCGTATTTGATGCAAAATATTTAGTAATATAAAGTAGAATTATGTCAAAATTAAGAATCAATTTTTTAGGGAAAGAATTAAAAAATCCCGTTATAACTTCTTCGGGCTGTTTCGGTTTTGGAGAAGAATATAATAATTATTTCGATGTAGATAAACTCGGCGTGGTAAATTTAAAAGGAATCACATTAAAAAAGAGAGACGGAAATAAAGGAATAAGAATCGCCGAAACTCCTTCGGGAATGATTAATTCGATAGGTTTGGAAAATCCCGGTGTAGAATATTTTAGAGATAATATAATCGAAAATCTAAAATATTTTACTCCAATAATTCTAAACATAAACGGAGAAAGCGAAGAAGAATATATTGCCGTTGCGGAAATTGCAAACGAAATTGAAAGAATCGATTTTATAGAATTAAATATATCCTGCCCGAATGTTAAAAACGGAGGAATGGCTTTTGGTATAAATTGCAAAACAGCGGAAAATCTTACCAAATCCGTAAAAAAAATTTTAACTAAAAAACCTTTAATAGTAAAACTCTCTCCGAATGTTACCGATATAACCGAAATAGCAAAATCGGTTGAAGGCGCTGGAGCGGATTCCGTTTCTTTGGTTAATACTTTTTTAGCGATGAAAATCGACACAAAAACTAAAAAGCCTTTACTTGGAAATATTTTTGGAGGATTATCTGGCGGATGCATAATGCCGATAGCCGTTCGGATGGTTTATCAAGTTTTTAAAGCGATAAAAATTCCAATAATCGGAATGGGCGGAATAGAAAATTTTAATGACGCTTTGGAATTTATAATGGCGGGCGCTTCTTTAGTTTCAATCGGTTCTGGAATTTTTTCAAATCCGATTCTTCCGATTGAAGTTATAAATGGAATTGAAAATTATCTTAAAGAAAATAATATAGAAAATATAAAAGATTTGATAGGAATCGCGCATAAATAATTTAAGATTTTAAAAAAGGAGATTTAAATATGTTAAACCCTAAAGAAAGATTAATAATCGCTTTGGATTTTAATTCTATGGGCGAAGCTGTAAAACTTATAGACGAATTGGGAGATAACGCGATATTTTATAAAGTAGGACTCGAACTCTTTTTATACACGAAAGGAGAGATAATAGAATATTTGGCGAGCAAAAATAAAAAAGTATTTTTAGATTTGAAATTTCATGATATACCGAATACAACCGCTATGGCTTCTTTATTTGCGGCAAAACAAAATATATTTATGTTTAATGTTCATACAAGCGGCGGAAAAAAAATGATGGAAAAAACCGTAGAGGAAATAAAAAAACTAAATAAAAATAATTTGATAATCGGAGTGACGATATTAACGAGTCTGTCCGAAACCGATATAAAAAATATGTTTAATTCAAATTTGGCGCTTAAAGACCTAGCGGTAAATTGGGCAAAATTAGGAAAAGAAGCGGGATTGAACGGAGTTGTATGTTCTCCAAGAGAAGCGAATATTATAAAAAAAGAATGCGGAGAATCTTTTATAACCGTATGCCCTGGAGTTCGTCCGAAATGGGCGGATAATGATGACCAAGAAAGAATAATGACGCCGAAAGAAGCGATGGAAAACGGATGCGATTATATTGTGATTGGAAGACCTATAACTAAAAATAAAGACAGAGTTAAAGCCTGCAAAATGATTATTGAAGAAATAGCCGAAGGAATCGAAAATAATAAAAATTTAAAATCAGAATTGATAGCGGAAGCCTTGCTTGAAACTAACGCCGTGCAATTAAATATTCAAAATCCTTTTACTTTTGTATCGGGCATAAAGAGTCCGATTTATTGCGACAACAGATATATAATCGGTTTTCCAAAATATAGAAAAATTATAATTGACGCTTTTGTCGATATATTGAAAAATAAAGAATTCGATATAATCGGAGGAACGGCAACCGCGGGAATTCCTTGGGCTTCTTTTATCGCTTACGAATTAAATAAACCTTTATGCTATATAAGAGGCGAAAAAAAAGAACATGGAAAAGGCAAACAAATCGAAGGAGCGGAATGCAGCAGAAAAAAATTAATTTTAATAGAAGATTTAATTTCAACGGGAACAAGTTCGATTAAAGCTTTTGAAGCGGCTAAAGAAGAAGGAGCGATTGGACTTGAAATAATCTCAATATTCTCTTATGAATTTGAAAAGGCAAATAAAAATTTTGAAGAGGCAAAAATAAAATTCTCTTCGCTTTCTAATTTTTCGACTTTAATGAAAATCGCCAAAGATAAAAAATTTATAAGCGAGGAAGATTTTAAAATCGCAATCGAATGGAATAAAAATCCCGAACAATGGAAAAATTAATTAACGGTTATAGCTTCGTCAAATCTGAAATCTATTCTGTAAGTCGCGCTCGCCTGCTCTCGAACGGTTTTTAGAATTGCTGCAAGTTCCACAAATTTTGAAGCCTTAACATATTTTTCTAAAATAACCTGAACGGGATAGCCTCTCGGATAAAGTATCAAATCGTTCCCGAAAGCGTTTATTTCGGATATTAAATTATATATATCTTTATTATTTTTTTTCACTTCGTAAATTACCGAAACCAAATATTGAGGATAATCGTCTTCAATTTTTGTATTAGTCGGATTGATAGTCAAGCCCGTAATATAAGGGACATCGTAATTATAGATAATGTCGTTTTTTATAATATAGCCTTCGTCCGTAATTTCGTAAATTCCCGTTTCGGATTCGAGCAAAAATAAAGTTTCTTTTTCTTTCAAATTTATTATAAGCAAATCGGGAAAAGAAAGTTTTATATTTTCCACTTCCAACCTTATATTTTTTTCTATTTCATTTTTTATTTCTCTTTTAGGAATATTAAAAAAACTTCGATTATTATATTTTGAAAGTCCCGCTTCTTCAATTATATCGATTGGATTTAAAAAATTTAATCCTCGCAATTCCACTCTCAAAACTTTAGCTTTATTTATTACGATTATTAAAACGCATAAAAAAATTAAACCCAAAAAAGATATAAACATTTTTTTTAAAATATCCTTCTGTTTTTTGGACATTTGATTTTTTCTTAATTTTTTTCTGAGTTTACTTTCGTTAAACTGATTTTTGAATTTATTATTTTTCATTTTTATTTTTTTATTATAATTTATTTTTAATTTATAATTTATTATTTTACTTCGCATCCCGCGTCAAAATCTTTTTCCGCTTTCATAATCGATAAAGTTTCTCCGTTGTCGGCAAGAAGAAGCATTCCATGAGACATTATTCCTCTAAATTTTTTAGGTTTCAAATTAGCCAAATAGAGAACGGTTTTTCCAATCAAATCTTCCGCTTTATAATATTCGGCAATCGAAGAAACGACTACTCTTTGCTCGCCTTCGCCTATATCGACTACAAATTTTATAAGTTTGTCCGCGTTTTCAACTTTTTCGGCGAAAATTATTTTTGCGGTTAATAATTCCAATTTTTCAAATTCTTCTTTTTCTATATTCGGTTTATGTTTATCGTCTTTAGGAGGATTAACTTCTTTTTTATTTTCTTTAGGTTTTATTCCTATTTCTTCTTCAATGTCGTATCTTTTAAATAAAGCCTCTCCTCTTTCTATTTTTATTCCAGCATTTAAAGAACCCCATTTTTTAGCGTCTTCCAATGGAACGCTATCGGAAAGTCCGAGTCTGTTAAAAACTTTTTTCGGAGTTTCTACAAAAAATATTTGCAAATAAGCCGTTATGATATAATAGCTTTGAAAAGATATATACATTACATTTGCCAAATAATCTTTTTTAGCTTCGTCTTTCGCCAAATTCCATGGAGCGCTCTCTTCGACATATTTATTAGTCATTCTTATCACTTCCCAAATATGCGATAAAGCCTCGTTAAATTTAAAATCGTCAAGCGCAGATTCGACATTCGCGTCCAAAGTTAAAACCGCTTTTTTTAATTCCCGCTCTCGCTCCCCGTAAACGCTTTCAACTTCTTCGGGCAGAATTCCGTTAAAATATTTTCCAAGCATTGTGGTTATTCTATGCCATAAATTTCCGTAATCGTTAGCCAAATCGCTATTTATTCTTTTTAGCAATAATTCCTGCGAATAATATCCGTCTATTCCAAAATTAATTTCACGCATCAAAAAATATCTTAAAGCGTCAACTCCATATTTATCAATCAAGCTGTTCGGTTCTACTACATTTCCTCTGCTTTTACTCATTTTTTTTCCATCGTCAAATAATATCCAGCCATGTCCGAAAACTTTTTTTGGCAAAGGAACATCGAGCATTTTAAGCATTATGGGCCAGATTATAGAATGGAATCTGACAATTTCTTTTCCTACAAAATGAACATCGCATGCCCAGTATTTTTTAAATAAATCATCGTCTTCTTCGGGATAGCCCAAAGCCGTTATATAATTACTTAAAGCGTCTATCCAAACATATATGCTATGTTCTTTATCTATCGGGCATTCGATTCCCCATTTCAATCCCTTTCGAGTAACCGCCAAATCTTCCAAACCCGGCAAAAGAAAATTATTAAGCATTTCGTTCATTCTTTCTTTCGGTCCCAAAAATTCGGGATGCTCTTTATAATAATTGATAAGCCAGTCTCCGTAATCGGATAATTTCAAATAATAGCATTCTTCTTCTTTATATTCCAATTCTTTTTCGCAATCGGGACAATAACATTTTCCATCTTCTTTTTTTATAACTTGGCTGTCGGTAAAAAACGCTTCATCGCTTACGCAATATAAACCTTTATACTTGCCTTTATATATAAAATTTTTATCGTATAATATTTTAAATATTTTTTGCACTCTTCTAACATGATAATCGTCAGTCGTTCTTATATAATGAGTATAATCTATATGAAGTCTTTTCCATAATTCTTTTGTCGCTTTTACAATATTATCGACATAGGCTTTAGGAGTCATTTTTACGGATTCTGCTTTTCTTGAAATTTTTTCACCATGCTCGTCCGTTCCCGTCAAGAAATAAACATCGTATCCCGTTATTCTTTTATATCTCGCCATAGTGTCGGCTGCGATTGTGCAATAGCAATGTCCTATATGCAAATAGTCCGAAGGATAATATATAGGCGTGGTAATATAAAATTTTTTTTCTGTCATCCGAATTCCTCCCAAACTTTTATTTTATAATTATTATATCGAATTAATTATAATAAAATTCATAGTTTTTGTAAAGATATTTTTAATTATAACTCAAAGAAATATTTTTTATTTGATTTTTTTTATTTTAAATGATATAATAAAAAGTAAACATAATATTAAAAACAGGATAATAGACAGAATGAAAGAACTACCATACTTAATTAATTTAATCAGTTCCATAAAGGACGAAATTTGCTATTCTTATATCAATAAAATAGTTTCATACGATAAAGATTATTCGGAAATGGAAAATATTAAAGGACAGAAAATTATAGACATTTTAAGATACGGCGGATATATTCATTTTCAATTTTCGCAAGACGCTATGTTAATCGATTTGGGAGCGGAAGGTTCTTTCGTTCTAACCGAAGATAATTCTTATCAAAACGGAATAATAAAATTGGAAACCGATAAAGGAAATTTATTTGTCGTTGACGATGGAACAAACAAAGACGATTTTACGAAAGTTATTCCTATTTGGAAAGATTTTACGAAAATGCCTCCCGTTGGATACGACCCTTTAACGAAACAATTTAATTATAATTTATTCTGCCAGCTGCTTTCGGAAAATAAAACGACCGTAGAAAAATTAATTACAAATCCTCTTATAATAAGCGGAATCGGAGAAACTTACGGAGATTTGATTTTAAAAAGAGCTTCGATAAATAAAAAAACTAAAACCTCCGAAGTAAACAAAGCAAAAGCAAGAGAAATATTTGACGCGATAAAGCAGGTTTTAAGAGAAGCTTCTGGAAATTCCGAAGAGGAAGAAGGTGACGGTTTGGAAGATTAAAATTCTTTATCACAGAAACGAAAGCCACATTGTTATCAGAAAAAGCACTATTCCAAAAGTGGATTACTTCGGCTATAAATAGCCTCGTTCCCTAGGCTAAAGCCCACAGAGTGCGGGACGCCTCGCCAACGGCGGACAGTAGTCTCGGCGAATGACGGTTAATAGTATTGTCATTGCAAGCCTCGATAGAGGCGTGGCAATCCAAATAGAATAGATTACTTGGCTCTGCCCGACTTTGTCGCTGGGCGTTGCCCTCGTAATGACAGTCTAATTTAATTTTGTCATTGCGAGCCGATGCCGTGACTTTGTCCGCCTTCGGCGAGGCACACAGCGTGAGGCGTGGCAATCCAAAATAATAGAATTTCTTTTTTGTGGATTACTTCGGCTATAAATAGCCTCGTAATGACAATTAAATAAAAAAGAGCAGGCTTTAAAAAACCTACTCTTTTTATAACAAAATAAAATATTCTTTTATTTTATTCCTTCGTTCCAATCTCCTACTACATTGTTTCCAGCTTTTTTAGTCATAGCTATAGAGCTACCATAACTTGGTTTATAAGTAGCGCTATCGCCGTTTATAGTTATAGTAACTCCGATTTTCTTTATTTTAATCGTGTTTCCTACTCTTATAGCTTCTGGATAATCTGCAGTTCCGTCTATTACTACAGCTCCGCCTGAATTAAACGCAATAGAGTTTTTATTGTCGGCAGAAACATATATAGTATTTGCCAAATCTTCAACAAAGTCTCTCGTTCTTGTGAATCTTTCGCCAGTTACTTCTATATGCGAACCGTTAACATTATATTCTCTATAAACGCCTTGGTCGAATTTGAAAATAAGTTTTCTCAAAATAGTTTCGTTATTTTGAGTTTCCAATATAGTCAATTCGTTTCCTGTTATTCCTACTCTTTTATTGGCTACCGTTACATTTGTATCGTAGAAATAGATATATCCTGAGCCGTCTATAGCTATAAAGTTTTCTATACTTCTATTTACATCTTTATAAGTTCCTGCATATTGAGCTAATGCTGGGTCATGTCCGCCTACAGGTTTAGCTTTTAATTCTTCGGATACATCGCTGCTTGATTTTTCAAGAACATAAGAAGTATAGCTAGTATAACCTTTGCCGTCAAACTTCAATACTTCTACAGTGCCTTCGTTAGCGTTTCGTATTTGTAATTTGCCTTCCGCTCGAGATGTCTTTTCAACAGCCACTTCTGCACCATGTATATTTCTAACTTTTCCATTTCTGAGTTTATAATCTGCATATCCAGCAGCTTCATAATATACGCCAGCATGGTCGTTTACGAAAGCGGCTATAGTTGCATCTGGATTATTAATCAAATCGTCATCGTTGCTTTGGCTCGCGTCAGGTCCTAAATCGCTTGAGCAACTTACCGCAAATACGAATACCAAACTTAATAATGTTATTAATATTTTCTTTATAGTCATCTTTATATCCTCCTCTCAATTATTTAATTTCCGTGCCGTCTTTGGCATAGCAAGTAATACTTCCGTCTTCGCCAAATACTACTTTCTCGCCATTCCAATACGCGCCTCTAACCGTTAATACATTGCCTTTGAATACGCAGTTGCCAGTAATATAATCCCAGTTACCGTATTTTCCATGCATGTATTTAACTCTGCCCGTATTTTCTATAGTTACTCTAACGGATTTATTCGCGCTTGTATAATAGCCTACATATTTTTCTGGGAAATCGTTCTTCGCATAATATGTAGCCAAATCGTCAAAGTCGTTTTCATAAATGTAATAGCCGTAGCCGTCAAATGTGAAAACTTTTACTACGCTTCCGTCTTCTTCTTCAACTTGCAATTTCTTAAGATTCTTATCAACTGCAATATTGAGGAATGAAGTAACTTCT
>NZ_JBNMIZ010000059.1:0-12910 GCF_050873525.1 Brachyspira sp. | reverse complement strand
ATATAGTCTATTGTAATATCATTTGTATTCGTTATTAAAATAACTTTATTTTTCATTTACTTAAATTATATAATAAAAATTAAAATAGTTAATTTTATATAAAATTAGAAAAACATATTTGAGTCATCATCATGTTCATCCTTGTTAAATGTTTTCGTATGCAATCCTAAAATATTTAATTCAAAGTCATCTTCCTCTGGGAAAAATTCAGTGCTTGTTCTGCCGTGTAAAAAATTATTATGTTCATCTATTAAGGGCATACCATTATCTTTTGTAACATTCATATCCTTATCATAATTATACTCAAATGTTTTCTTATCTTTATAAGAAATTCTATTAATAATATTTTTTAGTATATATGGTTTATGCATATACTTCTCCTTAAAATTTTTAGTGTTTAATTATAATAACATATGTTTTATAGTAAAAGTAAAATTTTTATTTTGTAAATATCGTAATATTTATAAATCTATTTAAATTGTATAAATTTAATACAAAACCACCCCCAAAACTGCGGAAATCAATATTATAACCACTATTGGAAGTTTTTTCATTTTCAAAAATATTGATAAAGCGAAAATGAATATTCCGATTGGACTTATATACTTAAAAATGTTTTGAATAAAATCTACATTTCTTAATATCGAAGTTTCCGTGAGTTTGACAAAAAAAGCGTCTTTTGAAAATGTAATTACTGCCGAAGCTATCAAAGCGACAGCGCATACTCTCAAAGCATTCATTATCGCGTTAAATTGTTCGTTTTCTTTTATTTTGTAGAAAAATTGAGAGACAATCATTGTGATAAAAAATGCGGGGACAAATATTCCTAATGTGGCAAAAAAAGAGCCTAATATTCCCGCGACTCTATAACCAACGAAAGTAGCCGAATTAATTGCAATCGGACCGGGCGTTATTTGAGATATTGCAACCAATTTTGAAAATTCCGAAGCGGTTACCCAGCCGTAATCTTCCAAAATTCCTAATAAAAGCGCGATTATAGCGTAGCCGCCTCCGTAAGTGAAAAGTCCCAATTTTGCGAAAACATAAAAAAGTCTGAAATAAATCATAATTTTTTCCTTATATTTTTATCCGCTAAATAATAAATCCATCCGATTAAAGCGGAAATTAAAAGCGTATATATAACATTAAATTTTAAAAATACTACAAGAATAAAACTCAATAAAAAAAGTATAACGGTAAATTTATTTTTAAGAACTTCCTTTCCCATTCCGTAGGCAGATAATAATATTAATCCCGCTATCGCTCCTTTGATTCCCAAAAAAGCTTTATTAACATATTCCAAATTCTGAAATCTTTCAAATATTGGCGCTATTATAAGTATTATTATAAAAGACGGAGTCATTACGCCGATGCCCGCCATAATTCCGCCCAATATTCCAGCAATTTTAAATCCCGTAAGTAGCGAAGTATTTACGGCAATAACCCCGGGAATACTTTGAGCCAGAGCGAAAACATCAATTATTTCTTCTTTGGTTAGAAATTTTCTTTTATTTACAAATTCATCTTCCATTATCGGAAGCATTGCAAGTCCGCCGCCTATTGTGACGAGTCCGATATAAGAAAATGATATAAACATAGTCCAAAATGACGCTTTTTTTTCTTTTGTATTTATATTATCGTTTTTTTTCGTTTCCATGAATTTATTTTCCGTTTATTTTTATTTGAAATTATTACAATTTAATAAAGATAATAAATAGATTATATCAATTTAATTAATTGTCAACGATTTTATTTTTATTTAGTTCTTGACTTTATGGCAATATAATTTATACTAATTTGCAAATGTCAAATTTAAGTTTTAAAGTAGTGGATTGGGATTTCTTTTCTCCAAATATGAATAAAGAATATATTTTAAGCAGATTAAACGAAAACATAAATATATCTTACGGAGACGCTATGCCCGATTTGGATTTTATTCCGAGAGCGCAGAGAAGAAGATTCAGCCAAATAACGAAATATGTTTTTGAATCGGTTAAAAATCTTATAAAAGAAAACGAGCAGATTCCGATTTTCTTCGTTTCAAAATACGGAGAGATTAATCAGCAGTTTAATATGTCTAAAAAAATAGTAACCGAGCATGAAGTTTCGCCCGCATTATTTAGTTATTCGGTTTTCAATACGGCGATTGGACAGCTTACGATATTTTATAAAAATAACGCGAGAGCGGTTTCAATTACTTGTTATGAAAATTTTTTGGATACGATTCTTTTGCAGGCGATTTCATGTTTGAATAATTCGAGCGATTATAATAAAGCGCTTTTAATTATAGCGGATGAAAAACTTCCGCAAAGTTATGAGGAAATATCGAAAGATAAAAATTATTCTTTTGCGTTTTCGTTTATCATATCGGTAGATAAAAACGAAAGCGATATAAATATTGAAATAAAAGATAGTGAAGATAAAAAAGACGAAAGTTCTATAATTGATTTTATAAAATTTATTTCTACAAATCAAACCGATTTAAAATTGGGAAAAATAGAATTAAATAAAATAAAACAAAATTAAAATATAAAGAAAAATAAAAAAATATAAAAACAAAAAAATAAAAAATATTTAGGAGAATTAAAATGGAAAATCTTGAAAACGAAATTAAAAAAATCATTATTGAGGTTGCAAATCTCGAAGACATGACAGTGGACGATATTGACAACGACATGCCTTTATTTGGAGAAGAACTCGGACTCGATTCGATTGACGCTTTGGAAATCGGAGTAGCCGTTAGAAAGCATTTTGAAATAACATTTTCCGATATTGAAGAAAATAATAAAAAGCATTTCTATTCGGTAAACACTTTGGCAAAATATATAAGAGAAAATTCTAAAAAACAATAAAAATAAAAAGGATATTATTATGCGAAAATTGAGCGAAACAAATTTTTATTCTTTGAAAGATTCTGAAGAAAGTTTTTTGATTCATAAAGAAAATAAATATCAAATAAGTTATAAAGATTTTGTAATCGATATTGCAAAATCGCTGGATTATATTTCCAAATTAGATAAAGACACGATTACGATTTTTATAGACAACGCTTATTATTTTATAACCGTTATTTCCGCGGCGCTTTTGCTAAAAAAGAAAGTCAATGTTCTTAATAACAATAGCCCAAAATATGTGGATAAAATAGTTGACTATTCTATGGTTTATATATCGGACGATGAAAAATCGCATGTTTCCCTTAAAAATATTTTTGACGGAGAATTTGACGAAAAATGGATTGATTTTTTGAAGTCGAATAAAATAGACGAAAATCTTAATGTCAATTTCTATACTTCGGGTTTTACTGGTTTTCCAAAATTGATTGAAAAAACTTTGAAACAGTTCGAGGCGGAAGCGTTGAAAATAATCGGAGAATTCGGCGAAGGTTTGAAAGATTCGATATTCGTTTACAGCGTTCCTCATTATCATAGCTACGGTTTCGTTTTCGATTTTTTAGTTCCTTATATTTTGGAATTGAAATTAGCCGATAACAGAATAAATTATTTGGAAACTTTGAATAATTTTGAAGAATATAAAAATATTACTTTCATAACAAATCCCGCGTTTTTGAAGAGAATAGATAAATCTTCTTTAAAAATAAAATCAAAATGGACGGTTTTTTCTTCAACGGGAGCTTTGGATAAAGAAGTGAACGATTTATGCATAGAAACTTTTAATACGGACGCTATAGAAATTTACGGAAGCACTGAAGGCGGATGTATGGCTTATAGAAAGAGAAGCGAAAAAGATTTGTGGACGAGAGTAAAAATAGTGAAGCTTAAAGTTAATGAAAACGGAAGTTTATTTTGTTCTTCGGGCTATACGGGAGAAGGATTTTGGGTGCATGTCGGCGATGTTGTCGACATGAAAAACGAAGACGAATTCGAGCTTTTGGGAAGAGAAGATTCCATAGTTAAAATTGAAGGAAAGAGAATAAGCGTTCAGCAAATAGACAGACAAATTTTGGAAGATAAAAATTTTAAAGACAGTTATACAATTTATTGCAAATCGGAAAATAGAGAATATGTGGCGTCTTTTATAGTTTTGAGCGATGCGGATGCGAATGAAGATAATATGAGAAAATATTTAAAAGATTATTTGAAAGGATATTTCGATAAAATTGTAATTCCTAAAAAGATATATTTTACCGATATAATTCCAAGAACGGAGATGGGCAAAATAGACAGAAAACAGCTTGACGCCATAATGGAAAAATTTGAAGTTTTAAATAAATCTTATGAAGTATAAAAATTATAATTTGAAGCATAAAAATGAAAATATATTTATAGCGGAAGTTTTTATATCCGAAGATTTGCCTTTTTTTGACGGGCATTTTGAAAATTTTAAATTGCTTCCCGCTATAGCTCAAATTAAAATCGCAGTCGATATTGCAAAAGAAATATTTGAAACTAATTTTGCCGTTCAAAAATTATCGAAAGTAAAATTTGTCAATATGATTTATCCGAATACTAAAGTAAATATCGAAGGACATTATTCAAACGATTATCTATCTTTTAAAATATACGATAACGATAAAAAATATTCCGAAGGCAAAGCGCTGCTTAAAATATTATGAAACATTGGACTGAAGAAAAAGAAATAGGAAATAAATGGAAAATAAATTTATCAAGATTAGTTTATAGAATATTCGGAAGAAATTTAATGATAATTTATTTGATATTTCCCGTAAGTTTTGTTTATTTTATTTACTATTTTATAAGCGGAAGAATAAAAGCCTCGAAAGATTTTCTAAAAAGAATTTCAAAATATAATAAAAAAGTAAAAGCGAATATTTTTCATTATTATAAACATTTGGTTTCTTTTATAGTTACAGTTTGTGAAAAATTTGCTGCTTGGAACGGAGACATACCTTTGAAAGATTTGACATTGAAAACGAAAGAAGATTATGATAAAATTATAGATTTGCTCGAACGAAAAAAAGGAATTATAATATTATTCGCTCATTTGGGAAATATAGAACTTTTAAAAGCTTTAGCTGCGATAAACGAAGGAAATCCTATTCAAAATTGCAAGATAAATATTGTGATGGATTTTAACATGAATAAAAATGTAAATATAATGATAGCTTCGGCGAAAAATAGCAAAGATAATTCGGTTGATTTTATAGACGCAAAAAATATAGGTCCCGAAACTATAATATCAATGGAATCGAAATTAAATAACGGAGAGATAATAGCGATTGCTGGAGACAGAACTTCGAGCAAAAGCGATAAATTTAATTTGGTTAATTTTTTGGGAGATGATGCTCCATTTCCTTACGGCGCTTTTTTGATTCCCGTTTTACTTAAATATCCGACTTATTATTTTTTCGCTTTAAGAGAGCAGGATAAAATAATTCCGAAAAGATACGATTTTTATATTTACGAATCGAAAATTATTTCAAATATTCAAAATAAAAGAATAACGAAAAATGACAAATCTCAAATTGTGCTTGAACTTACGAAAGAATTTGCAGATATTGTAGAAAAGCATGTTATAAAATATCCTTATCAATGGTATAATATGTATTGTTTTTGGAATCAAGAAAATTAAAATCAAGGAATTAATATAATGAAAAAAGTTTTTATTTTAAAATGTTTTATCTTAATATATTTTCTAACTTCAATGTTTTTAACGGCGCAGATTAAAAGCGAATATAAAGACGCTAAATTACTTAAAGGAAATTATAAACAGATTTTATATTTTAACAGAAATAAAAAATCTTTTGAATCTTCGGGAGATTTTTTTGTGGCGAGCGGATACGGAATTTGCTGGTTTACCAAAAAACCGAAAGAGTCTATAACCGTAATGGGCGAAAAAAATATTTCTATGATTCTTCCAAACGGCGAAAAAAAAATATTATCGGATTCAAATAACGCGATGTTTTCCCAAATAGCTGATACGATAAAATCAATTTTTACTTACGATGAAAAAGCGATAAACGAATCTTTTGATAAAAGCGAAGACGAAAATAAAAATATAATTTATACTCCGAAAAATGACGATTTGAAAAAAATATTGAATAAAATCGAAATTGAAATATCCGAAGAAGGCTATATTGAAAGAATAAGAATATATAATAAAAACGGCTATACGGAATATATAATGAATATTTTATACGCGGGAAACGAGATAACGGATAATGAAAAAAAATATTTTGAATAAAAAAATTTTATTATGGCTAATCGTTCATTTGTCAGTTATTTTATTATTTTTATTTAGATTTAACGATAGAGCAAAAATAGAAACTAATTTTTTATCAATCGCTCCGAAATTTGAAGAAAGTGAAGATTTTCAAAATAGCGTTGAAACATTTTTTTTACAAAATTCAAGCGAGATTAAAATTTTAGCTGAAAGCGAAGATTTTGATAAGGCTAAAAATTCGGCTATAGAAATAGAAAATTATATAAAACAAAATTTTAAAAATGCGGAGGTTAATTTATATTCTAAAAATTATGACGATATTTTGGAAACTATTATAAAATATAAATACCAGCTTATATCTAAAGAAATTAGAAACGCTCTTTTGGATAATCAAGGCGATAGGATAGCGGAAGAAGGCATTGCCAATTTTTACTCGCCGTTTTTTATTCCGATAGTAGACAATATTGAAGACGATATTTTTTTTGTTTTAAATTCAAAACTTATGGAACTGCTTCAAAATAATAATAATGTCGAAACGAGAGACGGAATTAATTTTATAAATTATGAAGAAAAATTTAATATTTTGATTAATATAGATATTCCTAAAAAATTTGACAGCATGATTTTTTTTGACGGATTAACCGAATTATTAAAAAAAATAGAAAATGACGAAGAAGTAAAAATATATATTTCGGGCGTTCCTATTCATGCGTATTACAGTCAGAAATCGGCTCAAAGAGAGATAACGATAATATCCGCGGTTTCTTTGATTTTTATATGTTTAATATTTTTATTTATATTCAAATCGGTGAAACCTTATATAATTTCTATGATTTCGATTGCCGTATCTTCCGCCACTTCGTTTTTTCTGCTTTCAATATTGCTCGATTCTATTCATATATTTACTTTTGTTTTTGGAACGAGTTTGATTGGAGTGTCGCTCGATTATTCTATACATTTTATAACCGAATGGTATAACGAAAAAGAGAAAAAAGAAGTTTTGAAAAAAATATTTCCGAGTATGAGTTTAAGTTTTATGACGACAATCGCAAGTTATTTCGCTTTATCTTTAACTTCGCTTTCGCTTTTGAAACAAACCGCTTTATTTTCAATATTCGGACTTACAAGTTCGTTTTTAACCGTGATTATAATTTATCCTATAATTTTTAGTAGTGACAGTCGTTTTTTAGGAGAAAATATTTTGAATAAAACTAAAAATATATTGAGCGGTTATGTCAATTTTTTAAATATTAAATTTATTTTGTTCTTGATTTTATTCGTTATTTTAATTTCGATAATAAATATTCCAAAATTAAAAGTTAATTTTTCTTCAAATCAGCTTTATAATCCTCCAGATTTTCTTGCAGAAAGCGAAACGGAAGTTTATAAAAGATTAAATTCTTCTTTATCAAAAAATATAATTATATCGAGAGGCGATTCTTTAACGGACGCGTTAGAAAACGAAGAAACATTGGAAAACTATTTTACGAATTACAGCGCAATTTCAAAAGTTTTTTATTCGGAAAAAAGACAGAGAGAAAATATAAAACTTGTTGAAAATAATTTAATGCCTTTATTAAAAAAACAAACGGAAGATTTGGGATTCGATAACGAAGTTTATAATAAAATAAAATCGGAATTTGAAAATATAAAAAACGAAATTCTTAATATTGAAGATTTAATTGAAAACATGAGCGAATTAAAAAAACTTATCGTAAAAAATGACGGAAAATATTTTATAATTTCCACAACGGACGAAACCAAAACGAAAATTATAGAAAACGAAAACATAAAAATATTTAATATAAACTTTGAAATAAACGAGGCTTTGGATAAAACGGCAAGAACGGCGATAAAAACCGCGCTAATCGCATATATAATAATATTTTTCTTTATGATAATTTTCTTCAATAAAAAACACGCTATTGCAATAATTATGATTCAAATAATTTCAATTCTTATAAATTTGAACGTTCATTCGATATTTAATTTGAGTATAAATATATTTTCCGTATTCGCTCTCATACTTTCTATTGGAATATCGATAGATTATTGCATTTTCTTTTCAAAAAGCAAAGCGAAAAAAGAAGTTACATTTTTATCGATATTTTTGTCAATGATTACGACAGCGTTATCTTTCGGAACTTTATCTTTCAGCGGATTTATTCCCGTTAAATCTTTCGGATTATTTTTATTTATTGGAATACTTACCGCGTTTTTGTTATCGCCCGTTCTTTTGAAAATCGATTCTTATAAAAATTAATCGTTAGTTTTTATATGTTTTATATAATGCCTGAAATATAAAGTCAAAATAATTGCTATAATCATTATAATCGCCGCATATATTGACAAATTTTTATAAGCGATTCCGTAATGTATGAGCAGTCCGCCGTATTTTGCACCGATTGCATTTCCCAAATTAAAAGAACTTTGATTGAAAGTCGAAGCTAAATTCGGCGCGCCTTTCGCCTGTTCAACAACCAAAGCCTGAAGCATAGGACAAACCGCAAATCCCGTTATGCTCCAAACGAATAGAGTCGCTATCATAGGAATAACTTTTGTATTGACATATAACATTATAATTTGAATAATCACTATTATAAACATAATCGAGATTAAAGATTTTATTAAACTTTTATCTCCGAGTTTTCCTCCCGTTAAAGTTCCTATCGAAAGTCCCGCTCCTATCCAAAATAATATTTTTACTACGGTGGATTTATCAACCATAGTAACTTTTTGAAGAATCGGGTCGATATAAGTAAATATTGTGAATAAACTTGCGGAAGTTAGAACCGATAAAATAAGCGGAATGAAAACTCTTCTATGTCTTAAAATTTTAAACTCTCCGATAATGTCTCCGCTCGGCATTGGCAATTTTGACGGAATAAATTTTAATAAAGCTAAAACGGCAAGAATTCCTATTGCGCTTACAAGCCAAAATGTAGCTCGCCATCCGAACTGTTCGCCAATATGCGTTCCTACTGGGACTCCCAATATATTTGCCAAACTAACTCCCATAAAAACCAAAGCTATAGCCTGCGATTTTTTATTTTCGGCTACCATTCCCGCCGCCACAACCGAAGCTATTCCAAAGAAAGTTCCATGACATAAAGCCGCCAAAACTCTCGCAACCATTAAGAAATGATAACTTGTAGATAACGCGCATAAAATATTGCCAATTATAAACATGCACATTAAAGAGAGAAGGGCGATTTTTCTTGAAAGTTTCATCGTAAGAATGGCAAGCAAAGGTCCGCCGACAACAACTCCCATTGCATACATAGTAACCAAAGAACCAGCTTGAGGTATCGTAATTTTCAAATCTTCAGCTATTTCCGACAATAAACCCATTATTATATATTCGCTCGTTCCTATTCCGAATGCAGAAAATGTAAGCATAAATATTGCAAAAGGCATTTTAATCTCCTAAAATATTTATATAAAATTTTATAATTCGACAAAGATTTTATAATTAATTTTGTATATGTCAATGATAATATTTAAATTATTTCAATCTCTCTTCTATCAAACTTTCCAGCCTGTTTAGAATTTTCTCTCTTCTTTCCCAAAGATAATCAACCATAGAATCGTTAATTTTTATTTGGTTTTGAAAAGCGTCAAATAATTTTTCATCTCTATTCAATTTTTCGATTTCTTTCAAAAGCGCCGAATTGTCTTCGCCTTTTCTATAAAATAATAAAGCGTTTTTATTTACTAAATCCAACTCAATATTTTCGTCTCCCCAATAAATTGGAATGCATCCCGCTCTAAACGAATCAAATAATTTTTCGGTTATATAACCATCGCTAACTGTATTTTCGGGACAGATATTAAATTTGAAATCTCTTAAATATTCTATTTTGTTATTATTAAATTCATTTTTTAAAGTGTCGTCATTATGGAGCAATTTTCCCGCTAAAAGCCTCTTTTAATAACGACTTTTTTAATAATAATAAATTCTCTATATTTTCATTATTTAATCTTTCGATTTCGTCCATCGCCTTAAATTTTTTGTCTAATATCGAAACTATTTCTTTTTGAGTTTCTAACGGAGGTAATGGAATTTTTATTTTTGAATATTCTGCAATCCAATATCTTTTATGTGTATCGCTTCTATGATAAAGAATTTGCATTAAATAATATAAAAATTTAATATCAGCTTTTCCGTTAAAGCGTAAGATTTTCATTGCAGATGATTTAACTTTAAAATGAAAATCTACAAATTTTGTATCAGTCGTAAAATCGTCAAATATAATAACGGGAGTTTGAGTAAATATACCATCCGTTTCATTTGTATAACCTAAAATAAAACTTTTTCCAGCAGTTAAAACAGGCGTTTTGTAATTGTCATTATATTTAGTGGACTTTACTATATATTTTGTTGGTTGTTCATATTTCAAACATTCTCCAAAAGTCGATTGTGTCCAGTCGTTAGGTAATTTATTCATGATTTGATTATATATTTTATTATTATAATAAGCAAATTTTATAAAGTTAGGTTTTATTTATGTTAAAAAAATACAAAAAATTTAACATATTGGCTCAATATGTTAAAAAAATTGAAATATTTTAACATATTAAAATATTTTATAATAATAACGAATACATAATTCTTTATTCTTCCAACGAAATCAAAACTTCTCTCGGTTTGCTTCCATTTTCTGGTCCCACTATTCCCTGACGCTCCATTATCTCCACTATTCTTGCAGCGCGGTTATATCCGATTTTTAATCTGCGCTGTAAAAACGATGCGCTCGCTTTTCCCGTTCTTGCCACAAGTTTAACGGCGTCTTCCCATAGTTCTTCGTCAAGTATATCTTCTTCGTCAGAATTTCTATCGTCTCCATCGCTTCCTTCCAAAGCGGCTATCAAACTTTCGTCAAACATCGGAGACATTATGCCCGATAAATAATCGACAACTTTTTTTACTTCGTTATCGGAAACGAAAGCGCCCTGTATTCTTTCGGGCATTTGACTTCCAGACGCACAAAATAAAGCGTCTCCTTTTCCCAATAATTGTTCCGCTCCCGACATATCTATTATGATTCTTGAATTTGTTTTATTCGGAACTTGGAAAGCTACTCTTGTCGGCAAATTAGCTTTAATAACTCCCGTCACGACATCCGCCGAAGGTCTTTGAGTTGCGATTATCAAATGTATTCCAACCGCTCTGCTCATTCCCGCCAAACGCGAAATTAAATCTTCTACTTCTTTTGAAGCGACAACCATCAAATTGTGAAGTTCGTCTATAACCAAAACTATATAAGGAAATAATTCCAAAGGTTCGCCGTTGAATTCAGTTTCGCCTTCTTTTATAAGCTGTTTTACTTTTTCGTTATAAGTTTTTACATTGCGGACAAAAAATCTTTCCATTCGCTCATATCGTTTTTCCATTATATCTACGATATATCTCAAAACTATCGTTGCCTTTTTCTCGTCCGAAACGACTGGAGACATTAAATGCGGAATTCCGTTATAAATTGAAAGTTCGACTCTCTTTTTATCGACAAATATAAATTTAAGTTCATCTGGACGGAATTTATATAAAAGCGAAAGAATTATTGTGGACAAACAAACACTCTTTCCGCTTCCCGTAGTTCCCGCAACTAAAAGGTGTGGAGCTTCCGACATATCCGAAACCACATTATTTCCGTAAATTCCTTTTCCCAAAACGAACGGAATATCCAATTTGGAATTTCTAAAATCCACGCTTTCCAAAACCTCGCGCAAATAAACGGCGTTTCTCACTTTATTCGGTATTTCAATTCCGATAACCGAACGACCGGGAATCGGCGCTATTATTCTAACGCTCTCCGAAGCCAAAGCCAAAGCTATATTGTCCGTAAGATTCGCTATTTTTGAAACTCTCGTTCCAGCGGCAAGTTCGAGTTCGTATCTCGTAATAACCGGTCCGCGCGAAACTCCCGTAACTTTAGCCTCGATATTAAAATCAAGCAAAGTGTTTTCAAGCTGAATAGCAGTCTGTTTTATCGATTCCATCATCGCGTTATCGTTAATAGGAATCGCTCTATTTAATAAATCGAAAGGCGGATATTGATAATGTTTGTCGACATATTTAGCGTCAAAATTGGACTGTATCAAATCCAAATCGCTTTTCGTTCTTCTAATTATTGCTTTATGATTGTCGTTTATGATATTTATTTTTTTATCGGATTCAATATTTATAAAAGACGGAGATTCATTATTATTTTCTTCTATCTCTTTAAAATTTATATTATTTAAATTCTGTTTTTATTCTATAAAATTGTTATTGTTTTCATTTATTTCTTTTATTTGAATATCTTCTATATAATTGGGATTATCTTCCGTTTTGTATAATTCTTCTTCGTCCAAATCGAATTCTTCCAATTTGTCGTCCGTATGATAATTAAAATTATTATAATTATTATAATTTTCTGGAATATGGTTCGAGCGATTATATTCTCTTTTTGCGGCGTATCCCATATTAAATTCAAAAGGTTTATTTGAATTATTTATATTATTTGAAGTTGAAACATATTCTTTATCGTTAGTCGTTTTATTTTTATTAACCATATTTCTTAATTTTGAAAGAATATCCTCTTTTTTACGATTAAAATCTTCTTTATTATTGGATTTATTATTTGAATTATATTGATAATAATCGTTTTCTCTATTTTCTAAATCGTTATTTTGAAAATTATAATCTTGCAAATTATTTTGATTATTTTGACTAGCTTTATTTAAATAATTTGAATCATAAGAATTATTTAAATTATTAAAATTATTT
>NZ_JBNMIZ010000058.1:0-12926 GCF_050873525.1 Brachyspira sp. | reverse complement strand
ATTATTAATATAATATCAATAATCGTTTTTAATTTCCGATAATTTTTATTAAAGAATTTAAAAACGAATATTAAAATAAGCGAGTGATTAATATGTTTGATTTGGATGTAGTAAACGCTTTCAGTAAAGGCACTGTAATAATCTTAAAAAGTTATTTCAATTCAAAAGTTCTTAAAGGCGATGTGAGAATATATAGAAACGCAAATCATGTGGGAGGCGTTATAGTTTTTATAGGAATTACGGGAGATTTAAGCGGAAGGTTGATGTTTAATATGAGCAAGGCGACCGCGTTCAAATTGGCGTCCGCTCTCAACTCAGAATCGATTACCGTGATAGACGACATATTTGTATCGACTATAAAAGAATTTGTGAATATGGTTGCTGGAAGCGCCATCAACGATTTATACACAAAACATATTGATTTGGATATGACTCCGCCAGCAATTCTTATGAGCGAACAGATTGCAATGCTCGAAAAAGAAAACGACAAAATTCTTTCAATTAATTATAAAACCGAATTCGGCGATATATTTATGAATCTAATTTTATTTAATCAGTCTAAATCATAAATTTATTAATGGTTAAATTTTTTATATTATTATTTATTTTAGTTTTGTTATTAAAATTTACTGTCGACAAAATTATCGTAATAAAAAAATCAAATCAATTTATGAACAAATATTTTTTTGAAGATAAACTTTACTCTGCCGAAGAAGTTTCAAATATTTTCAAATTGGATAAAGAACATTTTTTTTCGCTTATAAATACGCTTGAAAAATATAATTATTTTTCTTTTTTTAATAAAAGAGGAATAATTATGACGAAAGATTTTTATTCAAAATACGAACTTAAATATTTGATAAGGCTTTTATCAAAAAAACAAAAACTAAAAATTTAATCCAATTTTGCAGACATCAAATCTTTTTCTATAGAATTGCTTAAAAATTCCACAAACACATCGTATAAAATCGGGTCTAATTTTACCTGCTTCTCAATAAAATCTTCTCTCATTATATTAAGCGCTTCTTCTGGAGTGAAAGTTTTTCCGCCCCTATATTTTCTCGCTGGGTCCATAAGAGCGTCATAAACATCTATAATCTCGAGCATCTTTGCGGGAAAATAAGCGAAAGCCTCGCAATCGTCTATTGCTTTTGCATTATATGACATTATTCTTTGAATTTGAAAGCCTTGATATTTTTCAGTTTTCATATTATGCAGTTTTTCGTAAGGTCCGTATCCCAAACCGTAATATTCATGATGCAAAGCGACAGTCAATATAACTTCTAAAGGATATTCGGAAGTCTGGCTTACCAATTTATAACTGTTGAATAAATGTTTTTTAATTCTTTCGTAGTCTCTTCCGTCCGCTCCCTCGAAGTAATCCAAATCTTTAACCTTTCCAACATCATGAAGCAAAGCGCCAACCGAATATGAATACATTTCCTGTTCTTCCACGCTTTTAATTCCCTGGTCTATGCAGTCTTCCACAGTTTTCAAATTATCATATATTTTATATTTTCCGCCAATCGTTTCCACGACTTTATCGTAGAATTTTTTATAGACTTTTTCGTAAACTGTTCTTATATTGTAAACGAGATGTCTTCTTTTGATTAAATTATTATAGAAAGTTAGAAAATTAACATAGGAAATAAAAACTCTGTTGGAATGCGCCATTACTCCGCCGTCCGAATAATTTTTTAATTCCGTAAAAATTTTTTGAGTTCCCGTATTATAAGAAAGCATATTTACTATCGTTGTAACCAAAGAGCTTGTGGTTTCTGTAATTTCCTGATTTTCAATTTTCGCTTGGTCTTGAGTTATTTCATTGTCTTTAATTTTTTTCATGCTTTCAAACATCGTAACTTTAGCTATAAGTCCGACATCGTTTCCAGCGTTTACTATTTGCTGCGCCGTATTTCTGTTTATTTTTGTTTTCTCGTCAACTTTAACTTCTTTAAGTTCTCTATTATAGGTTTCAATGATGCTTATTTTATCCTGATAAGTCATCTTTCCTATTTCTTTAATTCTTCTGTCAAGTTCCTCTTCGCATTCTTTCGGAGTTTTGAATACATAATTTGAGTTTGGCAAATTTGATTTTTCATTTTCTTTTATCGTTTTAAATTCTTTGATAAAAACTTTGAAATTTTTAGGGACATATAATTTAAGATTCGCGTATTTAGGATTATCCAATATTAAACTTAACTGCTCCGTGCTGAATTCCACAATTCCTTTTTCTTTATCCAGTCTGAATAATGGAATATTATGGGAAATTAAATAATCTTTTATATCGTTAATTTCGGTTAAACTTAATTCTTCAAATTTATTGGTTATTTCTTCGATTTCTATACTCATTTTAATTATTCCTTTTTTAATTAAAATTTAAAATTACAATTTATAACTAAAGTATATAATATTTTTAAAAAATTGAAATAATGAAAAAACTGAAAAATGATTAACTATTTTTAGTAATTGCAAAATATGTTATTACAATTAGGAAAGCGGAAATCTCAATAAAAAAATTCATAAAAACGCTTGAAAAATTAAAAAATATAAACTATACTACAAATATAAAATGTTTTAATAAATTACGGGAGGTTTCTATTATGAGACGATATTTTTATTTGGTAGCGATTTTAATGCTATTCGCTTCGGTTAATCTTTTCGGGCAGGATACAAATGCGCAGGAAGAGAAAATGGAAAATAAAGCTTGGAATTACATGAAAGGCAGAAGTTTATTCGGACTCAATTTCGGTCCAACTTTATACGCGGGAGTTTTCGACAATATTATCGGTTCGACTATTATTCCTTTAGACGAAATATTGACATCGGGAGGCGCGGACATTACTGGAAAGGATATGAAGAGAAGACATTGGGCTTTCGGTTTGGGTTTCAGTTATGATTTTGCTCCGCTTGATTTTATGAGCGTAGGATTAGATATAGGATTTGCAGTCGGAGAATTTGAAGTGTCTTTAAATAAAGTAAAGTATAGCACGATTCCCTGGTCTTTGAATGTTAAATTTTTCTTCTTCAAAAAAGCGCCTTTCGGATTTTTCTTATCTCCGAGATTTGGAGGAACGGCTATTAGGGCTACGGGTTCTTGGACGGACGCCGAAGTTTCTCAAAAAGTGAGCGGAGAAACGCGATTTCGTTCGGATGGAGGATTTTATATGTCGCTCGAACTGGGATGGAGAATACAATTATTCCCTAAAAGAGGAGCGGATTGGCCCGTTCAGGTCGGCATAGATGTTTCTTTATTCGATATAGGTTATTATGTGGTTCCTTGGAGTTCTACCATATTTAATAATAGTCTGTTTACCGAGATAAGCGGCTATCAAAAATTATTTAATATAAGAGCTTTAATACTTCCAAGACTTGGTATAACTTTGAGATTCTAATTTTTTGATTAAAATATTAATTTAATTCACACACTCAAGAACGGGCGAGGGTAAAACTTCGTCCGTTGTTTTTTATTAAAAACTTGTAATGATTATATTTAAATAGCAATTATGTTTAAATATTTTTCATTTTTTCTCTTTGAAAAGGGATACTTTCCTTATATATAATATAATTTTTGAAACCTCATGCAAAAGCGTGGGGTTCGCTTTTATTTAGTCCGTTATTTTTTTATTTATAGATTGATTCACTTTGTTCGCAATGACAAATTCTAAATTCTAATAACAAGGGGTTTTAACCCCTTGCATCATTTTGCAACTGCACACAATGGGCTGAAGCCACATTGTTATTAAGAATTGGATAGCTTCATTACATTTGCAATGACAAAATAAAAATTTGAAAGTAAAAACTTCGTCCGTTATTATTTTAAAATTGAAAAATATTTTTTAATGAACAATCACTATACGAACGCTGTTTTCCTGCCATCTTCCCTGCCATTTGCTTCCGCTGACTAATATCGCCGTATCTCCATGTTCCGCTAAATTATGTTTTATCAAAGTGTCTTCGAGTATATCAATCTGTCCGCCATGACTTATTCCCGCGCTAAAATTCAAATCTTCGGGCATTAATATCGTATAAACATTATGGCATATTGAAAGTCTATTGCATAAATCTTTATCCGCCGACATAAATACGATTGGAGTTTTCGGACGCTTCTTTGAAAGAGTTTTAACCGTCCATCCCGACCTTGAAAGAGCGATTATAACTTTATTTGGAATTCTATAAGACAAATAAGACGCGCTTTCGGATAAAGCGTCATTTAAACTTATATTTAAAGAATAGTCGATTTCTTTTTTGCCCATAATGGATTTTTCTGCCGATTCCACTATCGAAACCATAGCCTTAACAGATTCTATAGGATAATCTCCCGATGCAGTTTCAGCCGACATCATAACGACATCCGTTCCGTCCAAAACCGCATTTGCCACATCGCTCGCCTCCGCTCTTGAAGGCACGGGGCTTTTTGTCATACTTTCAAGCATTTGAGTCGCTATAATCGTTATCTTTCCCAAGTCGTTTGCCATTTTCAAAATTTTTTTCTGCCAAATAGGAACTTCGCCAAAAGGAATTTCGACTCCCAAATCTCCTCTCGCCACCATAACTCCGTCCGAATGTTTAATAATCTCTTCCAGATTTTCCAAAGATTGAGTATTTTCTATTTTTGAAACTATTCCGACATTTTGAAAATTATTGTCATCCAGAATTTTTCTAAGTCTTATTACATCGTCCGCTTTTCGCACAAAACTCATTCCCAAATAATTGACTCCGTTTTTAGCGGAAAATAAAGCGTCAGAAATATCTTTTTCGGTAAGAACTTCGGTTGTAACATGGGCGCCGGGCAAATTGATTCCTTTACCGCTCAAAATCGTTCCTCCCGTTATAACTTTGCATATTACTAATTTTTTAGATTCGTCTTTTGATTCTACAATTAATTGAATCGTTCCGTCCGCTATCAAAAGCATAGAACCCGCTTGAACATCATGAGCTATATTCGAGTGAGTCGTTGGAATAATATTTTCTTCGCTTATTTCTTTATAACCGCTTAATTTTACAATATCGTTTTCTTTAACCGTTATCGATTCTTTTAATTTTCCTATTCTTATTTTCGGACCTTGCAAATCCGCCAAAATAGAAACGGGCTTTTTCAAATCGTTTGAAACTTTTCTTACTATATCGATTCTGTTTGAATGTTCTTCATAAGTTCCGAAAGAAAAATTGAGTCTGCAAACATCCGCTCCGTTTTTTATTATATTTTTTATACTTTCTTCATCCGACCATCTTGGACCGAGAGTGGCTATAATTTTCGTCTTTCTCATAATTTATTCCCCCGCTTTTTAATATTCAAAAAATTTTAAAATATTATATAATAATCTTATGATTAAAACAATTAAAAATATATTATTATTCGCTTTTATTATAATTTTGTTTTCCTGCGAACAGAAAATTAAAACCGTCAATTTGGGAAATTTTTCCGTAGAAATCCCCGAAAATTTTGAAAGAGGATTTTTGAATGACGCCATAAATACCGATTCTACCGTTATTGATTACGAAACTTACGGAATAGAAACTAAAACGGCAATTTACGGAATAGAATATTCAAAATATAGATTTTCGGTTAATATAGAAAATATAAAAAATAGTATTATCAATAATTTAAGAAATCATTCATCGTTAAGAGAATATAAAATAGTTTCGGAAGGATATGCAAACGGAAAAAATAATTGCTATGAAGTTTTGAGCAGTTTTTATTACGGACCGAATTTGACTTATAATAAATCTTTTATTATGATTAATAATGGAAACGAAGTAATAAAAATTAGTTGTATGTATAATGCGAACAGTAAAGCGGACGACAAAAGAATAAATAATATAATCGCTTCCGTAAGATTAACTAATAATTAAAGTCAAGTAGGGAGCAGTAAAAATGGCAAAAACGAGCGCAAATGCAAATTTGCATAAAGCAAAAACCGAAAAGAAAGACGAATTCTATACTCAACTTAACGATATAGAAAACGAATTAAGCCATTATAAAGCGCATTTCAAAAATAAAGTCGTATATTGCAATTGCGATGACCGTTTGGCAAGTAATTTTTTTAAATATTTTTTCTTAAATTTTAAACATTTAGAATTAAAAGAACTTATTACCACTTGTTATAAAAGTCAAAATTTTAGAGAATTTAGCGCTGTCGATAAATCTTCAAAAAACGCTTTAATGTATTTTATGAAAAACGGCAATTTGGGTATAGTCGATTTGATTACAAGGGCGAGTTTGAATAGATAAATAAAAACCGAGCCTTTAATCAATAAAGATAAAGAACTCGGTTTTATTTTTCAGTAAATCAAAATTTAATCTGCCTAACTCTAAATTAATAATCTCAATTCTGTATCAATAATCTAATAACGAATATAATCGGTATTGAAAGCGTTATATTCAATATTATGCTTATTTCTATTTTTATATTTCGCATAATTCTTATTTCTCCTTTTTTATCTAAAATTAATTTTAAGTGAAAGTAAAACAGGATAGGCAATTCATAATATAAAAATATTAGAATTGCCATATGAATCTAGAATCAGTGAGATAGAAATGCAAAAAATTTTGCTTTTTCTACTTAATTGTTTGTTTTAGTAATATTGTAAGTAGCGCCGTCATATGCTAAAGTTCCAGCTGTAGAAGTGTCGAACGAAAAGGTATAAGTTCCTTTAAAAGTCCAACTTGTGTCGCTATTTTTTATTACTTCAGCATAGCTCCAGTTATAAGTATCTGAAGTTGTCATACCAGCATGTTGTTCTAAAACAAGATTATTTCTGTTTGTATTAAAAATCTTTAGAACTCCAGAACGAAGCTCAAGTGCCTGTCTAGAACTGTAATCGTTATATACCCAACCTCCATAATATTGGGATGGGATTTCTACTAATTCTTTTTCAGGCTCTTCATTCGATTTACAGCTTATAGACAAAGCCATAACTAAAGCTCCTACAACCAAGTAGGTAAAAATTTTTTTGATATTCGACATAATGAATATCCTCCTTGAAATAAAAATTTAAAATTTATAACTAAACAAGGATTTTTTATTTTCCTTGATAAGCTATCGAAAGTAAATTTGATTAAAGTTAAAAAAGATTTAACTAAATTTAGAATTGCAAAATTATTTTTTATCGTCATCGCCATTAGGCACACACGCTGAAAGCAGGCAGTCGCCGAGTGTGCGAGCGATAAAACCGTCATTGCGAGTGAAACGAAGCAATCCACACAGAATAGATTACTTCGGCTAACGCCTCGTAATGACAAAGAATGTTTAATTAAAGAAATTATTTTTTGCAATAGCAATGCGAGACAAAGCCTTATAAATAAAAGTTTGTCTTTTGAAAAATTAAAAAAGTTTAAACTACTTTGTTCGCGGTTCGCGGTTCGCGGTTCGCGGTGAACTGCAAATACTATTTATTAACTTTTTTATCATAGGTTGAATTATACGATATTTAGAATTTTTTGTCAACAGTTTAAATAAAAATTTCTTTTAAAAAATCCTAAAAGTCAATTTACGGAAACTACCGCAATCGCTTTAGTATAACCGCTTCCATAACCGCATAAAGCGACTTTACTATTGCTTTTTATACTTCCGTCTTCCAAAGCCATAGAAAAAGCCACGCCAACCGAAGCGCTTAAAGAAGAATGAGCGTTTTGCATTTTAGAATAAACTTTATCTTTATCAACCGACAAATTATTTACAAAATTATCGTAGGATTCTTTATTGAAATAAGAAGGAATGTAAAAATCCGCTTCTATATTATTTTTTGATAAAGTTTCTTTCACATATAAAGCGGCGTTTTTTGATTCTTCTTCAAAGATTTTATTATCTTTTATATAAATGAAATGTTCTTTATTAATTATTCCTTCTTTCGTATAAGGTTTTGCCGAACCGCCCATTGGAATATAGCAGTTTTCAAAAGCTTCTCCGTTCGTATCGGAATCTAAAAAATCTATTTGAATATTTGATTTCTCGCTCGTAACCAAAGCGACTACGCTTGCATCGTCAAATCTGTCAGTATCATCGCTTATATAAAAAGATTCTGATGAAACCGCTAAAATATTTTTGTATCTTTTACTTTCAACAAACGCGTGAGCCAATCTTAAAGCCGATATAAATCCCGTAAAATCGCTTTCTATGTCGAAACAAAACGCGTTTTTAGCTTTCAATTTTCCTCCAAGCATGCAGGCTGTGGAAGGATAAACATAATCTCTCGTTGTTGTCGCGCAGATTATAGCGTCTATATCGAGCGGATTCATTCCTTTAATAGCTTCTTTTATAGGCTCTAATACCAAATCTGACGAAGATATGCAAGTTTTTTCCGTTTTATAAGAATGTTTACAAGATTTTATATATACCATTTTAAAAATTTCCTTTTATAAATTTAATTTTTAATCTATAAAAATTATAAATTAAAAAATTCTTCTCTTTACTCCCGAATCGTAAAGTTCTTTAGCTATTTTTTCATTTATTTTAGCGTCCAAAAAATTATACATATTTAAAACGGCATTTTTTACTCCGTTTCCGCCCGTCTTTCCATGTCCGACAAAAGCTCCGCCGTTTAATCCCAAAAGTATAGCCGAACCTACCGAATCGGAACTCATTTGATTTCTCAAACTATTAAAAACGGGTTTCATCATAAGTCCGCCCATAATACTGATTGGATTTTTTTTAATTTCCGTTTTAAGCAAACTAACCATAAGAGTCGCCGTGCCTTCCATAGTTTTCAAAACCAGATTACCGCTAAAACCGTCCGAAATAACTACATCCGCTGAATCCGATTTAAGCATATCGTTTGGCTCGATGTTTCCGACAAAATTAATCTTTTTTACTTTTTCGAGTCTTTCAAAGAATTTTTTAGTTTCCGCGTTTCCTTTGCTATTTTCTTCACCGATATTTAAAAGCGCCACTCTCGGGTTATTTATTTTTAAGAATCTTTTTGCAAAAACTCTCCCCATAACGGCAAACTGCGCTATATAATCTGGAGTGCAGTCGACATTTGCTCCCATATCCATCATACAGAATTCGCCGTTTATTTTCGGAAGAGTTGAAACCAAAGGAGGACGCATAACGCCTTTAAGTCTTCCTACTTCGGTTAAAGCAGCCGCTAAAGTCGCTCCAGTATTTCCCGGGGAGAAAAAACCTTCCGCTTCCTTATTTGAAACTAATCGAGCCGCAACAAGAACGGACGCGTATTTTTTATGTTTTATTCCAACCGCTGGACTTTCGTTCATATCTATTATTTGATTGGTATGTTTTATATCCACTCTATTCTTATCGTATTTTAATTTTGACAACGCTCGGCTTATATTTTTTTCCCCGCCGACTAATATTAAGTTGACATCGTCATTTAACGATAAAGATTTGATAGCTCCGCCAACCAATTCCTCTATAGGTTTTTCGCCGCTTGCAACATCTATAGCTAAATTCATTAAAACTCCCGAATTATTTTATTATAATTTTATCCTTCGTTTTGAGATTTAGTGGCTTTTATAACTCTGTCTTTATAAAAACCGCATTCTGGACAAATTCTATGGGGCATTCTTTCCGCTCCGCATTGAGGACATATTGACAACGAACCTAAAAATCTTTTTTCGTTTGCCGCTCTCCTCGACATTTTTTTTGCTTTCGATTTTCTATGCTTTGGAACAGCCATTTATTAACTCCTTAAAAATTTATTTATAAATTTACTAATTATTAAAAATAATCAATTAATATGATACTATAATAAACCTTATTTGTCAATATATCGTAAATAATAGATTTTACTTCAAAATCTATAAAGATAATTTACGGAAATAATTTGATAAAACGAAAAAAATAATTTATACTAATCAAAATTAATAAAATTTAATATATTTTTAAATTTACAAATTTGTTTTTGGATTAATCAATATGGAAGATACTTTTTTCAAACCCGAAGCTGAAAAAGAAGAAGATACAAAACTCACTCCTATGATGAGGCAGTATAAAGAAATAAAAGATAAATATTTAGACAGCATTTTACTTTTTCGTATGGGAGATTTTTACGAAGCATTTTTTGAAGATGCTAAAAAACTATCTCAAATATTAAATATCACTTTAACAAAAAGAGCGAATGTTCCAATGGCGGGAGTTCCTCATCATGCAATACATGGTTATTTGTCGAGGCTTGTAAAATCGGGAGTGAAAATAGCGATTTGCGAACAGATGGAAAACCCGAAAACGGCTAAAGGAATAGTAAAGCGAGATGTGACTCAAGTAATAACTCCAGGGACAATTTCTGAAAATAGATATTTGGAATCGAAAAGCAATAATTATTTGGCTTCGATTATAGTTTCAAAGAGCGAGAGAAAAGCGGCAATATCGTTATGCGATGTTTCTACGGGAGAACTTTTTATCACCGAAATGGAAAACGAAAATTTGAAAGAACTTATAGACGAAATAACTGAAGATATTATAAGATTTTCGCCTAAAGAAATAATGACTATAGACTCGGTAAAAGAAAGCGAAATAATAAAAGAAATTCAAAAAAGATTTTCAAAAATATTTTATAGTCATACTACCGATTATACCGCAGAATATTCCTACGCTTATAAAACTCTCACGAATCATTTTAAAACTTTATCTTTAAAAAGTTTCGGAATAGAAGAGAAGCCTTTATTAATATCTTTACTCGGTTCTACAATTCGTTATATAAGCGAACTTCAAAAAAATTCTTTAGAACATATAACGGATATTAAAATTTACGATAAAAAGAATTCCATGACTTTAGATTATGCTACAATATCGAGTTTGGAAATTCTTGAAACGATAAGAAACGACAATAAAAAAATGACTTTATTCGATACGATAGATAGAACTAAAACTTCTATGGGTGCGAGATATTTAAAAAGAATTATCGTTGAACCTTTAACCAATATTGAAGAAATAAATAAAAGACTCGACAATGTGGACTTTTTTTATAAAGACGCAAAATTAACATATAAAATAATAGAGTCGCTTTCGGATATAGGAGATATAGAAAGGCTTTCTTCAAAATTGGCTTTGGGTAGAATAAATCCTAAAGAATTGGTAGCGTTAAAAAGATTTTTAATTTTATCTTTGGAAATTATTACCGAACTTGCGCTGAACGATTTTGAAGAGGCGAATTTTGAAGAAGCAACCGATATAAAATTGATAACCGATTTGATAGAGCGGGCGATATTGGAAGAACCGAAAATTGTAACAAACGAAGGCGATATGATAAAAGACGATTATAACGAGCAGTTAAAAAAATATAACGAAGCGAAAAGAGAAGGCAGAAACTGGATAAGCGAATTGGAAGGAAATTATAGACTCGACACGGGAATAAACAGTTTAAAAATAAGATATAATAATGTTATCGGATATTATATAGAAGTTACAAAACCGAATATATCTGCAGTTCCTAAAGATTTTATAAAGAGACAAACTTTAATCGGAACGGAAAGATTTACCACCGAAAAATTAATCGAATACGAAAAAATAATTAACGAAGCTAACGAAAAAAGCTGCGCTTTGGAATTTGAAATATTTACCGAAATAAAAAATAAAGTCAATTCTTATATCAATTCCATTTTAAAAACGGCAAAAATAATTTCAATAATCGATGTTTATACTTCGCTTGCATCTTTGGCGAAAGAAGATAATTATACAAAACCAATAATGACTGAAGACGGAATAATAGATATAAAAGACGGAAGGCATCCAGTCGTTGAAGCGAATTTGATTGACGAAAGTTTTATTCCAAACGACACTTATTTGGATAACGATAAAGAGCATTTGCTTATAATAACGGGACCGAATATGAGCGGTAAAAGCACTTATTTAAGACAAACAGCTTTAATAGTTTTGCTTGCTCAAATAGGTTCTTTCGTTCCAGCATCAAGTGCGAGAATATCTATAGTCGACAGAATATTTGCAAGAGTCGGAGCGAGCGATAATATTGCGAGAGGAGAAAGCACTTTTTTAGTGGAAATGAACGAAACGGCTTATATTTTGAATCATTGCACAAATAAAAGTTTAATCATTATGGACGAAATCGGACGCGGAACTTCAACTTATGACGGACTTTCAATAGCTTGGGCAATAGTGGAATATTTGGTTGGAGAAGAAAATAAAAAAGCGAAAACTTTATTTGCAACTCATTATCATGAACTCACTATGCTCGAAGAATTGGACGGAGTAAAAAATTATAAAGTCTCGGTTGAAGAATATAAAGACGAAATTATTTTTATGAAGAAAGTAATCGAAGGTTCGGCGGAATCGAGCTATGGAATTTACGCCGCAAAAATAGCGGGAGCGCCGAATAAAGTTATAAAAAGAGCTTCGGAAATTTTGAAGAAATTGGAAAACGAGGCTGGAGTTCAATTCGACAATATAGAATTAAATAAATCTTCCGAAATACTGCCTTTATATAATAGTGAAGAAATTATAAAAGAAAGCGAAATTGAAAAAGAAATTAAAAATTTGAATATTAACGAAATCACTCCGATTGACGCGATTAATTTGATAAGCAAGTGGAAAAGAGATTTGTAATTTTTTGATTTAAACCGTTGACAAAAAATTTTAAATGTTGTATAATATGTTTCAGTTAATATTAAAAAAATAGTTGACAAATTTTTTTAATATTATATAATTTGAAAAAGTTTAATTAGAATTATTTATTAATTAAAGAGAGGCTTAAATGAGTATCAATGCACTTGCAACGTTACGTTACGTTACGTTACGTTACGTTAACCTATTCATTTAAACTTTCTCGGCTTTTCTATTGCAAAAATCTTTTCATTAAATCAATTTATATTTTGTCCGTTCTTTGCGGATATTTTGGTTTCGATAACTTATCGGAGAAAATTAAAAATCTCCGTTTAGTTATAAATAAATTATCAAGGAGTTATCTATGAATAACAAATCCATTATAATTACTTTTTGTTTATTTTTTAT
>NZ_JBNMIZ010000057.1:0-13025 GCF_050873525.1 Brachyspira sp. | reverse complement strand
TATATACACACTACTGCTTCAGCAACTAAAGTTCCAACTGCAGCTCCTTTTGCTCCTATTTCTTTTATTAAAATAAAATTTATAATCTCTTTAATTATAATAATAAATTCAATTTTATTTTCTCAAAATACAAACGATACAAACGCGACAAATTCAAATAATACAAACTCGGGCAAATACGGAGTTTTAAGCGCGTCTTTGGAATTAGTCGCCTACGGAAGAATGAGCGATTTAATAGAACAGACGGGAAACGAAGACACTTTGGGAGTTTTATTGTATGGAGATTTAAGTTATATTAAAGAATATAAATACGGTTCGATTGGAGCGGATATTAACGCGAGATTTTACGAACCGTTATCGCATAAAGCGAGATTCTACAAAGATATGTCCCCCCCCCTATTCGACTTCACAAAATTAAATTTATTCGTTAATTTTAAGTATATTGGAATAAGAGTCGGAGTTTTAGAACCCTATACGAAAAATATTCCTATGACTTCTTATTTTCCGACTTTATTTTATTATCACACCGTAAGCAGTAATAAAGCAACAGTTCTTTCGGGACCGAGAGATTTGCCGATTGGATACGACACTCAATTTATTCCAAGATACGATACGGGAATAATGCTCGAATCGAGTTTTTACGGAGTGTTTATAGGAGTCGGAATGGTTAACGGAGAAGAAGGATTGGACGCAAACTCTTCAAAAGGTTTAATGGCAAAAATATCTTACAGCAACGATTATGTCAATACGGGAGTCGCGGGAATTGTGAGTCAGTTAGGCTCGATACCGATAAAAGAATACGGAGACAGCATAAACACTTTTTTCTATTTTAGAAACGGCAAAAACGGAAGATTTACGATTGGAATTGAAGGCTTTTGGTTTAGGCATGGAATAATGGATTATAATAAATATTTGCCATCCAATAACGGAACAAACACTAACGAACATCATTATAATAATGGATATTATACGGATTTTTCAATTCAAACATTTGCGGAAAGAAAACCTTTTTACGCTATGAGCGGATTTATATTTTTTGAAGTTCGCAGATTATGGAAATTCGACATAACGGCGCATTTTGGAATTCATGATAATAATATATATTCCGATGCGGAAGATGTTTATCAGCTTAAATATAGAGCTTTTTTGAAAATCACTTTAAATATAACGGACGATTTCAAAATAATGATTTCCGACACTTTCACTTATGACCCTGTTTTTAAAAATAATAAGCAATATTATGAACTGGAAGATAGGCGTCAAGTCGGAGTAATATCCTACAACGATAGCGGCGGAAAACATTATACGGTTGATAACGATTTTTATTTGGGATTGAGTTTCAAATTCGGAGGCGTTTGGGGAAAATAATAAAATAAAATATAGAATAAAATTTAAAATATTATTATTGACAAAAAATATGATTAATATTATAATATAGAATAATTTTAACGGGATGTAGCGTAATTGGTTAGCGTACCTGCTTTGGGAGCAGGGGGTTATGAGTTCGAGTCTCATCATCCCGAATGCGCTAGTAGCTCAATTGGATAGAGCAACAGCCTTCTAAGCTGTGGGTTACAGGTTCGATTCCTGTCTGGCGCGATGATTTTTCCGTTTATATAATATGGCGAATGTAGCTCAGTTGGTTAGAGCGCCAGATTGTGGATCTGGATGCCGCGGGTTCAAGTCCCGTCTTTCGCCCATTCTATAAATTTTTTTCTTCCATTTAATTTTATAAATTAAGCGTCTGTGGCTCAATTGGATAGAGCATCGGACTTCGGTTCCGGCGGTTGGAGGTTCGAGTCCTCTCAGACGCGTATTTTAATATATAGCCCTACAATATTTTATAACTTTTTATTCCGATAATTAATTGATTATTTTTATATTTATCTTATAATATGGTAAGTATTAAATTCTATTTAATAATATAAATAAAAAATTTGTTTGAGTTTGTATTAAATAAATGAAAAGCGCAAATATAAAAAAAATAAATTTCGCCATACTGATACTCTTCCCAGTAATAATGCTTATATTTTTAATAATATGCAATGTTTACAGCATAAATTTAAATAACAATATAACGAAAGAACTTAATGTTTTTACAAATTCTTTATCTTCGAATATTGAAAGCAAATATATGGAAACGATTTCTCAATACTTCGGAGAGCAGTTAAGAAATTCAAATAGAGCGGAAGAAATCACTAATTTGGTGAAAGAGCAGGTTCGACTTGGAATAAATCCGAATTTCAGCACGCTTAAATTTTCGATAAACAGACTAATTGGAAACAGTTTACTTAGAGTTACTTATGTAGCCTTATTTCTTTTGGTTTTAATGTTCGCTTTAATATTATTTATGAACTACACAAATAATAGTTTGAATAATAATCCCGAGCCTGTAGCGGAAACGGAAAACGATATTGAAAGCGACATGAAAGAATTTGAAAAAAAAGAAACTCAAATTTTAACTAGAAAAAATAAAGAAGAAAATTCGAACGATAAAGAGGATAAAGAATATGTCGAAAATCTCCCGACTATCATATTGAAAAAATCGGAAGATAAAAAAATAAAAGAAATAGAAAAAATGTATCAAAATTTGGTGGCGGAAATTAAAGGAGCTAAAGACGAAAAGGCTTTGGAAATACTCGAAAATATTTTTAGTATAGACGACAGAAATTATATGGCTTTAAACGGAGCGGGAATTTTATATACGAAAATGTATAGCAAAAATAATAAGAGTTTATATTTTAGAAAGGCGGATAAATATTACGAGTCTGCCATTTCAATTTACGATAATAAGGACACTTTAAATAATAAAGGCGTTTTATATTCGACAAGATACGGAAAAGAAAATTCCGATTACGATTATAATACCGCTTTAACGATATTCGACAATATGATTTATTCGAGCGAAAAAAAAGACATTATATTATTAAACAACAGAGCGACAATTTATTTGGCAAAATATAATATAACGGGAAATAACGAATTATTTGAAAACGCCTTGAAAGATTACGGCGAAATAATAGAAGCGGACGGAAATAATATATCGGCGTTAAACAACAGAAGCGCGCTTTATTTCAATAAATATAAACGAACGGACGATATTCAGCTTTTCGATAAATCTATTGAAGATGTCCGAAAAGCGTTTAAAATAGACGCAAACGAAGCGCTTTCAAACGATGATGGTCCTATTTATATTTACAAATACTAATTATGATTATTAACTAATATAAACCGTATTTTTCTACTAAATCGTAAATAGCGTTTTCATCGTCTTTTATTCTGTTATATATTATAAGTTCGGGACGATATTCAAAATGAATCGTGTCGTAATTATTCCATTTTCCGCCCCAGATAAAACCATGCTTTTCAAAAACTTTAATAACTTCTTCGGGAGGCTGCCATCTCTCTTCGTAAGGCACAGCATACCAGTTTTTATTATTCACTCTCGTCCATGCCCAATAAGTTTGCTTTCCTCCGTATCTTCTCGGCAAAGTGTCGAAAGCCGCTCCGTAGCTGTGATAACTTCTGCTCGAACTTTTTGAAATAGCTCTCCATAAATATCCGCTTACCTCTTTAAGCGAAGACAAATAATTTTTAACTTCGGCGTTAGTTTGAGAGATGGAGAGTATTTCCTCATTTGCGTTCGATAAAGGTTTTACAATAAATCCATGCAGTCGAGTTCTATAACCCAAGACGCTCATATTCGTAATGTTTCTAATCATGGTTCTCGAGCTGTGTCCGTCATATAAAGTGTCTAAAAATTTATTATTAACGGTTTCTCTTCTGTTGATTCTTCTTCTAAAATTTTCTTCAATTTCTCTCGTTCTTTCTTCCGTAGCTTTGGGAAGTGTTGGAAGTCCGTCTAAAGAATAATTATAAAATCCGAAATTAATATAATCGTCTTTGTTTTGCATATCTTCGTCCGTAAGTAATTTTCCGTCCGCCCAGTTAAACCAGATATTATCCAAATAAAAACCCAATTCTCTATTTCTTATCATGGGAACGGAAATTCTATTCGAATAACCCAAATGCAAAGAAATCAATTCCACCGAACCCGGACGAATTATGATATTGTTTCTTATTCTATTTTTTTCCTCTCTTAATTTATTTTCTTCCGAAGACGCTTTTATTTTTGCGGAAATATTGACGGTAAAATTCATGTATATTATTAGGATTGAAGCTACGGATAAAATTATTATGGCGATAATCGAAGTTAATACGGTTAGCCTTTTTGAAGTAAATTTTATTATAAAACTTAAAAAAGCGAATATTAAAAGAATCGCTCCGATTATGGAGATATATTTCAAAATAGTCATATAAACTAAAACTTCAACTCATATTTGAATTTTAATCATATCAGAAAGCAGAAGACTTTGGGCGATGACGGGATCGAACCGCCGACCTAGTGCTTGTAAGGCACCCGCTCTCCCAGCTGAGCTAATCGCCCTCGCATCTTGAAATGACTTGAATATTTTAACTAATTAATTAAAAAATGTCAATAGGTTAAATAAAAATTTTTTTAAAAAAATTTAGCGTTGCGAGCTTTATTTTCTTGTCACTACGAGTGAGGCTAAAGCCCGTCTTTGACGAGCGAAGCAGTCTATATTAAAAAAATTATTTTTAAACCGTTGACAAAAAATTATAAATATCGTATAATTCAACCATTATGACAACAAAGTTAATAAATAATATTTGCAGTTCACTGCGAACCGCGAACAAAATAGTTTAAACTTTTTTAATTTTTCAAAAGGCAAACTTTTATTTGTTAAATATTTTTTAACTTCATTTAATTTTTTAAATGTATTTATTCTTTTTGTAAAAAATCAAAATTATTGTTCTTTTTTTGTAGAAAAAAAGAACCAAAAAACTACCACTTTTTTTGTAAAAAAAGTGGACAAAAAAACAACTCCGTTTAGAATTCGTAATTCGTTAGTAAAAACATTGTCATTACGAGGCGATAGCCGAAGTAATCCAATCTATGTGGATTGCTTCACTCCGTTCGCAATGACGATAAAAAATAATTTTGCAATTCTTAATAACAATGTGGCTTCAGCCCCTTGTATTAATAATTCAGAAAAAAGCATCGCAATGTAATCGCACACAATGGGTTAAAACCCATTGTTATAAGAAGTGGATTGCTTCAGGCAATGCCTTCGCAATGACAATTAAAAATAATTTTGCAATTCTAAATTTAGTTAAATATTTTTTAACTTCAATTACTTTCGATAGCTTATCAAGGAAAATAAAAAATCCTTGTTTAGTTATAAATTTAAAATTAATTCAATTCAAGGAGGAAATTATCATGTATAATTTCAAAAAAATTTTTACCTACTTGGTTGTAGGAGCTTTAGTTATGGCTTTGTCTATAAGCTGTAAATCGAATGAGGCCCCAGGTAGCGGAGGAGGAGATTTAGGTTCTATACCTACTGCTACGGGAAATCCCGCGACTGTGGGAGATGTCACTTTTGCTGGCACTCTTAATCGCACAGTTTTAAGCGGAATTTCGGAACAAGAAGCGGAAAGCGGAACGGCGCCAGCTACTTTAAAAGTCCCAGATGATTTTCAATTAGAAATAACGGGAAGTAAAGTTAATGCGGGTATTATTGGAACATTGCAAGGAATACAATTACTTTACAATTCCGATGCAAAAGTTGTGGAAGCGAGCGGAGAACTCACAGATTCTGGAATTAAGGTGAAGGAGTATATAAAAATAACTTTAGACGATGCCGCTAATCCAACTACTGCAACGGTTATATATCAAATGGGTAGTTCGGGAAATGGCATTAATATGTTGGCTACTTATGAAGGAACTTTAAATAAGCAGTAAAAAATAATTTTAATTCATGCATTCAATAAACGGTTTATACTTAATTGTATAAGCCGTTTTTATTTTATAGATTACTTGGCGACTGCTATCGTAATTATAAATATTTTTAATAATTGACTTTTTTACTATAATATATATCATTAACTATATCAAAAATTATTTTATGGTTTTTTGCATTTTCCGATAATAAAAAAAATTAATAAATATTCGGGGGTATTCGTTGGCTATTACGGACGGTTATCAAAAATATAAACAAGTCGAAATAAATACGGCGTCTCAAAATCGGCTCGTGGTTATGCTTTATGACGGAGCTATAAAATTTTTGGAAGAGGCTTGCAATTCTATGGACAAAAAACATGGAACGGAACAGGCTCACAATAATATCGTTAAGGCGCAGGAAATAATATACGAGCTTTTAGCGTCTCTAAATTATGAAGCGGGCGAAATAGCGAATAGATTGGCGTCAATTTATACTTATATGAATCAAAAATTAACGGAAGGCAATATTTCAAAAACTAAACCTCCAATATTGGAAGTTATAAAATATCTTAAAGAATTGAAAGAGGCTTGGGTTGTCGTTGAGGAAAAAGTTGCGAAAGGAAATACAGATTCAAATGCAAATAAATCTTCAAACAAAAACGACAATAATGAAATCAATAAAGAAAATTCGGAAAATATTAAATTAAATATAAAAGGCTAATTAATGAAAAAAATAATTCCATTTTTAATATGCGCGTTTATCATATCATGCGGAGATAAAGGCATAGAAACGATAGAACAATACGAAGCAAGAATGAATCAAATGGAAATTCTTAAATATTATAATATACAGGATGTTATGCCTCCGAGAATTGTCGAGGACGGAGTTTTATTTACTTTTGCGGAAAATTACGATTCGGTTGAAGTTTCGGGCGATTTCAATTATTGGGAAGACAGCATCCCGTTAATCAAAAACTCTTACGGAATTTTTTATTATTTATGGCAAGTTCCGTTAAAAGCTGGAAAATATAGCTATAGATACAGAGTGAACGGAGTTTGGATTAACGACCCTTTAAATTCAAATACGGAATACGATGACAATAATCAAGAAGTGAGCTATTTTATTTTGGATAATGATATAGGTTTTTACGATAAAAATCCGATTTATAATTCGGACGGAACGGTGACTTTCTTCTATAGCAACGATACGGCAAGAGAGGTTATGTTTACCTCCGATAAATTAGGTTTTGACAGTTTAAGATATCCAATGATTTATTCGAATAATTTATGGACTATAACTTTAAGAGCCGAATCTGGAAATTATTATTATAATTTTGTAGTAGACAGAGTTTGGGAAGTTGACCCTTTGAATATGAATGTATTTAAGGGAAGCGATGGAAGACTTCATTCTTTAATCGTTATAAATTATAATCGACCTAATTAATTATCGTTAATTGATTTAAAAGAATTTTAGAATTTGAAAATTTAGAAAATGTATTGTTTTATAATAAATAAAGTCTAGCCATATTTACGATTTATATAACTAGACTTTTTGCTGATAATTAAACATATACATCCAACACATTCCCTATACTATTATTTCGCTCTTTCGATATAATATTTGCTATTTTATCGCTTAATTGAGCAGAATTATAAACATTTAACCCCGCGCTACGCATATGCCTAGTCAAAGGAAACATTTTAGATGAATAAATAGAGTTCACTTCCATGTTTAACCCTCCTGTAATTTATTCACTATTAGGATTGTCGGAATTTTATTTTTAAAAATTAATTTCAATTTACGATTTTTTTAGATTTTTTAATACAAAAAATAAAATAATTAAGTCTATAAAATATTTATAGACTTAATTACCATGAAAGAAATTTAACAAATTTAACGACTTATTGCTTTTTTATACCGTAACGCTTATTGAATTTATCTACTCTTCCAGCGGCGTCAAGGATTTTTTGTTTTCCCGTAAAGAAAGGATGGCAATTATGACAAATATCGACATGCAATGTTTTCTGAACGGAGTGAATCTTAAAATTAGCTCCGCAGGCGCAACTGACATCCGTTTCGTAATATTGTGGATGTATATCTTTTTTCATTTTATATTCTCCAAAATCAATAAAAAATATCAATTATTAGAGCAATTATACAATAAATTAAATTTTATTGCAATAGTTAAATACGGAATTAAATTGATTTAATCGTTTTACTATTTTAATATTATGTAAACTATGTTATAATAACAAAATGAAATTTGATTTTTATAATAATCCATACGCTTCCAAAAGAAATATAGTTTTCGCTTCAAACGGAATGGTTGCCACGAGCAATATTTTAGCGGCGGAGGCGGGACTTGAAATATTAAAAAAAGGCGGAAACGCTATAGATTCTTCCATCGCTACGGCTGCCGCTTTAACCGTTGTCGAGCCTACTTCAAACGGACTCGGAGGAGACGCTTTTGCAATAGTTTATTTTGAAAATAAAATATACGCGATAAACGGAAGCGGATTTTCTCCTAAAAATTTGGATATAGAAAAAATTTTATCTCTCAATTTAGATAAAATGCCTCTTTACGGATTGATTCCAATTACTGTTGGAGGAATTCCAGCTACTTGGGCGGCTTTGAATAAAAGATTCGGAAAATTAAAATTAATCGAAGTTCTTAAACCAGCTATAAAATATGCCGAAGAAGGATTTGCGATTCAGCCGACTGTCGCTCTCGATTGGAAAGAAGCTTTTAATATTTATTTGAAAGCGTCTAACAATAATACGATAAAAGAATTTAAATATTGGTTCGACACTTTTACTTTTGACGGAAAAGTCCCAGAACTTGGCGAAATAGTCAAACTGCCATATAATGCGAAAACCTTAAAAGAAATAGGGAAAACAAACGCCGAATGCATTTATAGAGGAGAGATTGCCGAAAAAATAGACAAATTCATGAAAGAATATAAAGGCTATTTGTCTAAAGAAGATTTGAACGATTATTATCCCGAATGGGTTGAACCGATAAAAACGAATTATAAAGGCTACGATATTTACGAAATTCCGCCAAACGGACATGGAATAACGGTTTTAATGGCTTTGAATATACTTGAAAATTTTGAAGAATCTAATTTACATTATCAAATAGAATCTTTGAAACTCGCTTTTGCCGATACGAAAAAATATGTCGCCGATATTAAATACATGAAGACTTCTATTGACGAAATGCTTTCTAAAGAATATTCCAAAAAAAGAGCTAAATTAATATCAAAAAATACCGTATTAAAACCAAAAGAGCATATTTTTTCTTCGGGCGATACGGTTTATTTGGCTACCGCGGATAAAGACGGAAATATGGTTTCTTTTATACAAAGCAATTATACCGCGTTCGGTTCGGGAATAGTGATTCCGAAAACGGGAATAGCTTTGCATAATAGAGGAGCTAATTTTTCATTGGATAGAAATTCGGACAATTTTATAGCGCCGCGTAAAAAACCTTATCATACTATAATACCGGGATTTTTATGCAAGGATAATAAACCAATCGGAGCTTTCGGAGTTATGGGAGCTTTTATGCAGCCTCAAGGACATTTGCAAATATTAACGAATATGATAGACGAAAATTTGAATCCGCAGGCTTCTTTGGATAAACCGAGATGGCAATGGGTTGGAGATAAAACGATAGAAATAGAAAATAATTTTTATAAGAAAAAAGCGAAAGAACTTGAAAAATTAGGACATAATATTATCCGAAAAAGTGAAAGAAATTATTTTGGATATTTTGGAAGAGGACAAATAATATTTAGAAACGAAAATAATATTTTATACGGAGCTTGCGAGCCGAGAACGGATTCGGGAATTTCCGTATTTTAAAAATAAATTAAATAAAAAAGAAATAAAAATTAACGGAGTAAAAATGAGAAAATACAAATACTTTTTTATCTTAATCGCTTTATTTTATAATTTTTTAAACGCGGGAGATTTGCCGAAAAACGCTTTCAATTTCATGGGTTCGGTATTTCCAGATTTTAAAATAGATAATATTTCTTTGGAAAATAATATTTATAAAGTGACGCTTTTAAATGAAGCGGTTATTTCTTTTGACGGACATGGAAATTGGTTAAAAATAGACAGTTCATTCGAGCCTATTCCAGAAACGGTTTTTCCGAAAAAAGTTTTAGATTCTATAATCGAAAAATTTAAAAATCCAAAAATAGTTTATGCGAATAAATACGATAAAATCTATGAAAAATTATTATATGAAGTTATTATATACGATAAATACGATATATTTGCGATTTACATAAAAGAAGACGGCGAAATGATTGACATGCATTTTTTAAAGTCTATGTAAATTATTAAAAATTGTGATAAAATATAATAAAGAAAAAATAAAAAGTTTAATCGTATTATACCGATAAATAAATATAAAATATAATAATAAAATATAATTAAAAAACAAATTAATCGTTATGAAAAAAATATTTTTAATATTCTGCTTTTTAATATTTTGCTTGCCCGTTTATTCTCAAGCAAATAATTCGGTTAGAATCGATACAAATTCCTACCGTTCTTCAATCAATATAAATAAATTAGAGCCAGCTTGGGTTTATATAGGCGAGGCTAAAAGAGCGATAAACGAGGGCAATATTTCTTATGCTTTATATTTAATGAATAGAACTTTAATGTATTATCCCGATAACGCGGACGCTCATTATTATTTGGGATTGATATACGAAATCGAAGCGGGAAATCCAGCCGAACAAGGCGGAGCTGCAAGTTATAGATTGGCGGTGGAAGAATATAAAAAAGCAATTCAGTTAAATACAAATTTTAATGTTCCAGCTTATAAATTGGATTCTTATTTTGGTTTGCTTCATATTTACGAAAAATTGATTGACGAAGAAAATTATTCGGCTACGGAAAAAGAAATTATAAATATTGCCGAAACGAGTATTGATAGAAACGAAAGAGGAAGAATATATTTCAAATTGGCGGAACTTTACGAAAACAAAAGCAGAAATTCTTTGGCGATAGATTATTATAGACAGGCTTATTTAAACGGATACAGACAAAAATTATCTTTATTTAGAATATCGATATTATACAGAAAAGCGCGAAATTATACGCAGGAAAAAGAATATTTACTTCTTGCAAATAAATACGAATTTGCAAATGATGAGCCTTCAAATTACGAAGTGCAGAAATCTATAATTCAGAGACTTGCAGATTTGCAGAATGTCCGCATTCCTAAAAAATTAAATTAAAATCATTGAATTAATTTTTTCAATACTTCGGATATATCGGAATCGATGCATATTGAACGTTCTTCAATATCGCTTGCGCAGTAGCATTCTCCCAAATTAATAGAAGCGTAAACGGATTTTTTATTATTTAAAGTCATTCTCCAAAAATTATATTTTATTATAGAAGGCGTATTAAAACCTACTCCAAGTTCTAAAAACAAAATTTTTGAATTTTCAGAGATTTTTAAAAACTCTTCGTATCTGGATTTTTGCTCATCCCAATTTTTATCTTGAACGAAAGTATCGTCCGCTCTCAAATTCATTGACATATTTCTTCCGCAATATGGACATTTTGGAATAAGCTCGGTAGGTATTTTCATTTCTTTTTTATATTTAATCATCTCTCTAATATATTTTTCATTATAAAAAGTTTCTTGTCTGCAAGGTTTGGAACATTGAAAAAGCGCAAAATCTCCTTGAACTGCAAAAATTTTATCTTTGTCAAATTTAGAATCTATAAATCTGCCGTCAACATTTGTGGTTATGACAAAATAATTTTTATTTTTTACTATATTATAAAGATTCAAATAAGTTTCGTTTTCTTCTATATCGAATCTATTTATATATACATACAAACTAAAATAAGCCCAATATTCCTCGAGCGTTGGAAAATTATAAAAGCCTGCGCTATACATATCAGTAAATCCGTATTTTTTTATATAATCTTTAAAATTGTCTTCAAATCTTTTTCCGTCATATAAAAATCCCGCCGAAGTAGAAAGTCCCGCTCCCGCTCCTATTAATATATAGTCCGAATTTTTAATCTCTTCTTTTAATTTTTCTATTTTTTCAGTTAATTCATTGTTATTCATTTTTATTTTCCTATAATCAATTTTTTAATTTAATTATTCTTTAATTTTTTATTATATAATTCATAATCAATATCTTTAAAAACATTGAAAACTATTTTTATATTTCGTGTTTTATTTTCTTTCAAAAAATCGTTTACCGAAGATAAGGCTATATCAACCGCCAAATCGTTTGAAAATCTGAACTCTCCCGTAGATATGCAGCAAAAAGCTATACTTTTTATATCATTTTCTAAAGCCAAATTCAGACAAGATTTATAACATGAGTAAAGATGCTCTTTGTCTTTTTCGCTAACTTTATCTTTTATTATCGGTCCAACCGTATGCAAAACATATTTGCATGGAAGATTAAAAGCTGGAGTTATTTTTGCATCTCCCGTTTCTAAATAACCTCCGCATCGATTTATAACATCTCGGCAGAATAATCTGAGCCTCGTTCCAGCGGCGCTATGAATCGCGTTATCGATACATTTATGCATCGGATGAAAACATCCAAGCATAGCAGAATTAGCGGCGTTTACTATAGCGTCAATTTTTAAAGCGGTAATATCGCCTTTCCAAATATATAAATTATTTTTTATCGGTTTAAGATTTTCTATATTTGTAATAAATTTTTTATCAAGTTCTTCTTGTAAAAATTCATCTTCTACTTTTAAATAATCTTCGCTTATATCGTTCGGCGGACGCATATTCATAAGGCTTCTGAATAAATTTTTTAATTCTATTTCGTTAGATGGAATCTCTTCAATATCAATTTTGCTTTCTTTCGCCAAATAATTTATTAAATATAATAATTTTTCCATATAATTAATAACCTCTTAATTATTTTTTATTGTAATATATGTTATTACAACTAATATAGCATATTTTATTTTAATGTCAATAGAAAAAATTTTCTGTAGCTATGAGTAAGTAAAATGACAGTATAAATATAAATTAAAAATATTATTTTAATGGTAAAAATCTATAGCTATAATATGGTATCTTTAAATAGCTAAATTTAGTCCGACATGAGATTTGAAAAATTGCTTGACTTTTCTAAAAAAATTAATATCTTATTATATATAAATATAAAATATTATAATTTTAATAAGGAGACTATTTATGAT
>NZ_JBNMIZ010000056.1:0-13160 GCF_050873525.1 Brachyspira sp. | reverse complement strand
CTTTCAAATTAATATATTTTAAGTTATAATATAGTTTAATTTATTTTAATTTATCGGATTTTTATAATGAATAAAGAAAATGGAATATCAAAAATTCTTATCGAAGAAAAACAAATAAACGAAAAAGTTAAAGAATTGGCAAAAAGAATATCGGACGATTACCGACACAAAGAAAACGCGCCTTGCTTAATAGGTTTGCTTAAAGGTTCTTTTATATTCATAGCCGATTTATCGCGATATATAGACATACCGATAGAAATAGATTTTATGATAGTTTCGAGCTATGGAAATAATAAAATAGGTTCTGAAATAAAAATTTTGAAAGATATTGATGTGCAGCTGACAGGAAGAGATGTTATTATCGTGGAAGATATAATTGACACAGGCTACACTTTGGAAAAAATCTGCGAAGTTCTGCAAACAAGAAATATAGCATCTTTGAAAATATGCACGCTTTTAAATAAACCTTCAAGAAGAAAAGTAAATATAAATATAGATTATAACGGTTTCGATATAGAAGACGAATTCGTTGTCGGTTACGGAATAGATTACGCTCAAAAATATAGAAACATTCCTTATATCGGAGTGGTTAGTTAAATTGTTAAATTAAAGAAATAAAAATTATGATTAAAAATATTATTATAATAGGAGCGGGCGATGCGGGAAAAATGCTCGCTAAAGAAATATTATCCGACAAAAATAAAGATTATAATATTCTATGTTTTTTAGACGATGATGAAAACAAAAAAGAAGTTCGTTCGATAAAAGTAAAAGGGAAAATAAAAGATATAGAAAAAATTGCAAACGAATATAAATCGCAAAATATAAATATAGACGAAATAATAATTGCCATACCGACATTACAAAAAGAAGAACTTGAAAAAATATTAAATTCAATATCTTGCGCGGGAATAAAACATAAAATAGTTCCGGGAATTTTTGAAATCATAAAAGGAAATTTTTCATTAAAAGATATTAGGAGACTCGAACCTTCGGATTTGCTTGGAAGAGAAGAAATCGGTTTTGACGAAAAAGAAATATACGATTATTACAAAAATAAAATAGTATTGGTTACAGGCGGCGGCGGTTCTATAGGAAGCGAACTCGTGCGGCAGTTAATAACTCTTCCAGTTAAAAAAGTAATCGCTTTAGAAATTTCCGAAAACGCGATTCATTCTTTAATAATGTCGATAAGTTCGTCCGAAAATAAAGATAAATTTAAATATATAATTTCAAATGTGAGAGATTATATTAAAATCGATAAAATATTAAAAGAATATAAACCCGATATAATATTTCATGCGGCGGCTTATAAGCATTTGCCTTTTATGGAAGAATATCCCGAAGAAGCTATAAAAAATAATATACTCGCTACGGAAAATATAGCGTCTCTTTCTATAAAAAATAATATAAAAAATTTTGTATTCATTTCTACTGACAAAGCCGTTCGTCCGACATCTTTAATGGGAGCGAGCAAGAGAATTTGCGAAAGAATGATAATGTCTTTTTCGCATGAACAAAATAGCACGATATTCAAAATAACGAGATTCGGAAATGTATTGGGAAGCAGCGGAAGCGTTATTCCCGTTTTTGAAAGGCAGATAAAAGAAGGAAAAGCGATAACCGTGACGCATCCAGAAATGGTTAGATTTTTTATGTCGATTAGAGAGGCGGCAAGATTGGTTATAAAAGCATGCTCTTTGAATAACGGAATAATATTTTCTTTGGACATGGGAAAACCCGTTAAAATACTCGATTTGGCAAAAAATATGCTGAAAGTTTACGGATTAAACGAAAACGATATTCCAATAGTTTTTACGGGAATAAGAGAAGGTGAAAAATTATATGAAGAAATTTTAATGGACGATGAAACTTTAATTGCCTCTCAATATAAAAAATTATTTATAGCGAAAGATACGGTTAAATGTTTAAGCCCCGAAGAAAGAAAAATTATGGTAGAAGAATTTGATTTTGCCTCGCTTGAATCGGATAAAGAAACTATAAAAAATCTTATGAGAAAATATATTGAAGAATATAGCGGATAGAATTTTTATAAAATTAAAATATAAAATCAAATAAAAAAGAGATTCACAAAAATGCAAATCTCTTTTATAAAAATCAATTTAATTAATCAAATTTTATTATTTTGGACTTTCAAATAAATGTTTAATATCCGTTTTTTCCCAAGTGAAATCGGCATCCTCGCGTCCAAAATGTCCGTAAGCGGTAGTTTTTTCATAAATCGGTCTTCTCAAATTAAGATGTTTTATTATGCCCGCTGGAGTCAAATCGATTTGTTTAGTTATTATCGCAGCCAAAACCTCGTCATGCACTTTGCAAGTTCCGAAAGTATTTACATAAACGGAAAGCGGTTCTGGGACTCCTATAGCGTAAGCAAATTGAACTAAAGCTCTGCCGGCAATTTTGCTCGCCACTATATTTTTAGCGATATATCTTGCCATATAGCATGCGCTCCTATCTACTTTCGTTGGGTCTTTACCGCTGAAAGCTCCGCCGCCATGCGCTCCATGTCCGCCGTAGCTGTCGACTATTATTTTTCTTCCCGTTAGTCCGCAATCGCCCATCGGTCCGCCGACTACAAATAAACCCGTAGGATTGATATAATATTTTGTATTTTCGTCAAGCATATTTTTAGGACATATTTCGTTTATAACATGTTTTTTTATATCTTCTTCTATTTGTTTATGTTCTATTCCTTTCGCATGTTGAGTGGATATTACAACCGCTTCTATTCTTGCGGCTTTTCCGTCTTTATACTCGACTGTAACCTGACTCTTTCCATCTGGTCTCAAATAATCGAGTATTTTTTCTTTTCTAACTTTAGCCAATCTTTCCGCGAGTCTATGAGCCAAATGAATAGTCAAAGGCATAAAAGTTTCCGTTTCGTTTATCGCGTATCCGAACATTATTCCTTGGTCGCCCGCTCCTTCGGATTTATTACCTTCGGTTTTATTGAATAAACCTTTTCCCGCGCTTACTCCCATATCAATATCTGGAGATTGTTCATGTATAGATTCCATAACGGCGCAAGTATCGGCGTCAAATCCCATATCGCTGCTCGTATAACCTATTCGTCTAACCACGCCTCTTGCGATTTTTTGATAATCCAATTTCGCTTTTGTCGTAATTTCGCCCGCCAAAATCAGCATGCCCGTTTTTGCCAAAGTTTCGCATGCGACTCTCGAATGCGGGTCTTGTTTTAAACATTCGTCTAAGACTGCATCGCTCACGGCATCGCATATCTTATCAGGATGGCCTTCCGTTACAGATTCGGAAGAGAAATAATAATTTTTAATTTCTGCCATAGTTTTACCTCTTTTTTAAATTTAAAATATAATTCGACTATTTTATAACAAATTATTCAATTAGTCAAATATAAAGTATTTTTTATTGAAATTTTATTTTTTTACTATATCATATAAATATAAGTTTTTATAAGCGGGTAATTTATTATGAAAAAAGTTATAAAAATTGTTTATGTTATAATTATGGTATTTTCCATTATATTAACGGCGCAGGATAGTTCCGATATTTTTGCATTGATAAGAGCGAATAAAACTAAAGAGGCGATAGAATTAATTTCGCAAGACGGTTTTAGTGTAAATATACAAGATTTAAATGGAAATACTCCTTTAATTCACGCGGTAATGAGAAGAAATCAGCAGCTTGTTCAATCGTTGATAGAAGCGAAAGCGAATGTTAATATGAAAAACGGCGAAGGAAACACGGCTTTAACTTATTCTTTAACAAATAGAAATAATAGAATATTGGATATGATTATAGAAGCTGGAGCGGATATTGAAACGAAAGACGATGACGGAAATACTCCTTTAATACTTGCCTCTATCAATAAAAACAGACAATTAACGGAAACATTGATAAAGAATAAAGCTAATGTAAACGCTAAAAATAAAGAAGGACTTACCGCTTTAAATTACGCTTTGAATAATCGAAATAACGAAATTGCTAAAGCGCTTATAGGAGCGGGAGCAAATATAAATATTAAAGACGAAAAAGGCAACACTATTTTAATGAATCTTGCCTATAATAATAATTACGATTTGGCAAAAGCTATAGTGGATACGAAGGCGGATGTTAATGTAAAAAATAAAGAAGGTTTTACGGCTTTAACTTTTGCGGCTTATAGAGGAAGTTATAATGTGGCAAAATTGCTTATCGATTCTGGAGCGAATATAAATGTTAAAGACGCAAACGGAAATACTCCTTTAATGTATGCTTCTTTTAATAATTATACGAATGTTTTGCAATTGCTTATTGATTCTGGAGCGAATATTAACGAAAAAAAATCTGACGGTTTTACCGCTTTAATGTTCGCAGTTTATAAGGGAAGCTACTCTACGGCGGAAATGCTTATACAAAACGGAGCGGATATTAAAATTAAAGATGCAAACGGAAACGATGCTTTTATGTATGCCGCTTTTAATAACAGATTAAATATGCTTCCATTATTCACTAATTCCGTAAATATTGACGCGACAAATAATATGGGAAGAACTCCTTTAATTTTGGCTTCTATTAACGGACATAGAAATATGGTTCAGGCTCTTATCAATTTGAACGCCAATATTAACGCTAAAGATAAAGACGGAAACACCGCTTTAATGTATGCCGCTTTTAATAATAAATCCGCTTTGGTTAATATGCTTATAGACGAAGACGCCGATTTGGATATTCAAAATAATATAGGAGTTACGGCTTTGATTTTTGCGTCAATGAACGGATATAACAGAATAGCGAGAGCTTTGATAGACGCTAAAGCCGATATAAATATAAAAGATTATTACGGGAACACTGCTTTAATGTATGCGGCGGGAAGAGGAAACGATAAAATTATTAGTTTGTTAAATAGAAACGGTTCTAATATAGATGTTCAAAACAGAGTAGGATATACCGCTTTATTTTTTGCGGCGGTTAACGGTTATGAACAATCCGTGCAAACGCTTATAGATTTGAAAGCGGATGTCGGAATAAAAGACACTTACGGAAACACCGCTTTAACTTATGCAAAAGAAAGAGGCTATGACAGTATTGTAGAATTGCTTACAAAAGCGAGCGAAAGTTAAAAATAACTAAAAAATAATTTTAATAATTTTTTGTTTCATAAATAAAAACTACAATTTTTTATCAAGATATTAAAAATAAAAATCGATTTGTTATAAAATCGGATTGCTTCGGACTTTGTCCTCGCAATGACAAAAATAATATATCGTCATTACGAGCCGTTGCCGAGACTAAAGTCCGCCGTTGGCGAGGCACACAGCGTGAGGCGAAGTAATCCAATTAAAATAAAATTTGATTTTAAAATTTAGTTTTATTAAAAGTGGATTGCTTCGCTTTCTTACGAAAGCTCGCAATGACAATCTACATTTGCGTCATTGCGAGTGGAACGAAGCAATCAATATTAAAAAAATTATTTTTAAACTGTTGACAAAATTTTAATCTATTATATAATTCAATCAATATGATAAACGGAAAATATAACTTAAACAATTTCATGATGTCACGTCACGTCATGTCACGACTTTTATTTTAAACTTTTTCAAAAATTATGTTTATACAATAATTATAAAATATTATTCTATTTATTCATTAAAAATCTATTCAAATTCTTTTTTGCTTATAATTTCGACTGCGAAAAATCTAAAAACAATTTTATTGATATTAAAAAAGTTAATCGTAAATATATTTTCAAATCGTTTGGAAAGTCATTTAATCGTCTATATAAAGAATTTTTGCGTCAAAAAATTATTCATTTATTTGAATTTTTTATACATTTTTCAAGAATTTATAAAAAAAATTCGTTTTTTTGGTATTTCTCATACATGAGTATCGGTGAGCGATACTGGTTGTATGTTATAATATAAATAAAATTAAATAAACTGACAAGGAGTAAAAAATGTCACAAAAATTTTATTGTAAATACTGCGGAAGTTCGTCTTCAAGTATTAGCGGTTTAACAAGCAGCTCATGTTCAAAAAATCCAGAGGGGAAAAAGCATGTGCCTTACGAAGGGGATGAAAAATCAAAATACTATTGTATGTATTGCGGAAGTTCGTCTTCAAGTATTAGTGGTTTAACAAGCAGCTCATGTTCTAAAAATCCAGAAGGGAATAAACATGTGCCTTACGAGGGCGATGAAAAATCCAAATATGAATGTAAATATTGTGGAAGTTCGTCTTCGAGTATTAGCGGTTTAACGAGTAGCTCATGTTCTAAAAATCCGCATGGAAACAAACATGTTCCAGCTAAATAAGTAGTTGGTTGACTAATGATAGATTATGTTTTATAATATAATCTATCATTAAAATAAAAACAAAAAATTAAAATGCCGTTGACAAGGCAAAGGAGAAAATAAATTATGAATATTGAAGAAAAAATATTATCACTTTTTGAAAAAAATGAAAAAAGTCGGGAATTATTAGAATGGTTTAATAATGACAAACAAAATCAAGAATTATTGAAATTGTATAATAGTAAAAATGAAGTTATAAAAGAAATTGAGGAACTTAATAAAGAACTAAAATGTCGTCCATTGGCTTTACTTTTACCAAGCGTCCCTCAAAATTATCAAAAATCAAAATATAAAATTATGGCAATAGGGCAAGAATTAAACGGAGGTTACGGTATTAGAAGCGAACCTAGAATAACTATGTTGGATAATTTGAGAGGTCAATCTTTCGATGATTTATCCAGACGCGGTTTCTTTTCTTTTCCAGCTGAATTATGCCATGCGGTAAATGAAATCGGAGGCAAGCTAAACAGAAAAGAAATAAGGTCTTATTTTGTTTGGGCTGAAATAAGAAAGTTTTCATACCACAAGAAAATCGATTCTAAAAGTAAAGCCCCAAGAACTCAATTAAATAAAGAAGTGCAAAATTTAATAGATACTAAATTTAATATATTGGAAGATGAAATAAGAATAATTAACCCCGATATAGTTTTATTCTTAACGGGACACAATTATGACAATTATATAGAAAAGCAATTAAGCGGCGTAGATTTCAAAGCTGTTAAAGGTTATAAAGAAAAACAATTTGCAAGAGTAGAGCATGAAGTTTTGCCTGAAAAATCTTTTAGAATATATCACCCTAACGCTTTTAGACAGGGAAGCGTTATAAAAAGTTTAGGAAGAAGATATCTATATAAAGAATTCCTAAAGAGATTAGTTGAAGAATGTAAAAAATAATTGATTTATAATCCTATGTTAAATTGCGTTGTATATGAATTATATGACGCAATTTAATTTTGTTAATTTTTTATAGAATTGATAAGTTATAATTAATCGTAAGCTTTCAAATTTTTTATAAATTTAAATAAAACCAGTATCGGTGAGCGATACTGGTTGCATGTTATAATATATATATAAATTATTAAACATAGGAGAAATAAAATGCAAAATAATAATACAAACAAAATTATTATTACGGACGAAAACGAAAAAGAATATTTGGATGAATTCAAAAAAACTTTATCCCCTCAAATTAAAGCGGCTTTAGTTAAGAAATATGCTCCTTTGGTAAAACATGTGGCTAATAAAATGCTAGCTAAAATACCAGAAACAACGATTATGGATTATGGGGATTTAGTAAGCGCGGGATTTTTCGGACTTTTGTGCGCCATAGACAGATACGACACGAATAAAGATATAAAATTTAAACCGTATGCAATTAATTTAATACTAGGCTGTATATATGACGAATTAAGATTAACGGGAGTAGATACAATAGAAGAAATAAAAAAAACAGTTAAATTTATAAGAGAAAATATGCGAGCTAAAGAAACAATAAAAATAATAAAATGGAAAGGAATTATGAAATATATTTTACACGCTAATATGATTTCAACTTCTTCCAATGAATTTAGCCGTTATATAGACGATAGAATAAATCCCGAATATTTGCTTGAAAAGAAAGAATTTAAAAAAGAATTTATAAACATTTTGAAAAAATTACCCAAACAAGAATTCGATGTATTGAAATTATATTATTATGAAGGACTTATTTTAAAAGAAATAGGCAAGAAATTGGAAATATCAGAAATAAAAGTATCGAAAATTCATTAGAAAGCTATACAAGATTTAAGAAAGATTTATGAAGAAATAAATCGTTAATTAATAAAAAACAAGTATCGGTGAGCGATACTGGTTGCATGTTATAATTATTATATAAAAAATTTTATTAAAACAGGAGAAATTAAAATGCAAAACAATTTAACCAAAAAAGACATTGAAAACTTAAACAAATGGGCTGAAAAGTATGATATTGAAGAATTAAAAATTAAAGACAAGGAAAAAATTTTTAATCTTAAAGAACTTTATATATTTCATGAAAATATAAAATATATTCCCGCCGAGATTTTAAAACTTACAAACCTTGAAAAACTTAATATTAGATGCAGTAATTTAATAGAATTATCGGAAGATATAAAAAATTTAGTTAATATTAAAAAGCTTACGATAAGCGACCATGAATCAAAACATATTCCAGCCGAAATTTTTACGCTTACAAACATCGAGGAACTTACTATAGATTACCGAGAGTTAAAAAAATTACCAGAGGATATAAAAAATTTGATTAACCTTAAAAGCCTTACTATATATTGCAATAATTTAATAGAATTACCAAAAGAAATAGGAAATTTGAGTAATCTTAAAGAACTTGATATAAGCGACTATAAATTAAAATATATTCCAACCGAAATTTTTAAACTTACGAACCTTGAAACACTTAATATTGATTGTGATAATTTAAAAAGTTTGCCTAAAGAAATAGGTGATTTAATTAATCTTAAAAAACTTGATATTAGTTGCAAAAATTTGAAGCGGTTGCCTAAAGAAATATCTAATTTGAGTAGCCTTGAAAAATTTTATATTTATAGCGATAATTTAAAACGATTACCAAAAGAAATAGGTGATTTAATTAATCTTAAAGAACTTGATATTAGATGCAGTAATTTAGAAGGTTTACCAAATGAAATTGAAAAATTAATTAATCTTAAAAAACTTTATATAAAGATAAATAGAAAGCAGCATATTCCGCTTAAAATTTTTAAACTTATAAACCTTGAAGAACTTGAGATTAATTGCGAAGGTTTTAAAAAACTTCCAAAAGATATAAAGAATTTGGTTAAACTAAAAAGATTTGTATCTGATGCGGAATTGCCAAAAGAAATAGGCGATTTAATTAGCCTTGAAGAACTTCGTATAAATATTTATAAAATAGAATTACCAAAAGAGATTGGGAATTTGAGTAATCTTAAACTGCTTGATATACAGAATGGATATTCGAAATTGCCTAAAGAAATTGAAAAATTAATTAATCTTAAAGAGCTTTATATAAGAACGGAATATATCCCAGCCGAAATTTTTAAACTTATAAACCTTGAAGAACTTGAGATTAATTGCGAAAGTTTAAGAAAATTTCCAAAAGATATAAAGAATTTGGTTAAACTAAAAAGATTTGTATCTAATGCGGAATTACCAAAAGAAATAGGCGATTTAATCAATCTTGAAGAACTTGATATATGTGTTTATGACTTAACAGAATTACCAAAGGAGATAGGAAATTTGAATAATCTTAAAAGTCTGAGAATATATGGGGAAAATTTGAAATTGCCTAAAGAAATATGTAATTTTAGTAATCTCAAATCGCTTGATATTAGTTGCTGGACTTTAGAAAATTTTCCAGATGGAATTGAAAAACTGACTAATTTAGAACGGCTTTATATTGTTTATCATAGAACTTTCAATATGAAAATTCTACCAATAAAAGAAATGAAAAATTTAACAAATCTTAATCATATTCAAGTATTTAGAAGTAGAAGATTATCTTGAAAAGGAGAGACAAAATGAAAAATTATTTAACCGAAAAAGACATAAAAAACTTAAGCGATTTTGCTGAAAAGTATGATATTGAAGACTTAAAAATTAAAGATAAAGAACAAATTTTATCTATTTCTATAATAAACGATAAAATAGAGCATATTCCCGCCGAGATTTTTGAGCTAACGAACCTTAAAGAACTTGATATTAGATGCAGTAATTTAATAGAATTATCGGAAGAGATAAAAAATTTGAGTAATCTTAAAGAATTTCATATTTATTGCCATAATTTAAAGAAATTACCTAAAGAAATATGGGATTTAATTAATCTTGAAAAACTTTATATTTATTGTTATAATTTAGAAAGCTTGCCAAATGAAATTAAAAAATTAATTAATCTTAAAATACTTGAGATATCTAGCAAAAATTTGAAGCTATTGCCAAAAGAAATATATAATTTAATTAATCTTAAAAAGTTTCGTATTGAATGTAGTAATTTAGAAAATTTCCCAGACGGAATTGAAAAATTAATTAATTTAGAAAGTATTAATATCGAGAGGACTGTAAATTTGAAGTTGAAAGATTTACCAATGGAAGGAATAGGAAAATTAAATAATCTCAAGGAGCTTTGTATTGATATATAATAATTTATGAAATGAATAGTTTTATATGAAATTTTATTAAAAATAGGAGAAATTAAAATGAAAAATAATAATACAAATAAAATTATTATTACGGATGAAAACGAAAAAGAATATTGGATAGAGTATAAAAAAACTTTATCTCCCAAAATAAAAGCGTCTTTTGTAGTTAAATATTCAAATTTGGTAGAATATGGTTCTAAAATATATCTCAAAAATAACTATATAAGAGATAGGGAACTTGAAAACTTAAAAGAATACGGTTCTATCGGACTTTTGAATGCTATAGACAAATATCAACCAGATATAGATATAAAGTTTAAAAATTACGCTCTTATCGAAATAATTGCTTATATTTACGAAGAGGTTAGGAATAGGAGAATAAAAACTCCGATTCCGAAAGATATACAACATTTAATAAATATAATAAAAGAGGAGGAATAAAAATGCTTGGAGCTATAATTGGAGATATTGTCGGTTCTATATATGAATTCGATAACATTAAAACAAAAAAATTTAATCTATTTTCAAATGAAATGTTTTTTACGGACGATACGGTTATGACTATTGCGACTGCGGAAGCGATTATGGAAGGAGGAAAACCGCGATACTTTGCGCAATATATGAAATTGTATGGATATTTTTATTTGAATATAGGTTATGGAAGTTCTTTTGCAAAATGGATTACTTCTAAAGAAAGCAAACCTTATAATAGCTGGGGAAACGGTTCGGCAATGAGAGTGTCTCCTTGCGGCTGGGTTGCAAAATTAAATCTCAATATAGAAGAAGGATTAAAATTAACGAAAGATTTGGCTAAAAAATCCGCCGAAGTTACTCATAATCATCCCGAAGGAATAAAGGGAGCGCAGGCAACGGCGACTTCAATATTTCTTATGCGTTATGGAAAATCAAAAAACGCTATAAAAGAATATAAAAAAATTCTTAAAGATTATATAGAAAACGAATATCAATACGATTTGAATTTTACTCTAAATGAAATTCGTCCTTCTTACGCTTTTAACGAAAACTGTCAGGAAACCGTCCCACAAGCCATAGTTTCTTTTTTGGAAAGCGATAATTTTGAAGACGCGATAAGAAATGCAATATCTTTGGGAGGCGATAGCGATACTCTTGGGGCAATTACGGGAAGCATAGCCGAAGCCGCCTACGGAATTCCCGAAGATATAAAAGAAAAAGCCATGAATTATTTAGATGAAAAAATTAAAGAAGTATATGATAATTGGGTTAATTTTCTTAAAAAATCATAATAAAATTTTATTAAAAATAGGAGATACAAAATGAAAAATAATTTAACCGACAAGAACATTAAAATTATATATAGCGTAAAATATTTTTTGTAAATTTTATATTAAATTAAGTTGTTTTAAATAGATTATGTTTTATAATAAGAAAAATTTTGATTTTAGGAGATAATATGAGCGAAGAAGATAAAATATATATTAAAAAAGAAAATATAAAAAAATCTAAAATTCCAAGTTATCAAAGAGGATATAAATGGGAAGATAAAAATGTAAGAGATTTGCTAAATGATATAGATAGTATTAATAATAATAGTAAAACTGAACATTGCTTGCATAATTTAACTATTATAGAAAATGACAATGAATGGGAAATAATAGACGGACAGCAAAGACTTACCACAATATTTTTAATTTTAAAATATTTAGAATATTTAGATAAAGAATATTATTTGTTATCTTATGAAATAAGAGACGAAACGAAATGTTTTTTAGATAATGAAATAAACAATATTATAAGCGATTTAAAGAATGATAAATATAAAGATAAAACAGATTTATTTGAAGATATAAGCAAAAATAAAAAATATGATAAACAAGATATTTATTATATTTGTCAGGCTTTATTTACAATTCATAATTGGTTTAAAGATAAATCTGTTGATATTGAAGAATTTACTAAAAAACTTGAAAATGTTTATTTTTATAAGCATGAAATAAAAACTAAATATAATATTACAAGCGAAGCCGTATTTTCTAATTTGAATAGCGGAAGAGTTCCATTGACGGATATTGAATTAATAAAGGCAGATTTGATAATAAATATTAGCGAAAACGAAATGAAATCTGAAGAAAATAAAAGTGAAATTTTAATAAATGAAATTAGAAGCAATATTGGAAGATTATGGGATGAAATGGAAAGCTGGCTTGCTCAAGATGAAGTTTGGTATTGGATAGCGCCTAAAAATAAATCCGTAAATAAATTATCATTATTATTTAGTTTATATTATAAATTAGAAAGGGATGATGAGATATATGATAAATATAAAGAAGATTTGAATAAAGTTGAAATTTGGAAAAATATAAAAGATTATTATTTTACAATAAAAGATTGGTATTTAGATAACGATATGTATCATTTAATAGGAATGATAGTTTCTTTTGGTATGGAAATAAGCGAATTTATAGAAAATAATTCTGATATTAAAAATAAAAATGAATTAAAAAATAAATTGGAAAATAAGATTAAAGAAAAAATAAAATTAACAATTTCTGAAGACAATAAAATATATTATAACGAAAAAAATGGTGAACAAAAAATAGATTATTTAGAATTAAACTATAATGAATATTATAGCGATATAAAAAATATTTTCACTTTATTAAATTGTTTAGAAG
>NZ_JBNMIZ010000055.1:0-13378 GCF_050873525.1 Brachyspira sp. | reverse complement strand
TTATACGATAAAGATAATTTAAAAAATACAAAAATCTTAAAGAAAGATAAAATAAAGAAAAATAGAATAGGCGAACTTTATTCGGCTCTTTCGCATGGAGCGGGAGCTTTGCTTGCGATTGCGGGCTTCGTTCTTATGCTTGTTAAGGTTCATAATAAAAGCGATGTTATTCCCGTGATAATTTACGGAGTTGGAATAATTCTTCTCTATACTTTTAGCTCTTTATATCATTTTCTTCCAAACGGAAAAGCTAAAAATATTTTTCGTAAATTCGACCATATAAGCATATATATTTTTATAGCGGCGACTTATACTCCTTTATGCGTTTTTTCGCTTCCAAGAAATATCGGGCTTTTGATTTTGGCGGTTATTTGGACTTGCGCGATTTTGGGCGTTATATCTAATACTATTCTTATTTATAAAAGTCCGATACTCACAATAATTTTATATATTTCAATGGGATGGATTATAGCGTTTGCGTTCAAGCCTTTGCTTCAAGAATTTGAAATATTAAAATTGAATTGGCTAATCTGGGGCGGAATATTTTATACGATAGGGGCTTTTTTATATGCGTTGGGAAAAAAATTTAACGACAGAACGAAACAATTTACTCATGATATTTTTCATATATTCGTTTTAATGGGTTCGTTTTCGCATTATTGGTTTTTATATCAATATGTTATAGCGTGAATTTATTTATTTAAAAATTCAATAAATTTTACAATGACGATATTTTTTACTGTCATTCGCCGAGACTACTGTCCGCCTTTGGCGAGGCGTCCCGCATTCTGTGGGCTTTAGCCTAGGAAACGAGGGCTTTAGCCCGCGACAAAGTCGGCGCTAAAGCGGACAGCGTCCAGATGCCAAGTAATCCAAAATTAATAAAATTTTATTTTTAAATTTAACTTTATTAATAGTAGATTGCCACGCTATCGCTCGCAATGACATATTATAAAATCTCGCAATGACTGAATTATTGAAAATACTCTCAATGACAGTATTTGGATTATTCATAATTTTATAACTTTTATAAAATTATCTATTTTTTTTTTTTTTTTTGATAAAATATTAACTTACACTTGACTTTTTATAAAAAATGTATTATACTATATTTAGAAATTAAAAATAAAGGAGTAATTTTATGATTACTAAAAAGAAAATTTTAAGTTTAATAGCGCTTGCTATTATTACGGTTATAGTTTCGGTAGCTTGTTCTAGTCCTACCGATGTTGAAAACATGGCTGTGACGGAAGCGGGACCAACGCCTCCACCAGAATTTCCTGAAGATAATACGGATAATAAATTGAGCATTGATACAAATCAAGGTTTAATTCAATTCAAAGATTTATATTTCAAATCTGGAGCTTATTATTCTATATACGATACAGTAAAGAAAATATATTTTTATGCGGATGTAAGAGTTGATGAAAATTCAAAGCCTTATTTAAGAGTAATAACGATAGACGAGAACGGAGTAGTTGTGGAAGACGAAGGCAAATTTTACGATAACGCTAACGGAACAGGAGCGGTTTATAATTTGGAAGCGACTCGATACCAAAGCAATAACAGAAATACAGCGACTGTTACTTTTACCGAAGACGGTTATTTGATAATAAAATTTAGTAATTATGGAGCGGATATTACATATTCTTTAACTGACAAATCTGATGGACTTATACCTGAAATGTGGTGGGGAAAATATTACGATTTAAGCCGCGCTCCAATAGCAATAGTTACAGCTAATTCTATAAGTTTATATGGTAGTGATGGAGGAAGTTTTTTATATACTGTTGAAGTATACGATAGTAAAACTACATATCTTGGAAACAATACTTGGCATTATTATTATGATGCCCATAATAATGGTAATGATAGCACTATAAAATTTAAACTAAATGAGAATAGACAAAGAGTATTGCTTGAAAATCCATTAGGCATTGAATATACTTTTGTTCATGAAGATGATATAAATAAATAATTTATTGAATTAAATTTTTAAAGGAATGCGTAGAAATACGCGTTCCTTTTTTATTTATAAAAAATTAAAAATATTAAAAATTTTACTTGCATTTTTTTATATTTAATTTATAATATTTCAATATTCTTTATTACTTATTATTCTTTATAGGAGTTTTCTATGGATATTATTTCAAATATCGTTGCAAAAATCAACGGTTTCTTATGGGATTACGCGCTATTATTCTTATTATGCGGAACGGGAATCTATTTTACGATAAGATTGAAATTCGTTCAAATCGTAAAATTCAAAGACGGATGGGATAGAACTTTCGGAGCTTTTTCTTTAAGCGGAAAAGAAGCGGGCAAAGAGGGTATGAGTTCTTTTCAATCTCTCGCGACCGCTGTGGCGGCTCAAGTAGGAACGGGCAATTTGGCGGGAGCGGCGACTGCTTTAATGGCTGGAGGACCTGGCGCTATATTCTGGATGTGGATGTCGGCGTTTTTCGGTATGGCTACAATATTTGTCGAAGCGTCTTTAGGGCAAAAATATAAAACGACTACTAAAGACGGACATGCGATAGGCGGACCAGTTTATTATATAAAAGCGGCGTTCAACGGAGTAGTCGGTAAATTTTTAGCGGGTTTATTTGCAATATTTATAATACTCGCTTTGGGTTTTATGGGAAATATGGTTCAGTCGAATTCTATCAGCGGGGCTTTCGTTAATGCTTTCCCTCAAATTAAACCTATATATATTGGAATCGTTTGCGCTTTAATAGCGGCGTTTATATTTATAGGCGGATTAAAAAGAATCGCGTCATTTGCGGAAAAAACAGTTCCTTTAATGGCTTTATTCTATATAATCGGTTCAATAATAATTCTCATAATGAATATTAAAAATCTTCCAAGTTCTATAGCTTTAATATTCACTTCTGCTTTTAATCCTCAAGCGGTTATAGGCGGAGGATTGGGAATAGGAATTCAGCAGGCAATGAGATTCGGAGTAGCGAGAGGACTATTCTCAAACGAAGCGGGTATGGGTTCTACGCCTCATGCTCATGCTTTGGCTCAAGTTAAACATCCTTGCGAACAGGGAGTAGTCGCTATGATAGGAGTATTTTTCGACACTTTTATCGTGGTTACTTTAACCGCGTTGGTTATATTGTCTTCAGATATATTGCAAACTAAAGTATATCCGTTGGATTCCGCAAGTCTTATTCCAGAAGCTTTAAAAGGAGTAGGATTGCCTCAAGCCGCTTTTAGCAACGGATTCGGATTCTTCGGAGTAATATTTGTAGCCGTTTGCTTATTTTTCTTCGCTTTTACAACGATAATAGGCTGGTATTTCTTTGGCGAACAAAATGTTAAATATTTATTTGGAACAAAAGCCGCAAAAGTTTATGCCGTGATAGTCGTGGGTTTTATACTTTTAGGCTCGGCTTTGAAAGTTGATTTGGTTTGGGCTTTATCCGACTGTTTCAACGGTTTAATGGTTATACCGAACCTTTTGGGAATACTCGCGTTAAGCGGAGTAGTCGGCGGATTATTTAAAGAATATAATAATAAATAATCGGTTTATTGATTAAAATAGTTTTAAAACCTCATGTAAAAGCATGAGGTTCTTTTTTATTGTTGCTAACCCAAACGAAGTAATCTATCCAAAAGAAGTTTTATTATATTTGGATTGCTTCATTACATTCGCAATGACAATGTTATTTTATAGTCATTACGAGGTTTTGTCGCCGTAGGCGTGCCTTTGGCAAAAAACCAGTGACAAAATCGGACAGCGTCAAATAATCTATTTTGTTTGGATTGCCATGCTCCTTACAGTCGCTCGCAATGACGGTTTAGTAAAAATATGCAATGACAAACTTTAAAGGCATTCAATGACAGTAAAATTAGAGTTGCAAGGAGAAAATTTAGTAAAATAATGACTAAATTATGTTAACTTTATTAATAAATTCGCTTGTATTATTCATAACTTTATTACTTTTTGTAAAATTTTTATTTTTTTTTGCAGAAATAGAATTTTTTACTTGACTTTTCTTAATAAATTTATTATCTTATATACAGAAGAAATAAGTTTTTTTCAATTATATTAAAAAAGTAATTTTTTTAAGGAAGGAGGATAAAATGAGAAAAGCGATTTATTTATTTGTAGTTATCTTAATAGCGGCTGCGATTGGAGTAGTTTCCTGCGCCGACAGAGATAATAATTCGTCTCAAACGGGACTGCTCGACCAAAGCGGGAATTTGATTACGAACACTTTAATCAAAACTAACAACTTGCGCGTTACGGGCGATATTCCAGAATGGGCTACAAATCTAAATGTCGATTATATCATTATAACCAACGTTTATGATACCGAAATCAAATATGAGGATGATGTTTATGTTCCAAACTTGCCTGATAAGCCTTCGGATTATTACCAAATTTATGTGCCTTTTGCAGGTTTTGGTGAAGGAATTTATACGGTAAGCTATAAAGATACAAATAAATTAAAAGAGTTATGGTTCAACCAAATTCAAAGGAAAGGCGAGAGCGATGGAAAAGTATTCGCAATTAGAAATAAAAATAATAACAGAAATGAAAGTAGTTTCCAAGATAGACATGTGGATGGAAAATACAGCGCTCAGGATTATTATTATTTTAATGAAAACGGCGATATAGTTTGGAAAGAAAATAATGAGATAATAAAGAAATTTATGGGAGCGATTATAACGGAATATAGAGATGTTGAAAAAGAATTTACCAAAGCCTATGGCAAAGAATTGACCCATATTATTAAAAAATATACATGGAAACAAAAAGGCATTTTTACCGTTGGAGGAGTTTACGCTAACGCTCTATCGACCGAAATGGCAAGAATGACTTATCTTGGACGAAGACAGGGACAAGATATTTACGCAAAGGGAGACGACCCGTTCAAAGAAGGAGTATTCGAGTTCGTGGCTTATCGGTATGCTGTAGATACCTATTTCAACGAATTCTCTGGTTATGTTGATTATAATTTATGCGAAAGGCAGTATATTCGACCGGGCTTTGTAGAAGTTTTAGTATTGAATCCTTACGATAATTTGGGATACAGTTACGGAGCGGGCATTCATTCTTATTACGCTTATTTTGGAGTGTTTAATCAGTGGCAAGGTTATTTTAATTCTCAAAATGTTCCTTATATGACTAATCACAATATATATTTGGCTAACAGACCAGAACGCACGACTCCGCTGCTCACTCATTCGGCGGCGTTTACGGATGCTAAGAGAGGATGGTGTTTCTTGGCATTGCCTGGGCATAAGAATTAATAGATAATTAGAAAAGCGTTTGAATGGAGAAGGCTAAAATAGTCTTCTCCTTTATTTTATTTCATTTTATTTTACGAAACTTTTTATTTATTTGTTATTGCAAACACTTTTAATAATTCCGTCATTGCGAGCGACTGGGCTACTGCCCGCTTTTAGAGAGTGAAGGTGTGGCAATGCCTTTAATAGAATTAAATTTTAAAATTAAATTCCATTCTAATTGGATTACTTCGGTTTTTTGCCAAAGGCACGCCTACGGCGACAAAACCTCGTAATGACGAAAAATGCATGTCATTGCGAGCTTTCATAAGAAAGCGTGGCAATCCACACAATCAAAATAATCCGCTATTAATAAAATTAAATTTTTTTTGTTTTATAGTAATTAAACTATTGACAAATATATTACTTAATGTTAGAATAAGCAAACAATATATTTGTATAATTTAATTAACAGGAGTATATCATGAAACTAACAGAGTTAGAAATTGAAGAAGGTTTCGTAGTCGATGAAGTCGCTACGGAAGGAGAGATTAGGCAGAGGATAATTGAAATGGGTTTTACGCCTGGGGCTAAAGGATGGATTGTCAGAAAAGCTCCACTCGGGGACCCAATCGAAGTTCATATAATGGATTATGAAATATCTTTAAGAAATTCCGAAGCCAAAGGAATTGAAGTTTCAAAATCGGAAGTGGAAATAAAAAAAGATAGAATTTTAAAATCTTCCGATACGAAAAAAGAAAAACAGGAAATAGATTTTAATCTAATCGAAAACAGAGAAGACATTCATAAAAAAACTAAAGTTCCTTCAAATAACACAAAATTAAAAGTGGCAATAGCTGGTAATCCGAATTGCGGAAAAACTACAATATTCAACGCTCTTACGGGAGCGAATTATAAAGTGGCAAATTATCCGGGTGTTACAGTTGAAAGAAGAGAAAAAGATATGGTTTACAACGGCTATACTTACGATTTGATTGACTTGCCAGGAGTTTATAGTTTAAGCGCTTACTCTCAAGATGAAGTTGTTGCATGCGATGTTTTATTAAACGAAAAGCCAGATTTTATAATCGATGTTATAGATGCAACAAATTTGGAAAGAAATCTTTATTTGACTTTGCAATTAATTGAACTAGGAATTCCCGTAGTTTGCGTTCTTAATATGTATGAATTCGCTGAAAAGGACGGAATCAAAATAAATGAAAAATCTCTTACCGAACTTTTGAAACTGCCCGTTCTAAAAATTTACGGAAGCAAATACGAAAGCGTTTTACTCATTTTGGATAAAATTGAAGCGATGTATAAATCTGGAGACAAATTGAATAAAGACGCGGCGATGCAATACGGAGAGACGGTAGAGAAATCGATTAAAACGATAACCGACAGTATGCAAGGAGATATAAGCGATTTGCATAAAAGATGGCTTGCGATTAAAACTTTGGAAAAAGACGAAAGAGCGATTCATTCGATAAGAAGAGAATGTTCAAACGGCGGAGAGGTTATAGAAACCGTTAATAAAGAAATAATAAAATTGGAATCTTCCGAAAATGCAAAATCCGATTCTATTATGGCTGATAAAAGATATTCTTATATTAGAGGAGCTTTGCAGGAAGCAGTTCAAAAAGAAAATATAAGAGCGTTCAATTTTACCGAAGCTGCGGATGTCGTATTCTTAAATAAATGGCTCGGAATTCCAATATTTTTAGCGGTTATATGGCTGATATTTTACGCCACATTTACTCTCGGCGCTTATCCTCAAGAATGGATAGAAAACGGACTCGGTTTATTATCCGATTTTGTAGGCGGATTATTGCCAGAAGGAAGTTTAATTCAATCTTTAGTCGTTGACGGAGTTATAGGCGGAGTTGGAGCGATTTTGTCTTTCTTTCCGTTAGTTCTTATATTATTCGTTGGAATTTCATTTTTGGAAGACTGCGGTTATATGGCGAGAGCGGCTTTCTTAATGGATAAAGTGATGCATAGATTAGGTTTGCATGGACAATCTTTTATTCCTCTTTTCTTGGGATTCGGCTGCAGTATTCCAGCGACTATGGCGGCAAGAACTTTAAGAAATAAAAAAGACAGAATAGTTACAGTTTTGATAACGACATTCATGAGCTGCGGTGCGAGAGTTCCAGTATATGTTTTATTTACGGCGGCTTTCTTCCCAGATAACGCTCCAACGGTTATGTTTAGCATTTATATAATCGGAGTTTTAATAGGCTTTATCGTGGCGTTTGTATTGAGAAAAGCTTTATTCAAAGGAGAAGAAACTCCTTTCGTTATGGAACTTCCTCCTTATAGAGTGCCAAGACCGAAAGCGATTTTAAGACATATGTTCGACAGAGGATGGATGTATATAAAGAAAGCGGGAACTTATGTATTTGCTGCATCCGTAATAGTTTGGGCGCTTATGACTTTCCCTCAATACGAGCCAAGCGAACAGGAAGAAATTTCATTTAGAGAGCAAGCCGTAGCGATGGCGACTGAAGAAGGTTTGGATATTGAAGACGAAGAAGTTATTGATATTGAATACGAAAAACTTGTGTCTGCCGCGACTTTAGAAAGAACTTACGGAGGACAAATAGGAAAATTTATAGAACCTATAATAAAACCTTTGGGATTCGACTGGAGAATTGGAATAGCTTTGGTTGCTGGCGGAGCTGCTAAAGAAGTTCTAGTTTCAACGATAGCGCAAATCAAGGCAATAGAATTTGACGAAGAAGATTCATCAGGTTTGGAAGAATCGCTTAAAAACGACCCCGTATTTAAAAATTGGGTTGTGGTTTACGGTTTAATGTTATTCGTTCTGTTATATTTTCCTTGTTTTGCCGCAATCGGAGTTATGGGAGCGGAGATTGGAAATAAATGGATACCGTTTATTGTAGTATATACTCTCGCTGTTGCTTGGATTGTAAGCTTTATATTCTATCAAGTGGCGGGAAGAATAACGGGGATTATATAAATTAAAATTGCCAAATAAAATAATATAAAATATTTAAAGCTCAAGTTTCATACTTGGGCTTTTTTATTTATAATAAATGCCGTATATAAAAATTTATAATTGATATTAATATTTGTTTGTTATATACTTTATATATAATTTTAATTGGTTAATATAAATATGCATAAATATATAATATCAATAATTTTATTATGTTCAAATTTATTATTTGGAGATTTAGAAGTTAATTTTATAGGACAATACGGATTTAATTTTATTTTCCCTTCCGTAGATGTTAAAGATAATTATAAAAATAGCGTTTATAATAGCATTAAAGGAGGATTGGGAGCGGATGCTTCTGTGTTTTTTCAAGTCGGAAATTATTTTAAATTATTTAAAAATCCAAACGATTTAATTAAAGGAGCGAGTTTATTTTTTGATTTTGGATACAGTTTGCATGGCGGAATGAACGACTATAAAGACCCTGCCACGAATAAAAGAAGCAGAGAATTAATATTTTATCATTCCATAGCGCTGGGAATTGGCGGAAAATTAAATTTTAGTAAAATATCGTTAGGATTAGGAACGGGAATACTTGCTCCGTTATACGCTCAAATGGGTTCAAGCGAATATTACGGAACTATAATAACTCCAGATTTAAACGGATGGAAAGCTTCCGATATGCGAAATTTATTTAAAGCTCCGATAATGCCTTATATAAAACTTACTATCGAAGGTTATTACTATCTTGTAGAAGGTATAGACGCTGCAATTTTAATGGGCGGTTATGTTATGTATAATTTTGGTATGCAATATAAAACGGATGTTATAAATCAGAATATAGGCGCTTCGGTATTTAATAAATATAATTTTTCGGCTTTAAGTTTTGGAATTCTTTTAGGCGTGTCTTTAGGAAGAACGGACGGAACTTATTGACTTTTTTATTATATTTAATTTAATTCTTTTTAATAATCAATTTAATCAATAAACGATAACGATTTGATATTTATTAATTTTTATATAAAATATAAACTTAATTTTAAATTAGATTTTTAAAAATATTTTAGATTTTATTTTTTTATTTTAAATAAAGGTTTAATATGTCTTTTTCTTTTAAGGTTTTAAAATCGTCTTCTTCCTCTTATGCGAGATTAGGAAAAATAGAAATTAACGGAATCGAAATCGACACTCCCGTTTTTATGCCCGTTGGAACTAAAGCTACAGTAAAGGCGCTAACTCCCGTCATGATAGAAGAAACGGAAAGTAAAATAATACTTGCAAATACTTATCATTTGGTTCTTAAACCGAGTTTGGAAGTTATAAAAAAATTCGGCGGAGTTAAAAAATTCATGGGCTGGAAAGGAGCTATGCTAACCGATTCTGGCGGCTTTCAAGTATTTTCTTTGGCAAAACTCAGAAAAATAAACGATAACGGCGTGGAATTCAATTCTCATATAGACGGAACTAAATATTTATTCACTCCAAAAACCGTAATGGAAGCGGAGCATATAATTGGAGCGGATTTTATGATGTGCCTTGACGAATGCTCGAAGCATGACGCCGATTATAAATATGTTAAAGAAGCGATGGAGCGAACTCATAAATGGGCAAAAGAATGCAAAGATTTTCATGATAACTCTCCAAATAGCGAACGGCAATATTTAGGCGGAATAATTCAAGGAGGAATGTTTGACGATTTGCGGAAGATAAGCGCGGAAACTTTAACTTTAATGAATTTTCCTTTCTATGCAATCGGCGGGCTTTCGGTTGGGGAGACTCCAGAAAAGATGCATGAAGTTCTTTCAAAAGTTATGACTTACACGAATAAAGAAAAACCGAGATATTTGATGGGCGTAAGCGAACCGAGAGATATATTAAATTCGGTTATGGAAGGAATTGATATGTTCGACTGCGTTATGCCGACTCGGAACGCAAGAAACGGAGAGGCTTTTACGATGGACGGAATAATAAGAATAAGGAATTCAAAATATAGAATGGACGAAACGGTTTTGGAAGAGGCATGCGACTGTTATACTTGTAAAAATTTTTCTAAAGCGTATTTGAATCATTTGGATAAAACTCATGAAATACTTTTTTCAATTTTGATGACTATTCATAATATTAGATTCATGCAAAGGTTTATGAATGATTTAAGAGTTTCTATAGAAAAGGACAATTTTTCCGACTATAGAAATAATATGATGAAAAAATTTTATGAGTAAAATTTTATTTAAGAAAAATGTTTTAAAATATTAGATAGTTTAAAAATTTAAGAGTTTTATATGAATATAAATAATGAAGAAAAAAAAGATTTATTTGAACTTGCGGAAACTTGCATAAAAGAAAATAAATTTGAAGACGCTAAAAATTATTATAAACTCATATTGGACAGCGAACCCGAAAATTTGGAAGCTTTATATATGTCGGGTTTTTTATGCATGAAAAATAATTTATATAAAAACGCTTTGGAATATTTTAATAAATTTATAAATCTTAAAAACGATAATCCTTTCGTTTACGAATATATGGGAATGATGGACGAAGCGAACAGAACGGAATATTTTAATAAGGCGATTGAAATTAACGACAATACAAAAATAATGAAAAAAGATTATTCAAGATATATTTATATCGCTTTCAAATCTTATGAATTCGGAGAATACGATATTTCTTTAAATTATAGCAATTATATTTATAATGTCAGACAAATGAACGGAATCGCTAATTTGCTCGGATGCATTTATTATAGAAAAGGCGATTACGACAGAGCGCTTTCTTTATTCCATGATTTGAATTTTATTTACGAAAAAAACAATGTTTATATTTTATGCAATATATCTTCATGCTATCGAAAAAAAAAGAGCAATAACATGGCGATTAGATATTTGGAAAAAGCAAAAGAAATAGACGATGGCAACAAATTAATTTATTATAATATAGGCTCGATTTATTTCGATATGGGAAATAAAAAATCGGCTTTAGAAAATATAGACAAAGCTTTATCGATAGACGAAAATTATGAAGAGGCGATTAAACTTAAAGAATATATAAATAATTTGGATTAATTTTTTTCTTTTTTATTTTCATTTGTCGCTGGTTCGTAAAAATATAAAGCAAGTATGGTTTGTATAGGAAACATTATAATCGCTTCTACAAACATGCTCGCCCTTCTAATAGTCAATACGATATCGTTTTTCATTATAAATATATTTAACACATAAAGTATTTTCGATGCGGCAAAACATAAAAATAATAATATTATCAAAAAATATTGAATGGAATTTGCGGCGGGAAGAATATTTATATATTTCGGCGTTTCGTTATTGTTAACATTTTTTATAAAGATAAAAATTGCTGCTAAATAAATAAAGGCAAAAATAATATCCAAAACGATTGTCACTATTTCGGCGTTTTTGCGAGAAATTTCGGGATATAAAGCGGCTCCGCAGGAATTACATTTTGTAGCGTATTTATCGTTTACGGATTTGCATGATTTACATTTAATAGTTTTCGCCATATAAAAATCTCCAAATTATTGATTGAGTAATAATATTTTAAATTACAAAATTGTCAACCATAATATAATCTAATAATAAAACGAATAAAATCACATAGTGAAAGATTCGCCCAAATAAACTTTACGAGCAAGCGGGTTGTTTACAATATCTTCTGGCGTTCCTTGAACCAGTATTTTTCCGTTTCCCATTATATAAGCTCTGTCGGTTATTCTCAAAGTTTCCCTAACATTATGGTCCGTTATTAGAATTCCCAAACCTTTAGCTTTCAAAGACGCTATAATATTTTGTATGTCGAGAACGGCTATTGGGTCGACTCCAGCAAAAGGTTCGTCAAGTAAAATGAATTTCGGATTTACCGTTAATGCCCGCGCTATTTCGCATCGCCTTCTCTCGCCTCCCGAAAGAGTATAGCCTTTTTGTTTTCGCACATGATTAATATTAAATTCCGATAAAAGCTGGTCGGTAATATACATTCTCTCTTTTGAATTTAATTTTTCGTTATATTCCAAAATGGAAAGCAAATTATCTTCTACGGAAAGTTTTCTAAAAATAGACGCTTCCTGCGGCAAATATCCTATTCCAAGCTGCGCTCTTTTATACATATGCAAATCGGTTATTTCAATATCGTTCAAAAAAACATTTCCTTTTGTCGCCGTTACGAATCCTACGGTAATATAAAAACTCGTGGTTTTTCCCGCTCCGTTCGGTCCCAAAAGTCCGACAACTTCGCCCTGTTTTACACTGTAAGAAATATCTTCAATGATTTTTCTTTTTCCGTAAAATTTAGTGAGACTAACCGCTCGTATTTCGGACGGATTTTCTTTATTATTGTCAAAAAAATTTTTAACGGTTTCTGAAATTTCTTCTAGATTCTTGTTTTTATCTTTTTTCTTAAAAAATAGCATATTTACAAATCTACAAAATCTAATAAAAATAATTAAGAAATAGTATAACTTAAATTTAAATAAATTGATAGTTAATAAATAAAAATTATAAGATAAAATTTATAAAACGACTTATATATTTTTATCTCTCAATTTATTAATCATTTCTATAGTTTCAATATCTATTTTAGTATTTCTGTTTTTCAAATCGTTTATTATAATATTTATATCCGAGTCGTTCATATTCTGCCCAAATTTTGCCTTTGCTGTCATATTATAAATTTTTATAACTCCGACAAAAGTGTGAATTTCAGAACCTTTAAATTGTCCTTTATCCATCGACATATTTATATTTTCTGGTTCGTATTTTTTTACAAGCTCACATAAAATTTTTTTCTTTTTTTCAAAATCGTTTACCGTTTCAAATTTTCCTTCGATAAAAATAGAAAAGAAAAACTGTGTTGGCGTCATCTTTCCGTTAAGAAAACTCGAAGGAATATAAGAATAAACTTTGGAAGCGGTAAAAGAAACTTCGGGATTGTTTTTTAGTATTTCATGCTTTCTTCCTGCCATTGCTCCGTGAAAATATATTTCGTTATCTTTGTAGCAAAAACTTATTGGAACGGCATAAGGAATTTTATCTGGAATAGCCATTACTCCGAATTCGATTTTATTAAGCATAATTTCAATTTCTTTTCTGTCTTCAAAAATAAAATCTTTTCTTCTCATTTTTTGTAGCTCCAAATTATATTTATAAATTAGAAATTATAAAT
>NZ_JBNMIZ010000054.1:0-13707 GCF_050873525.1 Brachyspira sp. | reverse complement strand
ATTCAAGCTAGAATTCCAACAAAATGACAAACTCAAAATATATTCCTGTTTTAGACCAGATAAATACCTAGTTGTAGATCTATCTAAAAACACATTAGTGTCAAATTTGAACTTAAACAATTGGGAAGAATTATTATCTACGTGGATAGAACAAAGAGGACAAATTCCTTGTTTCCTTGCCACAATAACACTACAACTTTGGCAGGAAACTGTTAATTAAAATAATTTACATTATAATTAGTAAAACACATGTCAGGCAATATAATTTACTTTTTGTGCATTAATATATCTACCAGTTTTTCGGTATTGTATCTTCAGTCTGAAATATGGTTGTTGTCAAGTCATCTGAATCTTAATATATTATTAATAAATAATTTCAAGTTTCAATTGTCTATAATTACTTAATACTTTCTATTGATAATTTTTTTATTTGTCAAAATAAACCTGATAAAATAATTTCACTTTCAAATCTTTTTCTAACGGAATTGGCATGAGCTTCCAGTTTTTCATTTTCCGCAAAATTGATTATATTATTTTTAACTTTATGCAAAGCCTCTTTAGTATAATAAGTGTAATAAGATTTTTTAATGAAATAGTCCACAGAAAGCGGAGAATCCAAATTATATAGAAGAGCCGATTATAATGAAAGAGAAAAAGCAAAAAAGTTATGTATCTATTATTAGATGAATGACTTTATTATTTATTTATTCAAGTGGTAAAAAACTATATAGAATTTTTTTGAAAATTAATATATTATTTATAAATTAAATTTGATTAAATTTATTACTTAAATATTAACTAAAGGATATTTATTAATGTCGAACGAAGCTAATAATTCTCAAAGCGCAAATATAAACGCGGAAAAAGAAAATAGAAAAGAAAAAATTAACGCTTTAAGGAATATGGGAATAAATCCTTTTCCGAATAATTATGAAGTGAGTTTTAAATCGAAAGATATAAAAGAAAATTTTGAAGAACTTGAAAAAAATCAAACCGAAGTGGCGATAGCGGGAAGAATAATGCTTTATAGAATAATGGGCAAATCTTCTTTTTTGACTATCAAAGATTCCGCGGGAAATATTCAGGCTTATATTCAGCGCGATAAAGTGGGAGACGATTTCTATAATAATGTATTCAAAAAACTTATAGATATTGGCGATATAGTCGGCGTGAAAGGAACTGTATTCAAAACGAAAACGGGAGAGATAACAATTTACGCAAGCGAAATAAAACTGCTTACAAAATCGATTAATCCGCTTCCCGAAAAATTTCATGGATTAACCGACATGGAACTTCGCTATAGACAAAGATATGTCGATTTGATAATGAACAATGAAGTTAAAGAAGTTTTTATTAAACGTTCAAAAATGATTTCGGCGATAAGAGAGATAATGATTGAACATAATTTTTTGGAAGTCGAAACTCCAATGATGCATCCTTTAATCGGCGGAGCGAAAGCTAAACCTTTTATAACTCATCATAATACTTTGGATATGACTCTTTATTTGAGAATAGCTCCCGAACTTTACTTAAAAAGATTAATTGTCGGCGGATTCGACAGAGTATTCGAGCTTAACAGAAATTTTAGAAACGAAGGAATTTCCACAAGACATAATCCCGAATTCACTATGATGGAAGCTTATATGTCATTTGCCGATTTTCACAAAGTTATGGAATTAGTCGAAGATATATTTTCTAAAGTTTGCTTGAAATTAAACGGAAGCTACACTTCAAAATATAAAGATTATGAAATAAATTTTAAACCTCCTTTTAAAAGAATCCCAATGGTTGAACTTGTAAAAAAATATACGGAACTTGATTTTGAAAAAATTTCTTCGGACGAGGAAGCTCTGGAAAAAGCGAAATCTATAGGAATAGAAATTGATACGAGCAAATCGAAACCTTCAAAATGGGAAATTATGGTTAATGTATTCGAGGAAAAAGTTGAAGAAAAATTGATTCAGCCTACTTTTGTAATAAATTATCCTAAAGCGGTTTCACCTTTATCGAAATCCTATCCCGACAATCCCGATATAACGGAAAGATACGAATTGTTTATTGGCGGAATGGAAATGTCAAACGGATTCAGCGAACTTAATGACCCGATTGACCAAAAAGAGAGATTCGAGGCGCAAGTAAAAGCTAAAGAGCGTGGCGAAGAAGAAACTATGGATATGGATTACGATTTTATTAACGCTTTGGAATACGGACTTCCTCCGACTGGCGGACTCGGAATCGGAATAGACAGAATGGCGATATTATTTTTGAATGTTCCGAGCATAAGAGACACTATATTATTCCCGCAAATGCGAAAATTGGAATAGTTTAATTAAAATATTTTAATTGAATTTTTTGGTTACTCTATTACAATCCAAATAATTCGCTAACAATCGGATAAGGAACGGTATCCTCTACATTATTTTTAAGATGTTGAACCAGCATTTCCGTATCCTCGTCAACATTTTCGTAAATGGATTTATCTACATGCTGAAATTTGCTCAATTCCAATTCGGTTATTTTAACAAATCTATCGACATAAACATAAGTAACCTGGTCCATATAAGTGATAACCAAAAATTTTACATTATTAAAATCATGCAAATAATAACTAACGGAATCCTCTTCGCCGTCCGTTTTATTAACTTTATATACTTTATAATTTTTTATTTTATTAATAAAATCGCTTATATAATTATTTAAAGAATAAGTATTTGCAAGCAATGTGATTTTGCTGTCGTTATTATAATCGTAAATATATTCGGATATCTTATTTATATTATCTTGATTTACTTTGCAATAAAAACTCGTATATTTATCGTTATTATATAAATCAATATCTTTAGCGATGGTAAAACTAACTCCGAATGCTCCTTCCAGCTTTTTAAGATAATCCATTAATTTATCGGTGTCGGATTGATATGCGGTTAATATCAAATAATTATCTCCGCTTTGAAGTTCGTTTTTTGATTTTAATACATCGACTTTTCCCAATGTCGAAGAAATCTTTAAAATACTTTTTTCTTCTTCCATCATAAAATATAACTCCTAATTTGATTTTTCTTTACTCATTAAAAACTTTTATAAATATAACATTGAATATTTATATATTTAAGTATAATCAATAAATAATAATTTGTCAAGTGTTTAATTTCGATTGCATCGGCAAAATCCAAAAAATTCTATATACAGAAAATATATAAAATGTTATAATAATCGTCAATTAATTTGATTAATTTGGAGAGTTAAAATTAAATGAGAATAATTATTACCGAAGAGAGCGTTTACGAATGGGCGGCTTATTATACGGCAAAATGCATACTCGATTATTCGGACAAAAATAAACCTTTCGTTTTGTCTTTTCCTGCAAGATATATCGATAAATCATATTATCAAAAATTATTGTCTTTTTACAACGATAATATAATTTCGTTCAAAAATATTCATATAGTTTCTTCGGGAGAATATATCGATTCCAATATTTCGCAAAAATATTTGGAAGATAATTTTTTAAGATTCATAGATTTGCCTAAAGAAAATATTCATTTTTTCGATAGTTTCGTTTCCGACAGAAAAAAAGAAGCGAATAGAATGGAAAACTTGATAAAAGATTTGGGAGGAATAACTTTATTAATAGACGCTTTAGCCGAAGACGGAAGTTTTTTACTCAATACGCCGAGTTCATCTTTAGACGGAAGCGTTCGAGATAAAAGAATAAGCGAAATAATAAGAAGCTATGAAGCGAAAAAAATAGGAATTACAGCCGAATCTTTTCCTAAAGAAGGTTTTACTTTGGGTTTTGAAGAAGCGTTCGATTCAAAATATATAATGATTATCGCAAAAGGCTATGAAGTATCGGAAGCTTTGTCGCATTGTGTGGAAGGAGAAATTAGTCAGTTTTATCCAGCATCCGTATTGCAAAAACATAAAAAATTAATAATAGTGGCGGACGAAGAAGCGAGCGAAAACTTAAAAGTAAAAACTTATAAATACGCTAAAAGTTTGGAAAGTAAAAGTTTGTATCCGAAAGAATTGATTAAAGGATTATATAAATCGTATTACGCTTTGACTAATATAAAAATATTTGACGGAGAAAAATTTATAAAAGGTTATTGCATAGTCATAGAAAATAATATTATAAAAAGCGTTGAAAAAGAAATCGATGTTGACGCCGTTATCACGAGAATAGATTTAGGCGGGAAAATCGTAGCCCCGGGTTATATAGATTTGCAAGTTAACGGAATAGGCGGTTATGATATTAATCTCACTCCTACAATCGAAACCTTGCAAAATATGAGCGAAGTTTGTCAAAGATACGGATGCACTTCATACTTGCCGACTATAATAACGACAGACGATAACCACATGCTCAAAGTAATAGATTTATTTAATAATATAGAAGATTTATCAATACTCGGAGTTTTGGGAATACATTTTGAAGGACCTTATATATCGCATGAAAAAAGAGGAATTCATGAAGATAAATTTATAAGACATCCAAATAAAGAAATGATAGATAAAATAAACGATTCAAAATGCGTTATGATTACCGTTGCTCCCGAAACGGTTGACGGAAAAATTATAGAGAGTTTTGCAAAAGCGGGAAAAGTGGTTTCTGCGGGACATACGAACGCCACTTATAACGAAATTAAAGAAAAAATACCTTACGGAATAACTTTTGCCACGCATTTATTTAACGCCATGCGCCCTTGGGGTTCGAGAGAGCCTGGCGCGGTTGGAGCGGTTTTGGAGACAAAAAATATTTACGCGGGTTTAATATGCGATGGAGTTCATTGCGATTTTGCTTCGGTGGAACTTGCCTATAAATTGAAACAGGGACATATATGCATAGTGACTGATGCAATTCCTCCAGCGGCTGCTCCCGATATAAAAGAATATATGTGGGCGGGTTCAAAACTACATAGAGAAGGAAACAGATTAATAGACGATAACGGAACTTTGGGCGGTTCTTCTATTACAATGAGCCAGTCGGTTAGAAATGTAGTAAATCAAGTGGGAGCGACTTTAGAAGAGGCTTTGAAAATGGCTTCGCTTTATCCCGCTCAAGTAATGAAAATAGACAATAGATACGGAAGAATAAAAGAAGGCTATATTGCAGATTTGGTTATATTGGACGAAAAATTAATCGTTAAAGGAGTGGTATTTAAAGGAAATTATAAAGAATATAATTTTGATTATGAATGGGAAACTCATGCATAATATTTAAATTAAATATAAAATTAAATTTAAAATTTATAGAAAACAAAAAATTAAAAATTAAGGAATTTAAATGAATAAAGAGATTTTAGAAAGAGCGAAAAATATTTTTAAGAATCAGGAATTTCAAATTTATACGGGAATGAAATTGGAAAGTTTAGAAGATAAAAAATCTATAATATCCTGCGAAAATACAAAAGAATTGTCACAAGGTTTAGGCTATATGCATGGCGGAATGGTTGCGGCGATATTGGATACCGCGGGAGGATTTGCAGCTTTCACGGTAATTCCATCGAATTGTCATCTTGTCACTTCAGAACTTAAAATTAATTACATGCGTCCCGTTATTTCAAAAAAAGTATTTGGAATCGGTGAGGTTATAAATCAGGGAAAAAAATTAATCGTTGTGGAAGCGACTTTGAAAGACAAAAACGACATTATGCTTGCAAAAATGATGGCTACAATGTTCGTTATAGAAGATTCAAAATAAAATTTAATTTAAATAAAAATTTAAATTAAAAAAGAAAATTTTTTAAGGAGAAAACATGAAAATCGGATTTATCGGCGCGGGTTCTATGGGCGGCGCTTTAATCGAAGGTTTTATTAAAGCTAAAATTGATAAAAAAAATATAATAGCGAGCGTGAAAACGAAAGAAAAAAAAGAATCGCTTGAAAAAAATATTGGAATAAAAGTTTATAACGACAATAAAAAAGTCGCGGGCGAATCGGATATATTATTTATCGCGGTAAAACCTTATATGTTTGAAAATATTTCAAAAGAGATAAAACAAAATATAAAAAAAGAAACTACAATAATAAGCGTTGCCGCTTCGATAACAAATGACGATTTGATTAAATTTTTTGAAACGGAAAAAATAATTAGAATCATGCCGAATACTCCCGTTAAAACTTGCAACGGATTTATAGCGATAGTCGAAAAAGAAAATCAAACTATAAAAAAAGAAATATTGGATTTATTGAAAAAAGTCGGAATGGTAAAAATTATTCCAGAAAATCTTATTCATTCATATACGGCTATTGCGGGATGTTCGCCAGCATTTTTGTATATATTGATAGAAGCAATGAGCGATGCGGGAGTTATAATGGGAATCGACAGAAAAACTTCTATAGAAACGGCGGCGCAATTATTCAAAAGCGTTGGAGCTATGGTTCTGGAATCAAAAAAACATCCAGCGGAACTTAAAGACGCCGTATGCACTCCCGCGGGAATAACGATAAAAGGCGTGGAAAAATTGGAAGAAAAAGCCTTGAGAAGCGGGCTTATTGAAACTATTTTAGCGAGTTATAATAAGTCTATAGAGAGCGAGAAAAAATAATAAAATAATAATTTAATAATTTTAATATAATCAATTTTTTATAATAAGCATAAATAACAGGAGATATAATTATGAGTTTCAGAGAAAATAGTTCTTTAAGAAGCGACAGAGTATTGAAAGGAGACGAGAGAGCGCCAAACAGGTCCTTATTCTATTCTATGGGTTATACGGACGAAGAGCTTAAAAGACCTTTAATTGGAGTTATTTCGGCATACAGCGAAATCGTTCCTGGACATATTCATTTGGATAAACTTTCGCAAGCGGTTAAAACGGGAGTATTGATAGGAGGAGGAACGCCGATTCTTATACCCGCTATAGGAGTTTGCGATGGAATTGCTATGGGACATTTGGGAATGAAATATTCTCTGCCTTCGAGAGAGCTTATTGCAGATTCGGTTGAAAGTATGGTTGTGGCTCATGGACTTGACGGAGTCGTTCTAATTCCAAATTGCGATAAAATAGTCCCTGGAATGATAATGGGACTTTTAAGAATGAATATTCCGGGAATCGTTATAAGCGGAGGAGCGATGCTTCCTGGCGACCATAACGAAGAAAAAATAAGTTTGTCGAGCATATTCGAAGCGGTTGGAGCTAAAAAGGCAAATTTAATAAACGATGAAGAACTTGAAGATTTTGCTCAAAATACATGTCCAAGCTGCGGTTCATGCGCGGGAATGTATACGGCTAATAGTATGAATTGTCTTTCCGAAGCTTTGGGAATCGCTTTGCCGGGAAACGGAACTATTCCAGCGGTTTATTCGGCAAGAACTTCTTTGGCGAAAAAAGCTGGAATACAAGTAATGGAATTATTAAGAAAAAATATAAAACCTTTGGATATAATCAACTCCGAATCTTTCAAAAATGCGTTAGCGGTTGATATGGCTTTGGGCTGCTCCACAAACAGCGTTTTGCATTTGCTTGCCATAGCGAACGAAGCTGGAATTCCAATAGATTTGAAAACTATAAACGAAGTGAGCGACAGAACTCCAAATTTATGCCATTTAGCTCCAGCGGGTCCAAACTATATAGAAGATTTATATAAAGCGGGCGGAATTCCAGCGGTAATGAAAGAACTTGAAAAAGGTGGATTTTTGAATACTTCTCTTATAACCGTAACGGGAAAAACGATTTCGGAAAATATAAAAAACGCGATTAATAAAAATAATAAAGTTTTAAGAAATATAGAAAATCCTTATAGCAAAACTGGAGGAATAGCGATTCTTTGGGGAAACATAGCGAAAGACGGATGCGTTGTAAAAAGGTCCGCGGTTGCCGATGAAATGCTCGTTCATAAAGGTCCCGCAAGAGTATTCGAGTCGGAAGAGGAAGCTATAACTTCAATATACGCGGGAAAAATAAATAAAGGCGATGTTCTGGTTATAAGATACGAAGGTCCAAAAGGCGGTCCTGGAATGCGTGAAATGTTGAATCCTACTTCGGCTTTGGCGGGAATGAAATTGGATAAAGATGTCGCTTTAATAACGGACGGAAGATTTTCGGGAGCATCGAGAGGAGCTTCGATAGGGCATGTTTCTCCAGAAGCGGCAAGCGGAGGCGAAATAGCTTTCATAAAAGAAGGAGATATTATAAGTATCGATATTCCAAATCATTCGATAAATCTTGAAATCTCTGACGAAGAAATGGAAAAGAGAAAAAAAGAAATTCCTATTAAACCGCTGGAAGAAATTAAAGGCTGGCTTGGAAGATATAGAAAACTCGTTCAATCGGCAAATACAGGAGCGATATTGAAATAGTATTCAATCCCTTATACTAAACCTACATCCGCAATAATTCTGTCTGTAAAGTCCGACTTCGTTTGCTATTATATTGTTTTTTTTGAAGCCGTCTTTTTTCTTAAAATCTATATGCAAATATTCGATTGGAGAATATTTTTCAGCCAAAGAATTTCCTATTTCCTCTATGACTTTGCTGTTTTTATGCGGGCTAACCGTCATAACTGTTGAAACATATTGAGCGTTTATATTTTTCGCATATTCGAAAGCTTTATTGATTCTATGCTTAAAACATATATTGCATCTCGCTCCTCTTTCGGGTTCGTTTTCAAAACCTTTTATATCGTTATTCCATTCTTCAATATATTTTTCATTCTCTTCTATATGAACGCTTATATTTAAAGATTTCGCATAATCGATAAATTCGTCTCTTCTTCTTTCGTATTCTTTTATTGGATAAATATTCGGATTGTAAAAATAAAATATCGTTTCATAATTTTCGGTTTCAAGCAGAGTTTTCGGATAGCACATACAAACGGCGCAGCATGTATGAATCACTAATTTTGGTTTCATTTTTATTTATTCTCTTTTAGACGCTTTCAATGTAATAGTTTTATCGTCAAAACCGTTTATTATTATTTGATATCCCATATTTTTAGCTTTGGCGTTAATATCTACCGCGAGATTTCTGCTCGTTCCCACATATTGAATCACATATCTTGAAGAATCTCCCGCGACTCCTCTATTATAAACATTTTTAATATTTCCTATATTTTTTTTAAGCGCGTCCTCAAAATCTATCGAATCGTCAAAATTAAGCCCAGAAACATAAATCGTATATTCCGTGCCGTTTTGAACTTCGCTTTGCCATTTATTTACAATTTGACTTATAAAATCGTCCGATATTGAATCCGCAGATTTTACCAAAGCTATAGAATGAGCGTCTTTATCGCTTCCGCCGACTCCTCCCGCCTGATGAGTCGCTCTCGCTATTGTCGAATAATCGGAAATATTAATTGCCGTTATCGCCACATCGCTTCTATAACTTTTCATTGCCGTTCCCTGTATTGTCGTAAAGTAAGACGCTCCCGCTTTTCCTACTATCGCAACTTGCGCTCCCGTAGACTGCGCTATTTTTTTGACGGAATCCGAATCTGAATAATTTATATTTTCGTCTCGCATAATTTTTCTTAATGAACTCGAACTTACAAATTTAAATCCTTTATCTCCCATATTTTTTTCTAATTGAACATTAAACGATTCGCTTAAATCTCCTTTTTCGTCTATAACCAAAACGACTATCAAAGGCATGCTTTTTCTATCCATAAGTATTCCCATTGCCTGCAGATTATCTTGAAGCATATCGACTCCGACAATCGCCTCTATTTTAGAATACCAGACGGAAGTATTTTTGGTAATATTAAGAACTTTATAAGAAGAAATATAACCCGTAGTATTTTCGTAGATTTTTGAATCGAGCAGTTTATTATTATTAACCGAAGCGACTCCATGAATTATAGAACCTACCGCCTGCTCGACTGCGTTTCTTTTTGCGCTTTCAATCGCCCGTTCTATCGCGTTTGCCTCTCCTCTTCCGTCCGTTCCCGCAAAACCTTCCGCAATTATTTTTGTGGTTTTTCCGCCTTTGAAATCGGGATTCTTCCAATTATTTACCACTCCTATATCGCCAGTTTCTTCTCCGACAAAAACTCCGCTCGAAGTATTTTTTGAAGTCGTGGCGCATGATAAAAGAACAGCCGATACGATTATAGAGATTAATATATTTTTTAATAATTTATTTAATAATATTTTTTTCATTTAATTATAAACCTGTTAAAAATCTAAAAGTCAATTTTATTTTATAATAAAGATATAATTTTGCAATAACTTGTAAAACTATAATAAATTTGATAAAAATAATAAAATTAACGCTTGATTTTTGTTTATTATAAAGTATAATATATATAAATTATTAGCCGAGATGGTGAAATTGGTAGACACGTCAGACTCAAAATCTGATTGGGGCGACTCAGTGAGGGTTCGATTCCCTCTCTCGGTAAATTTACTTTTAATTGGATTTATTTTATGGATAGTCCTGTCATAATCATAGACGATGATAATAGAGCCACCAAAATAAAGGCTTTTTTGGAAAGTTTTTCTTTCACCGTTTTTACGGCGGAAAATCTTTACGAATTAATGGGGCAGATTTATAAGCATGATATAAGAATATTAATATTTAACCCCGATTTGGTTTGGGTTAATGCGATAGAATTTATAACGGAATTCAAAAAATTAAAATCTATAAATACGGACGAATACAAAATATTTTTTCTATGCGAAAATACGGAAAAAGACATTAGAGAAAAAGCGAGAGAATTAAATATAACTTGTCTGGATTATCCGAAAAATATGACTAAACTTATAAATCATATAAAATCGTTTGGCAAAAATATTCCAATCTAAATTTTTTATTTTAAATTTATTTTAATTTTTTTAATCTCAAATTTCAAATTTCAAATCTTATAAAGAAAGTGCTTCCTTCTCCGACAATCGACTCGACTAAAATATGTCCTTTATGTTCCATAATAATTTTTTCAACAGTTGCAAGTCCGATTCCCGTGCCTTTCGATTTTGAAGTAAAATAAGGTTCGAATATTTTTTTTATGTTCGAGGTTTCAATTCCGACTCCAGTATCCGTTATGCTCACAGTAAATAATTCTTTTCCGTCCGAAATATCATGATAAGAAGAAATATAAATTATAGAATTTCCGTTATTGTTTTCCATAGCTTCTATAGAATTTTTAATTAAATTTCTGAAAGCCATAATGAGTTTATCTCTATCCATATTGATAAAATAATCATGTTTTGTTAGCGAAACTTCAAATTTTATATTTGGAATATTTTTAAACGAATCGACTACTTCCAAAATGACTTCGTTTATAGATTCTTTTTCATCCGAAATTTTAATTGCAAATGAAAACTCCGAAAACGATTTAATCAAAGTAGAAATTGAGTTCGCGTTTTTGATTATAATATTTGTCGAATTTTTTACTTTTTCTATATCTTTCTCCGACATATTATTTTTTAAATTTATTTCAATAAGTTCCGCGTTCATTACTATCGGCATGAGAGGATTTTTTATTTCATGCGCCACTTTAATCGCCGCTTCTCTCCAAGTTTCGAGTCGTAATCTCGTATTCTCTCTGTCTCTATGATATTTAAGCGCTCTTGCCATAATATTGAATCTATAAATAAGATTTCTTAAATCATGAATTCCTGAAAATTTCATGTCGATATCGAAGTCGGCGTTGATTATTGAATTTGTCGCTTTCAAAAGGAGACTTATCGGTTTATATATTAATCGCGCTAAAATTATTCCAAATATTATTGAAAAAAATGTGGAAATTCCTAAAACGAATATATATAAAAGTTTTAATATAATCGAAAATTCATTTACAAACATACTTGCCGAACTGTAAAGTCTGAAAGATTCCAAAGCGTTATTTCTCACTTCTATATAATTTGAAGACATTGGCTCTGACCAGATAACATAATTATTTGCGGCGGAAAGCGGAATAATCGCGTTTACATAAAATAAATCTCTATATTCGCTATTTATAAAAATCACTTCGTCCGTATATAATCTATAATTGACATCCAAAGGCAGATAATCTTGCAAATTAAAAAAAACGGAACTATGCCCGTAATAAGAATTCGATAAAAAAGCGATATTTTGAAAATCGTAATAATTTTTAATCAAATTGTTTAATCTGTTATAATTATCAAAATTATTAGTCGGATTTTCCAAATCAATATGTCTATAAATATTATTAAAATAATTATTTCCAATATTCGACAAAACCGAAAGCATATTATTTTGTTTATTTATTATTTCGTTATTCGACATATCAATCACATTATAAATTGAATTATTAATATCGCTATTTATAAAAAAATTGATATTCGATTTTATGATATAAGAAGAAATATAACTTATTACAAAACTTGGAAGAATCGTAATCAAAGCCATAATTATAATGATAACCAATTTTATATGAGAGCCTTCTTTTTTTTTGAAAGCCTCGAGAATAAATTTTATTATCGTAATTATTCCGACCGCGATGCTTGTTGTAGGAACAAACAAAATTAAAAATAAATTCAAAGGATTAATATTCGGTTCGTATAAAAAATTTGTAGTAAACGCTGCTGCGATAAAATCCAATATTATAAATATTGAAATGACGCTTAAATAAACCAAACCGTAGCGATTTTTTATTTGCAAAAATATATTCTTTATCTTTTTTTTCATTTTAAAAATCGTTTAAAAATTTATTTTAATATTTTTTTGAGTTCAATTTTCATGTCGCTCATATTTTTTAATTGAAAAGAATTGAAACCCAATTTCAACGCCGAATTAACATTATTCAAATTATCGTCTACGAATAAACATTCTTCCGCCTTCAAATCAAATCTATTTAATAAAAGTTTGTAGATTTCTTCGCTCGGTTTTATCATTTTCTCATAAGCCGAAACGATTCCGCCGATGCAAGTCTTTTCAAAAAAATCCGTTTTCTTATTTATACATTCAAAAGTTTCAACCGACATATTCGACAAATAATAAATATTATATCCTTTTTCTTTATATTCTTTCAAAATATTTATGTTGTTATTATTCATATTGAGGCATAAAGTTAAAGAACTGTCGAAAAGTTTATTTAAAACATCTTTATATTTTGGATATACGGATAAAAAATAATTTCTTGCGTCATTAAAAGCCAAATCGCCTTTGTCCATCAGATTCCAATTTTCGCTTCCAAAAACAGAATCAAAAAATTTTTCTTTATCTTCCGCTTCAATATTTTTTTCAATGAATCCCGCCGTATCGAATTCAAAAAGAACATTTCCAATATCCGAAATAATATTTTTTATCATAAAATTAAATTCCTTTGACTAAATCAAATTAAATATTTTTTGTTATTAAATATTTTGATTATTATAATTTTATATTGTAGAAAAAACAAGAGTTTTTGTTTTGGATTTATTTACCTCACTCGGCGACTGCCCGCTTTTAGCGAATTTTTTTAAAAAATTTTATTTCAACTATTGACAAAAAATTCTAAATATCGTATAATTCAACCATTATGTTATTAAATCTAATAAATAATATTTGCAGTTCACCGCGAACCGCGAACCGCGAACCGCGAACCGCGAACCGCGAACCAAAATAGTTTAAACTTTTTTAATTTTTTTAAAGACAAGTTTTTATTTGTAAGGATTTGTCTTTCTTTGCTATTGCAAAACATAATTTCTTTAATTAAACATTCTTTGTCATTACGAGGCGTTAGCCGAAGTAATCCAAATTTAGTAAAATTCAATTTTTATAATTTAATTTCATTAATAAATAAATTTTATACAAAGTGGAT
>NZ_JBNMIZ010000053.1:0-13897 GCF_050873525.1 Brachyspira sp. | reverse complement strand
TTAAAAAAATTTTTTAAAAAGTATTTAGATTATCGTTAAAGATAATACTTTATATAGTAATAATTGTCAAGAGGTTTAGTGATAATTTTTATAATTTTTTTAAAATAAAATTTATAATTTTATATTGATTTATTTACAGATAAAATTTCTTCTAATTTATTTTTTATTATATTCTTTTCATCGCTTCCGATTGTGCTTAATCGTATTAAAGGGATTTCATATTTTTCAAGAATTTTATTTTTCAATTCGTCTCTCTTACTTTGAGCGGTAGATTTTTATGAAAAGCGTAGCCGTCAACTTCTACAGTAAGAACGAGCTTTTTATCCATTTTATTATAAATTATAAAATGAAAAAATAATTTTATTCAAAAATACTCTTATATTCGTCTTTCAAATAAGGCATAATTTCGTCTATCGAAAATAAAACTTCGCTGTATCCCATAGCATAAGGTCCTATTTCGTATACTCCCCAAGTGAATACCAAACCTTTTGAAGTTATATGAAAATTATTTTCTTGCAAGGAAATCTCGTCTAAATTAAAATAATCTTCTTCGTTTCTAATAGATAAAAGTTTTTCTTTAACTTTATTTATCAAATTAGAATCGTTTACATCGATTAAAATATCTTCTATTTTTAATCTTTTGCCATCCGATAAAGAATAAACTTTTGGGATATTTCCATGAATTCCATGCGCTCCGCCAATGTATAAGTAATAATATCTATTTATTGAAGCTATCTTTTCGCTTAAATAATCTATTCTATATTGAAATATTGAAGCATAATTTGGATATTCAGATTCAACCCAATCGTTATGATATGAAAGCATATCGTTACTTAAAATATTTTTTATATCGGACAATTTATTTATATCCAATTTGTCGCTCGTCATATCGGAGTTTATATCCAAATTTATTTTATCTATACTTGCCAATTTTTTATCGTTATTAAGTAAAAATATTGAAGAATAATATTCAAAAGTTTTTTTATCTTCTTCGGATGCATCTTCAGGAGATACATTTGTGTATGTATATCGGACAACTTTTGCGCCTGAAATTGGAGAGTTTGCATCTACAAAATTAATTTCTCTATCGTCTATTTTTCCGTTAAATCCCGCATCCGATAAATTTCCCGTCATTGTGGCGATTCCGTTATCGTTTATAACTTCGGCGCTTATATATCCATTGTCAATTTCCGTATTGAATTCAAACATGTCAATCGATTGATTAGTATAAAATTTATAATCTATAAACACATTTTTAGAATTCTCTTCCAATATTACATTTAAATATTCTCCGTTATCCGCTATCAAATATCGCATGTCGTATATTTGTAATCTTTCTTTTTCGTCTAATCGAACTTCCGATTTTTCATTAGCGCATGAAATTATTATTGATATTGTTATAAAAATTATCGTTTTAAAAATTGTTTTTTTCATTTTTAAGTCCTTTTTTAATTTAGATTTTGATTATTATATAATAATTAAAATTTAAAGTCAAAATAAAAAGATTGCCTCGCAGAATTACAAAACATACAAGGCAACCTTAAATTTAAGGACTAAATATGAAAAAATTTTTTAACTATTGTCTTAAAAAATTTTGCTTAAACTTTTATTAAAAACTCGCTTTCAAGATGGCTTTAATATCGTCTTTATTAAGAACTTTATAACCGCCTTCCATAACAAAAGTGCTTTTAACCATATCGTCAAGCATTTCCTCTTTTGCGCCAAGTTCGGAGATATTCATTACAAGCCCGATTTTTTTCATCCAAGCTTCCATTTTATTCAAACCTTCTTCGGCGATTTCTTTATCCGTTTTTCTTTCGGGATTTACATTCCATACATTTACGGCGTATCTTTTAAATTTTTCCACTCCGTAAGGAAGAATGAAACGATAATAAGGCATAGAAACCGCGGCGAGCGTCATTCCATGAGTAGCGTCCGTAAGAGCGCCAACGCTTTGCCCGAGCATGTGAACTTCCCAATCTTGACTTTTTCCTTTAGCAACTAATGTATTCAAAGCCCAAGTTGCTGTCCACATAATATTGCTTCTCGCTTCATAATCTTGCGGATTTTTTTCGGCAATTTCCGCGCTATGAATAACCGATTTCAAAAGTCCTTCCATAATGTAATCGGAAGTATTGTCGTCAGTTCCAGAAAAATACTGTTCGAGTATATGCGACATTATATCGTAGATTCCAGAAACCATTTGATATTTTGGCAAAGTAAAAGTATATTCGGGATTTAGTATTGAAAATTTAGGAAATACATTCTCTCCGAAAACATGCCCTATTTTTAATTTTTGAGCATGATTTGTTATTACCGAGCCTCCGTTCATTTCGCTTCCCGTTCCAACCATAGTCAAAACGCATCCGATAGGAATAATTTTAGTGTCTTTGTCGACATCTTCAAAACGAATAAAATATTTTTCCCAAGCGTCTTCTTTGCAATTTACCGAAATTGAAACCGCTTTCGCGTAATCGCAAACCGAACCTCCGCCAACCGCTAAAATAAAATCCGCTTTCGATTTTCTCGCTCGCTCAACTCCTTCGTTTAGTTTTTCTACCGTAGGATTTGGCATAACTCCCGCGTCTTCAAAAACTTCTTTTCCGTTCTCTTTAAGAATTTTAACGACTTCGTCATAAATGCCGTTTTTCTTAATAGAACCTCCGCCGTAAACGAGTAAAACATTTTTACCGTATTTAGGCAACTCTTCATTAAGCCCTTTAAGAGCTTCCTTTCCGAAATATAATTTTGTCGGATTACAATAGGTGAAATTTCCAAGCATTTTGCTTCTCCTTGTTTTAAAAATTTTTTTATTTATATATATATTATACCATTAGAGCTAACTCTAGTGTCAATATGTAATTTTATTTATTTTTCTTTAATAATTCTTTTTCTCTTTCAACTAAAAGTTTTTCATGATTGTCGATTTTTAAACTTAATGTTTCATAAGTATTCTGAATATCCTCCAATCTTTTTTTAATAGCTTCCTTTTGCGAAATTAATAATTGTTTTCTTGCTTCCATAGTCGAGTTTCCTTTCTTATAAAGCTTCATATATTCTATTAAAGTTTCTATAGATACTCCCGCGTTTCTAAAACATATTACGGATTGCAAATGTTCCAAATCTTTTTCCGTATAATCTCTTATTCCAGATTTTGTTCTACTCACTTCAGGAATCAAACCTATTTTTTCGTAATATCTTAAAGTATACGCGGAAAGATTAAGTTTTTTGCTCGCTTCGGCTATAGTCATAATTTTCCCCTTAAATTTTTTTATTTATTTTTCTTTAACAATTCTTTTTCCCTTTTGATTAAAATCTTTTCGTAATTGTCGATTTTGAAATTCAATGTTTCAAAAGTCTTCTGAATTTCGTCCAATCTTTTTTGAATTACCTCTCTTTGCGAAATTAATAATTGTTTTCTCGCTTCTATAGTCGAATCTCCTTTCTTATAGAGTTTCATATATTCTATTAGAGTTTCTATAGATATGCCCGCGTTTCTGAAACATATTACAAATTCCAAATTCCCCAAATCTTTTTCCGTATAATCTCTTATTCCCGATTCCGTTCTGTTTACTTCGGGAATCAAACCTATTCTTTCGTAATACCTTAAAGTATCCGCCGAAAGATTAACTTTTTTACTTACTTCCGCTATAGTCATAATTTTCTCCTTAAAATTTTTTATTTAAAAATATCTAAATATTCTTTTATGGGCAAATTATCTTTATTCGCTTCATAAATACAAAATGGTTCTTTAATTTTTAACCCAAGATATTTAAAACTCACATTTATAGGCGATAGAATTTCGCTTATATTAAAATCCAAAGAATCGTAAAAAGATTTTTCGCCGCCAGCCGTAGTGATAATTTTAAATGTTTTATTTTTAAGAGCCTTGCTATCGCTTCCGTGAAGTATGTCGGTTAAAACTAAATCCTGCCATTCTTTAAGTAAACTTGGCATACTAAACCAGAATAAAGGGAATTGAAAAATAATATTATCCGCTTCTTTCAAAAGTTCCACTTCCGATTTGACGGAATTTATTTTTCCATCGGGATAAATGACGGTTAAATTATGGACATTTACATTTTTATTATTTTTTAATTCTTCCAAAAGCGCTCTATTTACTTTTGAATCCTTCCAAAAAGTATGAGCGAAAATAATTAAGTTTTGCATATTTTCTCCTTTTATTAAAATGATTTAAAATTATAAACTCGTTATTACGGGATTATCTTTAAATCCGTAAATTCTTCTCACTTCGCTTACGCTTCTCGTATCCACCATTTGCGGACGCTTTAAATCAAGTTCGGATATCGCTTTAATATCTTCCGAATTCAATTCAAAATCCCATACATTAAAATTTTCCTCTATTCTTTCTTTATGAATCGATTTTGGAATGACGATTATATTTCTCTGAATATTGAAACGCAAGATTACTTGAGCGACAGATTTTCCATGAGATTTTGCAATTTTAGATAAAACGGGATTTGTAAACATTCCGTTTAATCCTTCCGCAAACGGCGCCCATGCCTGCGCTTGAATTTTATATTCTTTCAAAAGTTCAATCTCTTCGTCTCTCTGATAAAAAGGATGAATTTCAATCTGATTAATAGCTGGAATAACTTTTATATTATAACAAAAATCTACTATTCTATCGCTCGTAAAATTGCTGACTCCGATAGCTTTAATTTTTCCTTCTTTATAAAGCTCTTCCATCGCCCGCCAAGAACCGTAATAATCTCCAAAAGGCATATGAATCAAATACAAATCCAAATAATCGGTTTTCAATTTTGAAAGCGTATTTTCAAAAGATTTTTTTGTATTTTCGTAGCCCATTTCTGGCATGTAAACTTTTGAGGTGATAAAAAATTTTTCTCTTTTAATACCGCATTTTTTAATTGCATTTCCTACAACTTCTTCATTCTCGTAAACGCTCGCCGTATCGAATAATCTATAACCGACTTCGATTGCATCCGCAACAGCTTTTTCGCAAATTTTTAAATCCGAAACTTGAAAAACTCCGAAACCTAATATTGGCATTTCCACGCCGTTGTTTAATTTTACATTTTTCATGTAATTTCTCCTAATATTTTATTTTTTTATTTTTCAACTATTTTATTCTTCCAATTCTCTTATCTTCTTCGCTGGAATTCCCGCGACTAAAGTATTATCTGGAACATCTTTAGTTACAACCGAACCAGCGGCTATGATTACATTATTGCCTATATTAATTCCCGGCAATATTACGCAATTTCCTCCAATCCATACATCGTTTCCAATATTCACGGGTTTTGCTTGAGCGAGTTTCTTTCTTCTTCCGCTTGCCGTAAGAGGATGCCCAACCGTAGTTATTAAAGTATTCGGTCCTATCATACAATAATCGCCTATATTTACGGGAGCTATATCTAATATTGTAACATTAAAATTTGCCACAAAATCTTTTCCGACATGAATATTTTTTCCACAGTCGCAGTAAAAACCCATGTTGATATAAGCTTTATCTTTAACCGAACCTAATAATTCTTTTATCGCTTTGAATTGTTCTTCAAAGTTATCGGGTTCTATGGAATTAAATTTTTTACATTTTATTACGGCGTCCGTTTTTCTTTGAGCGACTTCATCGTCAAAAAAGCAGTATTCCAAACCAGCTTCTAATTTTTGTAATTCCGTCATATTTTATTTTCTCCTTGATTTTATGCTTAATAATTCTTTAATTATTATACCGTTAGAGTTAGCTCTAGAGTCAATAGTAAAATGTTATTTTTTGTATATTAGTAATACTCCATCATTTTTAAGTTTTTTAACTTCGCTAAATTTAAACTCTTTAGTCAAACTTTTTCCGTCTACTGTTTCCGATATTGTGAGATTTTTGCTTCCGTCTATAAAAGGCGCTATCATAATATTTATTTCGTCAACCAAATTCTCTTTAAAAAATTCGGCGTTTATTGTAGCTCCTCCCGTTAAGGCAAATCTCTTTATATCGAAAAGTCTATATAATTTATCAAGCGCTATATTCAAATCTATTTTTTCTTCTCCCGCAAAAATATAAGCTATTTTCTTTTCTTTAAGATAGGCGATATATTCGGGGTTTACTTTTTTAGTAGTCACAACCAAAACCTGATTTTTAATATTCTCTGGATAAACAAGCAAATTGTCTTTCCATTTTACTTTTCCAGTAGAATCGAAAGAAATCGCATAAGGAAATTCGCTTTTGATAATATTGTCTTCGTAATCTGCTTTTGAGTTTTTATACTTTGAAATATCTACGGTTTCATCGCTGAAATAAATTTTGTGAGTTGCGCTTCCGTTTCCCCAAGCGTCCGAAATTTCAAGTTTCAACTCTTCGTAATAATCTCCCAATTCCTGATTATAATCGTCAATAAAACTTCCGTCAATTTTTCCGTCAATGGAAGTTAGCATTAATAAAGAAACATAAGGTTTAAACATTTTTTCCTCCGTTATTAAAAATTATTATTTAAATTTTTTATTTTATATTACTATTATAACATTGGAGTTAACTCCAGAGTCAATATGTAATTTTATTTTTATTATATTATTTCAAAATAAAAATTATATTAATATCTCCTTTACCGAGCGAATTTTCCAAATCTTCCAAATTTTTTATATATCCTAATTTCGTATATCTATAATGAGTTGAAAAACTTTTATAGAATATTACCAAACAATTATCGCCAAAAAGCATTATATCGCCTTTATTCACATTTCCGACATTTTCGCTTGAAGTTGGAAATATTTTAGAAAAATTATAATATTTTTCGTTTCCATGTAAATCGCTCATAGTTATACTAATTGGAAAATTTTTTATTAATTCTCTTGCGGAAGAATTATCGTATAAAACCGCTTCGTATTCTTTATTTTTAATTTTTAATGTAATCTCAGTCATATTCTCTCCAAATGAATTATCGCTTATAAAAAATAATATAGAAATTATAATAAATATATTTTTCAATTTTTTCTCCTTAAATTAATTGTTTATGGAATTGATTTTAATTTTAATATTTTTTTAGTCAAATACTTTTTTGTTATGGTTTCCTATGCTTTAAAAGTATAACCAAAAATATTTTAAATATTTTATTTTTTATGTTTTTATTAAAATAAAGATTGCCCTGCAAAATTGCAAGACAATCTATAATTCAAAGGATTTAAATATGAAAAAAGTTTTAAACTTTATAAAATTAATTTGCTATTTATCTTCCAACCTTATCGGCAAAACCTTCGGGATATCTCTCGCCGATAATATTCATTTTGGAAATCGCATAATTTATATCGGCTATTTCGTTATCGGTTAATTTTATATCCGCTGCTTTTGAATTGTCTTTTAATCTTTCCGATTTAGTCGTCCCTGGAATTGGAACTATAAAACTTTTTTGAGCCAAAACCCAAGCCAAAGCGATTTGAGAGGATTTGACATTTTTATCTTCTGCAATTTTTCCTATAAGATTAACCAAATCGTAATTCGCCGTCATATTTTCTTTACTAAATCTTGGAATAACTTTTCTAAAATCTCCGTCTTTAAACTCCGTATCTTTCGCTAAGCTTCCCGTCAAAAAACCTTTTCCTAATGGAGCGAACGGAACAAAACCGATATTTAATTTTTCGAGTAAAGGAATAATATCTTTTTCTGGAAATCGCCACATCATAGAATATTCGCTTTGAATAGCCGTTAAAGAACATACATTATGAGCTTTTTTTATGGTTTCAGTTCCCGCTTCCGAAAGTCCCCAATGTTTTACTTTTCCATCTTTCATCAAATCTTTTATAGTTAATGCAACTTCTTCTATCGGCGTATTCGGGTCGACTCTATGAAGATAATATAAATCTATGGCTTCGAGTTTAAGTCTTTTAAGCGAGCCTTCGATTGATTTTCTTATCGCTTCTGGTTTTGAATTTGGAGTCAATATTTTCGCTCCCGCTTCCAAACCGAATTTTGTGGCAATGACTACTTTATTTTTATAGTCTTTCAAAGCTTCGCCCAATATTTCTTCGTTTTCAAAAGGTCCGTAAACTTCGGCTGTATCGAAAAAATTAATTCCCAAATCTACCGCTTCATGAATAAGATTTATCATATCTTTTTTATCACTTTTTTCTCCGTAGCCCGAACTCATTCCCATGCAACCGAGTCCTATTGCCGAAACTTCTAAATTTCCAATTTTTCTTTTTTGCATTTTGTTTTTCCTTAATTATTTTTCCTAACCCTCAACTTTAAATTTTAATTATTTATTAATTTGAATTTTAAAATATTAAAAAATTTGTAGCAAATACTTTTGTTTTATAACTAATTATGCTTTAAAGGTATAATCAAAAATATTTTATTTTAAATTATTATTTTAAATTCCAAAATCTTATTTCTTCAAAAAACTATTTTCTCTGCTCGAATATCTTTCCCCAATATTAGGATGCTTATTTAAAATATTGTCTATCTGTTTAAAATCTTCTTCCGTTATTTTTAAGTCTACAGATTTTATATTTTCTTCCAAATATTTTATTTTTTTAGTTCCTGGAATAGGAATTATATTATCGCCTCTTGCAATTACCCAAGCGATAGCGAGAGCGGATGCGGTAGTATTTTAAACTTTTTTATGTATATTGCTAATATATTTATATAGAGATAAAAAACTTAATTTAAGTAGAGAGAATATAAATGATTAAACAGTTATTTTTTACTACATAGAAAGAGAAATTTAAACTAGTTCGAAGTATTTCTAAAATTCTATTCTTTGCTTATATTTTTTGTCTTTAATTGTTTAAATTTTTTATCGTTAGTCAATTCCGTCAGTTGTCAATGGACACATGGTAAAGACGAGATTTTAAGCCTGCAATAACTTTCAATGACGATTTGTTAATTAATAATTAATTCTTGTTTTTTATTCCATTTATTTATATAATTCTTTTAAATTTAATTTTAAAAATTTTAATTTAAGGAAAAATAATTATGGCTTTATCTATAGGAATAGTCGGACTTCCAAATGTCGGAAAATCAACGCTTTTTAACGCTCTCACAAACGCTCATGCAGAGGCGGCTAATTATCCGTTTTGCACTATAGATAAAAACGAAGCCACTGCAATAATTTATGATGAAAGAGTCGATAAACTTGCTAATCTTTTCAAATCAAAAAAGAAAGTTTATAACGCCGTCACTTTTGTCGATATTGCTGGACTCGTAAAAGGAGCTTCAAAAGGCGAAGGACTCGGAAATAAATTTTTGTCGCATATAAGAGAGGTTAATGCGATTTTGCATGTAGTCAGAGTATTCGAGGACGGAAATATCACGCATATAGGCGAGGTAAATCCTTTAAGAGATTTGGATATTATATTAACGGAATTAATCTTGGCAGATATTGAAACTATTAACGCGAGAATCGAAAGACAAAAAAAAGCTTTGAAAGGCGGAAAAACAAAATCAGTCGAAGAAGAATTGGAACTTTTAAATAAACTTCTTCCCGAATTAAATAACTCGAATCCTATTTTTAGTTTAAATCTAACCGATACGGAAAAAGAAATTATTAAACCTTTATTTTTGCTCACTTCAAAAAGTATGATGATTGGAGCGAATTTATCCGAAAACGAACTTGCCAATCCCGAAAAAAATAAAAATTATGTCGTTTTACAGAATTATTCAAAAGAAAAAAATATTGAGTTAATTCCTTTCAGCGCAAAAATAGAAGCGGATTTGCAGGATTTGGACGAAGAGGAAAGATTAAGCTATTTGGAAGATTTGGGAGTAAAAGAATCTGGAGTTTCAAGATTATCGAAAGCGGGACATAAACTCTTAAAATTAATCACTTTCTTAACTTCGGGCGAGGATGAAACTAGAGCTTGGACAGTTCGAGAAGGCGCGTTCGCTCCAGAAGCCGCGGGCGTTATTCATAGCGATTTTGAAAGAGGTTTTATAAGCGCTGAAGTTATAAATTGTGAAAAACTGCTCGAACTTGGAAGTTTCGTTAAAGCTAAAGAGGCGGGAGCGATTAGACTAGAAGGAAAACAGTATATTATGCAAGAAGGCGATGTTGTGACTTTTAGGTTTAATGTTTGATTTTTTTGTTAATAATTTATATTTTAATTTATCCTGCAATGTCTCCGTATTCTATATTTTTATCTCCATCAACATAAACGATTAAGGAACGCTTTTTGAAATAATCAGGCTTAAAAAGTATATGCATTGTCGTGTCGGGTTTTCTTTCGTCTTCTTCAAAATCTATCAAAACGCTGTCCAAATACATCGCTTTATAAAAATCTTCGTCCGTTATCGGGATGTTTACTATTTCGCCCAAATCGCTTTTATAAGAATTTTCGCCGACTTTTTCGTTTGCGGAAATCCATTCTTCTGCCAAAGTTACGCATTGATGAGAAATTAAAAAATCGGAAACAGTTTGTTTATTTTCGTCAATCCAGTTTAACAGTCTGTTAATTTTGGTTTTATATTTTTTAAGCGATTCGGATTTATTCGCTTCTTCGCCGAAATCTATAATCAAAGATACATTATTTTTTCTCCATAATCTGCATTCGGTTTCGTAAGAAAAATAATCGCTTTCTCTAAAAATATTTAAATCTCTTATAATTCTTTTCATGTTTAATATCCATTAATTTATTTTTTTATCGTTATTTTTACTTGCTTCTTTTACGGACTTTATTATTATATTACAAATTTCTTCGTCGTCAAAATATCCGCTGTCGACCGTTAAATTATAATTAACCATATTTCCCCATTCTTCGCCCGTATAATATTTGCAATAATTATATCTGTATAAATCGGTATTCTTTAATTGAGTTTCGGCGTTTTCTATTTTTATTCCGTATTGTTTCGTGATTCTTTCAATTCTATTTTTAATCGGCGCATGAATAAAAACATTAAAACATTTATGAGTTTCTTTCAAAATAAAACTCGCGCATCTTCCTATCATTATGCATGAACCTTTATCCGCTATATCTTTTATTATCTCGCTTTGAATATCGAATATTTTATCCAAAATCGAACATGTCATATCGTTATTGAAAGGACTTAAAAAATGTTTCTTATTAAAAGCGTTGAAAAATATATTATCGTTCGTAAATTTTTCGTCTTTCGCTTCTATGGTTTCTCTGCTTATTCCCGTTTTTTCCACGACTACATCTATAAATTCTTTATCGTAAAATCCTATATTTAGTTTTTCGGCAATTCTCTCTCCTATAAATCTTCCTCCGCTTCCGTATTGTCTGCTTATCGTTATTATAATATCTTTCATAATATTAATTCAATCTTCGTTTATATAAGATAATAAAGTTTGGTATTGCGTTTTTATATTATTTGGAATATTCGAGTTTTTAATCAAATTTTCCAAATATTTTTTAGGTTTATCCGTATCTCCCGATAAAATCATTCCAACCGCTTTATAATAATGAGCCATATAAACTTCTTCGGACTTTGGATATTCTTTTATTATTCTATCGAAATAGGAATTAGCTCCGTCATAATCGCTTTGCTGCGCTCTTATCAAACCGAAACCGAGCAGATATTTCGGCATAGCTTCATCGGGAATCGATTTTTTGCCTAATAAATCGTTGAATATTTTAGTCGCTTCCGTTTCGTTTCCAGATTCCATATATAAATCTAATTTTTCCAAACTCGGTTCTTTGCTCGAAAGTATAACATTTATTTTGCCCAATTTGTCGATGGCGTTTTTCATGTATGGAACGAATTTTTCTCCTTCCACATATCCGCCGACATTTTCCAAAACGAATCCGTCCGCGTTAATAAAAAGAATTGTAGGATAGCCTTGAACTCCGTATTTTCTTGCAATCTCTTCGCCTTCTTCGGAATTTTCGGGATTCAATTTTACCGAAACCATTTTTTTAGCCGTTTCAATCACTTCTTCGTTTGAATAAGTATTTTTATCCAATTCTTTACACCAACTGCACCAGTCTGTATATATGTCTATCATAATCGGAAGATTTTTACTTTTCGCTTTTTTAATCGCTGTCGCCAAATTTTTTTCCCATCTTATTTCAGCGTAAGAATTTTCGCATGAGATAATCGTAAGCAGACTTATCATTATAATAATTAAATTTCTATTTTTCATTTTAAGTTCCTCAATTAAAATTAATTAAACTTAAATTTTAAGTTTAGATTAATTATAAATTCGTTTAATAATAAAAACAATAGCAACATTTAGAGAAGAAAGTAAAATTTGTCGTTATCAATAGCAGATTGCTTGGCTCTGCCCTACTTTGTCACGGACTTCCTCCTCGCAATGACAAATTAATTTTAATAATCTCAATTATTCAATAAATAAAATTCTTTTCTAAATCGCATTAACTTCTAAACTAATCAATTTAAAACAAAAAAACAGCGTCCTCCGTTCGCAACACATCAAAAACTAAAAAAATTATTAAATCTCTTTGACAAATAAAATTATTCTGTTATAATATTATTATGAAAGATAATAAAAACAACATTGAAGTTAAAAAGCTAAACGATTACTTTATCCGTTATTTTTTCGGATTGGAAGGAGACGAAGATTTATTATTGAGTTTTATTAACGCGGTAATGATTGATTCAAATTTTGCAACTTTTGTATCTGTAGAAATTATTAATCCATTCAACCTTTCCGAAAAAGCAAATAATAAAGAAAGTATCGTAGACCTAAAAGCCGTAACGGAAGACGGAACAATCGTAATAATTGAAATTCAAACTTATTCCACAAAAAACTTTTTCGAGAGGACTTTATATTATTGGAGTAAAAATTATTCAAATGTTTTAAAGAAAGGCGAAGATTATCCAGAATTAAAACCCGTTATAAGCATAAATTTAATTGACGATATTTTATTTGACAAAACCGATAACCGAATGCATACTTGTTATTTATTAAAAGAAAAAAACAGCAATAAAATTCTAACCGACCACATTCAACTTCACTATGTAGAAATTCCAAAATTTGATAAGGACGCCGATATTAAAACCGAATTAAAAAATTGGATTTTATTTTTAAAATCAAACAAGGAGGAAGACATGTCTCAATTATTAAAAGAGGATACGATTTTTGAAAAGGCGATGAAAAAATACAATTATTTTACAGACAACAAAGATTTACTCAACGAATACGATAAACGAGAAGCTTATTTGTTTTATCAATCAAGCCTAATGCGAGGTTCAAGAAAAGATGGCTTTGAAGAAGGAATAAAAGAGGGAGTAGAAAAAGGTAAACTTGAGGGCTTAAAAGAGGGAATAATAGAAGGTATGGAAAAAGGAATAAAAGAACGCAATTATTCTATAGCCAAAAATCTAAAAAAATCAGGTTTGGACATAAAATTTATAAGTGAAAATACAGGCTTACCAATCGAAGAAATAGAAAAACTTTAATCTATAAAGTATTTAACTTATTTGTAATCATTTATAAATAAAAAATAATCCCCTACAAATTTTATTAACTATAACAAAAAATTCCAAATAACAAATCTAATTTCCAACCTCACTAATTAAAATAAAAAATCCACCCACAAAACCGAATCAACTTCTAAACTAATCAATTCAAAATAAAAACAGCGTCCTCCGTTCGCAACACACGAAGAACGCCGAATTATAGTGAAAAATTTAAGAAAGATTGCAAATTAAATTATTACTTTATTAAAATTTATTTTTGTTTTCAACTTTATTATTTCTGCATATTAAATGTTTTATTAATATTCATTGTTTTAACTAACCCGTTTTCAAATTCTGCACGGAGTTGTTTTCGCTGAAAGCGGGCTGAAAGCCTTGCTTACTTTTTTCACCGAAGGTGCGCAGAGCGACATCAAAAAAGAACACCAACTCTTGACTTTCTTTATCAAAGAACAATTTTTTAATTAAAATATTAGCGTCTCCACTCGCAATAGATGAAGACACTAATATATTTTTAACCTTTTAACC
>NZ_JBNMIZ010000052.1:0-13954 GCF_050873525.1 Brachyspira sp. | reverse complement strand
TTATAAATCATTAAAAATAATAATACAACCTCTAATTGAAAATATCAGGTTATAATTTATATTTAATAATTATTTTTTATTAAAATAAACTATTGACATTTTTTAAATAAAATATATAATTTATTCCAATTAAATAAAAGATTAATTAATAATTAAGACAAAAATAAAAAATACAGGAGGAGAAAGTTTTATGAGTTCGTTCATATTATCAAATATAGCTTCTATTGTATTTTTGCATTCTTCTTCAATGATGATGCGCGTTTTTGCGCGCTAATATTCCGTTTAACAAATTTTTAAATTTTAAATGCTTTTAGGTTTAGGCGAGATTTTAATTTAAATCTCTTGGGTTCATTAATTTAATTTTAACATTTTAATTTATTTTTAAGGAGAAAAATAATGGCAAATTTACCAAACAATAATTTTACGCCAAATACTTTATCGCTTCATGCGGGATACGATTACGATAGTCAGAGAACTTTAAGCGTTCCAATCTATCAAAGCACCGCTTACAGTTTTGAAAACGCTAATCAGGCGGCGGCTCGTTTCGGTTTAGCCGAACTTGGAAATATATATTCAAGGCTCACAAATCCTACTGTAGATATGCTTGCAAAAAGACTTGCGGCAGTCGAAGGAGGCGCTTTCGGAGTTGCTACCGCTAGCGGAAGTTCGGCATTATTTTATTCGTTAGTCAATCTTGCGCAAAACGGAGACAATATAGCATATTCCAATAAAATTTACGGTGGCTCTCAAACTTTGCTCGTTCATGTTTTGAAAAGATTCGGAATAGAGGGAAGAGTTTTCGATATAGACGATTTAAGCACTCTCGAAAAAATCATTGACGATAAAACGAAGGCGATATTTTTTGAAAGTCTTTCAAATCCTCAAATAGCGATTGCCGATGTAAAAACGATAACGGATATAGCGAAAAAACATAAGATAGTGACAATTTGCGACAATACGGTTGCTACTCCTATTTTATATCGTCCTTTCGATTTCGGAGTCGATGTTTCGGTTCATAGTTTGACTAAATATATAAACGGACATGGAAGCGGACTCGGAGGAGCGGTTATTGAAAGAGAAGGATTAAACGAACTTATAAAAGGCAATTCTCGTTATCCAGCTTTCAATACGCCCGATGAAAGTTATCATGGTTTGATTTACGCTAATCTTCCGTTGCCTATTTTTAGCATAAGAATAATTACCGAATGGCTTAGAAATATCGGAGCTACTTTAAGCCCTCAAAACGCTTGGATTCATTTTCAAGGTTTGGAAACTTTGGAATTAAGAATTCAAAAACATAGCGACAGCGCTTTGGAGATAGCAAAATTTTTAGAATCTCATAAAAAGGTTAAAGAGGTAAGCTACCCTGGTTTGACTTCGAGTCCTTATCATAGTCTTCTAAAAAAATATTTCAAAGACGGAAGAGCTAGCGGACTTTTAAGTTTCGAGGCTCAAAGTTATGAAGAGGCTAAAAAAATATGCGACAGTTTGACTCTATATTCGATAACGGCAAATATAGGCGATTCAAAATCTCTCGTTATTCATCCCGCTTCTACAACTCACTCACAATTAAGCGAGGCTGAATTAAAATCTGCGGGAATAACGCCGAATACCGTTCGTTTGAGTATAGGTTTGGAAACTGTTTCCGATTTGATAGCCGATTTACAGAAAGCGATTGAAAAGTAAAAAGTAAAATTATATTAAAAAATTATAATAGAAAAATTATATCCCGTTTAATTACGGGGTATAATTTTAATTAAATAAAATTTTAAGGAGAAAAAATTATGAGCGATATTATAAAAGCTTTGGAAACTTTAAAAGAAAATAAATGGATAGATTTAACTCACAATGTTAATCCGTCTATTCCAAAATTTGGGGCTTTCCCAAACTTAAATATTGAAACGCTTTATACAATTAAAAAAGACGGTTTCTTTGTAGATAGAGTTTCTTTTGTCACTCAATACGGAACGCATATTGACGCTCCAATTCATTTTACGAATAAATGTGAAAACTTTTAGTCTTAATATTAAGTTCTAAAGCAGTTTCCTCTTTATTTTTAAAGAAATCTTTTATTCTCTTATATTCTTCTTTTTTTATTGACCTTTCAAAGGTAATATCAATATCTGGTAGTCTTCTACCATATTTAATTTCAGAGTGATTTCTGGTATCAATACAGTCGTTGCCACGGGTCATATTAGTACCGGTAGTAGAAATAAAGTCAGGCATAGGGATATTAGAAATTAAGTAAATTAGCAGCCTATCATAATCATGTTCAATTAATGAAACATTATTAAAATTAATAATTGTATCGTTAATAATAATTACCTTCATAAAATATTCTCCTTGATAACTTATAAATTGATTAATTAATAAAATAAGAATACAACAATTTTAATAATAAGTCAAGCGTTAAAATAAAAAATCCATAAGAGATTAAACTCCTATGGATTTAACAAAATCAAGTTTTAATATTAACCTAAAGTTCCACTGATTAAGAAAGCCGTAGCGAATGAAACGATAGCGTAAAGCTCTGGGAATACGGCAACTATAATCGTATTACCGAATACATCATAACCGTTACCTATAGCTTCTACTCCGTTTGCGCAAACTTTGCCTTGATAGATGGCTGAAACCAAACAAGCCAAACCTACCGCAATTCCAGCTCCCAATATGGCGGCTCCTTGGAATATTGTAATGTCGGCGGTTAAATAGCCTTGCATAATAAAGAATGCGGCAAATCCGTAAAGCCCTTGCGTTCCTGGAAGAGCGCTCAATACGAGGCAGCTACCGAAAGCGTCCTTATTCTTTTTCAATGCTCCAACGGTTGTCATAGCTGAAATGGAAGTTCCTACCGCACTTCCTACTCCAGCAAGCCCTACCATCAATCCCGCTCCTATATATCCCAATAGTAGCGCCGTGTTCATTGTAAAACCCATAATAAAATCTCCTTTTAGATAAAATAATAATTTTCTATTTAAAATAAATTTTTAAACTATTTTAAGCAGCCTTCCTTAAAGGCTTATATTCTTTTCCTCCGCCTTCAAAACCTACATTATTATAAAACTCGACAAATGTAAGTCTCAAAGGATGCACCATAGCTCCGAGTATATTCAAAGCGAATATTGCGACATGTCCCACAACTAAAAATACTACCATTATAATTACGCCTACTCCCGGAATCGCCTTGAAACTCGTTCCAATCTGATTTATAACCAAAGCGAGTATTGAACCCGAAGCTCCCAAAGCGAATAAACGAATATAAGAAAGAGTATCTCCCATTATACCCGTTGCCGCAAAGTAAATTCCAAGTATAGAATTTAATACATCTGGTTTCTTGCCGACATTCGACAATATAGCCAAGAATATTACTCCGACAAGCATAAGAATATAATATATTTTGTCGAACTGTTTTATAACTTCCATATTCTGCATATCGCCCAAGAACCATAAAACTAATCCCGGTATAAGCAAAAGTTTTCCAACCGCCGCAAATATATCTCCAATATCGCTCGTCTTGATTCTATCTACAACTCCGACAATCAAAGCGAAGAATATATGCAAAACCCCAACCAAAAGCGCCGTATTAAACGGAGTCAAAAACCAGTTTTCTCTCGCATCGGTAATGAGCAAATATTTATTCAAAGTCGCAAATAAAGGAATATTTGTGTTTGCCGAAATAGTTACTCCGAATACGCTTCCTCCGTTAATAATGCCCATTATAATTGTGCAAACGCCCAAAGTCAAAGCAAGTATTCCTACTCCTCGCATATTTCCTTTCAAAACGGTAAATAATCCTATAATAGACATAACAGTTAAAACCAAACCGTAGCCAGAATCTCCGAAACAAAAAGAAAAGAAAAGAGGATAGAAAACCGCAATCATCGGAGTCAAATCTATCTCAAAGTAATTCGGTAATTGGAATAATTTTGTGATAATCTCATAAGCGCCCGCATATTTATTGTTTTTAAGTTCAACTGGAACATTATCCGATTTTGTAGGCTCTTCCAATATATAAGCGATTTTTTTCTCGTCCAAAAATAATTTAGTTTCCATTTCTTTATCTTTAGGAATATAAGCTTCAACATAAAGTATTTTTCCTTCCGTTGGTTCGCTCGCTATAAAACTTTCTTTAGCCTCTTCAAAATGATTGTAAATATTTAGATTATCTATTTCCTCGTCTATAGCTTTTATATAAACTTGGCTTTTGATTATCTCGTTTTCATTATTTTCTATTTCGCCGTCTATCTTTAAAAGTTCTTTATTTATATCGTCATAAGATTTTGAAGGCATATTGACAATATCGAAAGTCAAAGTTTCTTCCGTATTTTTTTTCTTAAAGACGATAAAATAAACTTTTCCGCTTTCTTCTTTAATAGGATAAGCGAATATATCTTTAAAAGAATTAAAATCGTATTCGTTAAATTCTCTAATTGTCGCCGAATAAAATAATATATCGTAATCCGTTTTATCCTGCAATTCTTTAATTTTATCAAAACTAAAATTACCGAAAGGCGATATAATAGACAATTCTTTTTTCAAAACTTCTTTTTCCGCTTTCAATTTATCTACAGTTTGAGAGATTGACAAAACATTATCAATAACTTCTTCCGCTTTTTTTGAAGTATTTTCCGCTTTCAAATTGGAAATGTCTTTTTTATTTTTTTTAGCTTCCGATAAAGCCGAATTGATTATAGATTTAGCTCTAATCGCCTCGTTCTTTTTTGACGCTATATTTTCTATATTCTCGCTTGAAACTCCGTTTGCGATTTCTATATGAACCAAACCGAGCGAAGCCAAATCGTTTAGAGTTTTTTCCTTATCCTCATGAAAGACAAATAGAGAGAGTTTTTTCATCTTTCTAATCATAAAGACGCCTCCTTTGCTCTGTTTCTTTCTTTTACTATTTTTTGTGAAGATTTGCTCAAATTATCTTCGTCTTCCATATACCTTTTGATTTTGATTATAGCCATTCTGTATTCTGGTATTTGAACTTTCTCATAAAGATTAACTTTTTGAGTGGTTTTCTTTCTTGCATAAGCCAAAGCGTTTAATCTCGCTTCCGTCATTTCTATTCTTATTTGAATAGTCATTAACCTTTCAAACATACTTATAGCCAGTCTTATCCAAGAAGGCATATTAAAAAGACTAATTTGTTCTAAAGCAAAATCGATATTTTTTAAGATAGCGACTCTAACTCCCGCAATATTTTTCTGTTCGGAAATAATATTTCTAATTTTTACAATTTGCGGAAATTCCGTCCAAAAACCGTTATAATTCTGATTTTCTTTTACTATCATTTGATATTCTTCTTTAAGCAAATCAATTTCGGCGGTAATTTTTCTAACCTCAAGACGAAGAGCGGCTTCTTTACTTTTCAAAGTAGGCAAAGCTTTTTCTCTTATCGAAAGCTGTCGTCTGAGATTTTGCAAAGCCGTTTTATTATATTGAAACTTTAATGCCATTTTAATTTACCTTTAATTAACAAATTAACTTGCCCATTTTCCGTATTTTTCAACTAATGAGTCTTTAATTCCAACTTCCGCTTTACTGAAGTATTTAGACATTAACTCCCAGCCCGTTTCAAGCATCTCGTCTATTTTAATATTAATGTCTATGGCGAGCAATCTTTCGGAATATTCGTTTGAGAATTTCAAGCATCTTTCATCATATTCCGTCAAATCGAAACCGTTTTCTTTTTTCATTTTAGCGTTAGCCGCATCGGAATAAAGACGAACCAAAGTATTCATAACGGTCGGATGGTCTTCCCTAGTTTTCTTTCCTATAACCAGCTGTTTCAAACGCGAAAGACTTCTGAAAGGGTCAATAATAGTTTTACCAATATCGGAATCTCTTCTTAAATATAACTGTCCTTCCGTAATATATCCCGTATTATCTGGAACGGCATGAGTAATATCCCCTTCGTTCAAAGTCGTAACGGCGATAATAGTTATCGAACCGCCGTCTGGGAATTGCGCCGCTTTTTCATATATTTTAGCAAGGTCGGAATATAAAGAACCAGGCATAGAGTCTTTTGAAGGAATTTGGTCCATCTTATTTGAAACTATTGCCAAAGCATCCGCATAAAGCGTCATGTCGGTAAGGAGAACCAAAACTTTTTCTTTATGTTCTACAGCAAAATATTCCGCCGCTGTGCATGCCATATCTGGTATTAAAAGTCTTTCTACCGCTGGGTCGTCCGTTGTATTTACGAAACATATAATTTTATCCAACGCTCCAGCTTCGGTAAAAGTATTTTTAAATGATAAATAATCGTCATTTGAAAGTCCCATACCGCCCAAAATAATTTTATCGGCTTCCGCTCTAATTGCAACTTGAGCCAAAACTGCGTTATAAGGCTGGTCGGGGTCGGCAAAGAAAGGAATTTTCTGCCCCGTAACCAATGTGTTATTCAAATCTATTCCCGCAATACCTGTGGCTATAAGTTCTGAAGGCTGTTTTCTTCTAACTGGATTAACCGAAGGTCCGCCTATATCGACTTCCTTGCCTTCTATTTCCGCTCCTCCGTCTATCGGCTCTCCGTAAGCGTTGAAGAATCTTCCAGCAAGAAGTTCGCTTACTTTAAGTCTCGGAGGTCTTCCCAAAAATACCACTTCTGCGTTTGTAGGTATTCCTTCCGTTCCTTGAAAAACCTGAAGGGTAACTATATCTCCTATCATTTTTACAACCTGCGCTGGGCGTCCGTCAACCAAAGCCATTTCATCGTTTCCAACATTTTCGGCTCTTAAAGCCACGGTCGCTTTTGTAATTTGAACTAATTTTGTATAAACTTTTTGAAACGCTTTAGGCATGTGTTATACTCCTTTCAGCAAATATTGATTCCATTTCAGCTGTATATTTTTTATGTTCATCCGATTGATAAACCGAATAATTCATTTGTTTGAACGCGTTAATGAGTCTTCTAAAATAAGTTCCCACTTCGCTATAATCGTCAAATCTATAATCGGCTTCAACCACTTTCATTACTTGATTTAATAATTCTTTTTGTCTTTCTATAGGGCAGTTTTTATCGACTTTATCGAAAGCGTCCTGCTGTAAGATAACGAAGTCTATCAATTCAGCTTTCCATAATCTTTGATGGTATTCCAAAGGCACGGCATCATCCCCAAGAATGCTTATTTGGTCGTTCGCTTCCTGTCCTTTTCTCGCTATATCTTTAGCTTTAATAACTTTTTCAGACCAGCCTTTTTCTATATTGCTGTCCGCGAATTCTACGAACTCTGGATATTCTATATATTTAGAATAAGAATCCAAAGGGTCAACCGCTGGATATCTCTTACTGTCCGCTCTCTTTTGAGATAACGCATAGAAACATCTTGCGGCTTTTCTGGTAGATTCCGTTACTGGCTCTTTCAAGTTACCGCCCGCAGGAGATACCGTTCCTATAAATGTAATTGAACCCGTTTCTCCGTTATTCAAATAAACGAATCCCGCTCTCGCATAGAAACTTGAAATAATGGCTGGCAAGTCGATAGGGAATGCGTCCTGTCCTGGCAATTCTTCGAGTCTGTTTGACATTTCTCTTAAAGCCTGCGCCCAACGAGAAGTAGAGTCTGCAAGAAGAAGAACTTTAAGTCCCATAGAACGATAATATTCTGCAACCGTCATACCTACATAAACCGAAGCCTCACGAGCGGCAACGGGCATATTGGAAGTATTACAAATAATGGTAGTTCTTTCCATCAAGCTTCTTCCCGTCCTTGGGTCTATAAGTTCAGGGAATTCGGTAAATATTTCTACAACTTCGTTTGCTCTCTCTCCGCAAGCCGTCATTATAATCAAATCGGCGTTTGCATTTGTTGCCAAAGCATGCTGAAGAACAGTTTTTCCTGCTCCGAATGGTCCAGGAATAAATCCCGTTCCTCCTTCCGTAATAGGATTAAATGTGTCTATAGTTCTAACTCCCGTTTCAAGCAATTTGAAAGGTCTTGGTTTTTCTCTGAAAGATTTAATCGCAAGTTTTACGGGCCAAGTTTGAACCATAGTAACTTCCGTTTTATCTCCGTTATGAGATTTAACAACGGCAAGAACATCGGATAAACCGTAAGAACCCGCGGATGCCACGCTTTCTACAGTTCCTTTGCCTTCAAATTTGAACGGAACCATTATTTTATGGTCAATCCATCCTTCTTTAATAGCTCCAATCCAATCTCCCGCTTGAACTTCGTCTCCAACTTTAGCTATCGGAGTAAAGTCGTATCTCGCTTCTTTGTTTTCGGCAAGATTATTATACTTTCCTCTTTCCAAAAATACGCCTTGCAATTTATCAAGGTCGTTCTGTAATCCGTCAAAGTTTTTACCTAAAAGTCCAGGTCCCAATTCTATTTCAAGCATCGAACCCGTAAACTCAACGGCATCTCCCAATTTCACGCCTCTCGTTGACTCAAAAACCTGAGCGCTTGCACTGTTACCAGAAATCTTAATAACTTCCGCCATAAGTCTGGTATCGCCGCCGCATAAAACATAACATATTTCGTTTTGAGAAACAGGTCCGTCAACCTCTATTGAAATTAGGTTTGATATTATAGCAGTTATTTTACCTTTAGTCATTTCAATCTCCTAATTATTTATACAAACTACATAGCAGCCGCTTCGCTTTTCAAAGAATTAACGAGCGTCTCCAAATGTTTCTTACCTTCTTCTTCGTTCCTTCCGTTTATACTAACGGCATAGGTTAAATTTACATAATAAGCGAAAAGATTATCCGTAGTAAAAGATTTAATGGAAGTTGCTCTTTCCAAAAATTCATTCACTAAAGAACATTCTATATTTTCCATATTATAGGGGTCCGCTTTATCGGAGGAATTAAAAGTTTCTATAATATTATTTATATACGGAATTTCTTTTCCTAATCCGAAATCGGCAGCGGTAGATTTTGTCAAAGCGTTTATTAAAGGATAATCGCCTATCAATTCTTTCGCTATCGCGTCCGCGCTAAAACCTAAAGCTCTTCCATTTAAAGCCGCCAATATGTTTTTCAAATTACGCATAAATAAAGCATATTCTCTAATAAAAGCATTTCCATATTTTATCATTTCTTCATAATAAAGATTCAATATGGAATTTTCTATCTGTCTTATATTTTCCCATTCGGTATTTTTATTATCTTCCAAAAATTTAGCCATATAATTCGGCAAATTTGAAATATGAGCATATTTTTGAATCTCTTCTTTGGAAAAAACCGAAGGTTCTATATGCGATATTACCAAATGATTAGTATTATAAGGACTAAATAACCCTTTCGATAGGGCTATAGTGTTTGCTAAATTCTTATTATCGTTTTGATAAATAAAGTAATTGAAAAGTTTTGCATCTTTGGAACTTAAACCAGACAATATACTTTGAGTAATCTCGTTAATATCGTATTTAGCCTTTGAATCAGAGAGTTTTACCTCTGGAAGCCCCGATATAAGATAATAATACGCCCCCATACTATCCCCTTATTTACTAAAAACCACTTCTTCCGTTTTCGCTTTTATAAAATCGCTAAAGAATTCTACAAAATCTTCATCCGTAAATTGCATTTGATAATTTCCGCCTTCTGGAACTATTTTAAATCCGTTTGAAAGTTTTTTATCAAAATTAATCGTGGCATTTTTAATAGCGCTTTTTATAGATTTTTCAAAAGCATCGTTTATATCGCCTTTTTTAGATTCTGGAAAATAAACGGATACATCGTCAGAAGCGACATCCCATTTTTTTACCACTTCGAGTATCAAATCTTTCAAAAAATTAGTATCGGCAAAAGCGCCTTTCAAACCGTCTTCCAATACGGAAGCGCTAACCAATTCTTTTATTCTTTGTTTCAATACGCTTATGGACTGCTCGCCCGCCATACGAACATCGGTTATCGTGTTCTTTTTTAATTCTTCCGCTTTTCTTTCCGCTTCTTTAATAATTTCTTCCGATTTAGATTCGGCGTCTTTTAATATTTTTTCGGCTTCGCTTTTAGCGTTTGAAATAATTTCATCCGCTTTTTTATTGGACTTTTCGACTCCGTCTTGATAAACGCGTTCAAGAAGGGAATCAAGTTTTTTATCTTCAGCCATAATAACTCCTTAAACTTAATTATTATATAAAATAGAAAAATTTTCTATTAACTACAAAATTTAATTAGTATTTGAAAAATTATATAATTAATAAAAAAAAAGTCAAGTAAAATTTAGAATTTTTTTTAAAAAATATCGACAAAATTTTTTAAAAATTAAAGACTTTTTATTACTTTACCACAATATTAACCAGCTTATTCTTAACATAAACCACTTTAATAATATCTTTTCCATCTATAAACTGTTTTATTTTTTCGCTTTCCAATGCAGATTTTTTTGCATCCTCTTCGGATATATTAATCTCAGCTTCGATTCTGTCTCTGATTTTTCCGTTCACTTGAAAGACAAGTTCAAAAGTGTCGTCCTTGCAATATTCTTCTTTATGATTAATCCAAGTTTCGTTTAATATCGTATTTCCGAATTTTAATATTTCAAAAAGTTCTTCCGTTATATGCGGCGCTATCGGATTAAGAAGAATTAAATAACCTTTTATTATTTCTCTAAACATTGAATATTCTTCTTCCGAATTCACTTTTAACGCGGACATATCGTTAAGAAGTTCCATTAAAGAAGCGATAGCCGTATTGAAATGAAATCTGTCTTTTATATCTATAGTCACTTTTTTTATCGTTTTATGATATTTTCTATACAAACTTTTTGCGTCTTTTGAAAGATTATTATAATCGAAAGTTTTTTTATTTTCTTCTTTATATTTAATAAACAAATTCCAAATTCTATTTAAAAATCTTGCTGAACCTTTAACTCCGTCATCGCTCCATTCTTTATCTTTTTCGGGAGGCGAAACGAACATAACAAAAATTCTCACGGCATCCGCTCCGAATAATTCTATAATTTCCGCAGGGTCAACTCCGTTAGCTTTCGACTTCGACATTTTTTCCATTTTTATTATTATATCGTCTTTAGTTATTCCGTCTTTTTCGTATTCTTTATTATTTATTTCTTCTTGAGTATAGAATTTTTTTAATTTTCTCGATTCATAACTATTCGATAAAACCATGCCTTGAGTCAAAAGTCGCTTAAAAGGTTCGTCCTCTTTAACAAGTCCAATATCTCGCATAAACTTAAACCAAAATCTTGAATAAAGTAAATGCATGCAGGCATGTTCTATTCCTCCAATATATTGGTCTATAGGAAGCCAAGAATTTGCAATATCGGAATCGAAAGGCGCTTTATCGTTATGAGCGTCCGTATATCTCGCGTAATACCATGAACTGCAGGTAAATGTGTCCATCGTATCCGTTTCTCTTTTCGCTTTTCCTCCGCATTTTGGACAAGTGGCGTTTACAAAGGACTCGGATTTTTTGAGCGGATTTTCTCCAACTGTAAATTCTATATCCATAGGAAGAGTTATAGGCAAATCGGATTCTTTTACGGGAACAATTCCGCATTTTTCACAATGAACGAAAGGCAAAGGATTTCCCCAATATCTCTGCCTTGAAATTAGCCAATCTCTGAGTTTATATTGAACTTGCTCTTTTCCAAAACCTTTTTCCGCCGCGTATTCTATCGCTTTTTTAATTGCCTCTTTCGTATAAAGTCCATTTAATATATCCGAATCAACCGCTTTTCCGTCTTCCGTGTAGGCTTCCGTCATATTTTCCGCTTTGAGAGAATTATCTTCGTTTTGAATAACGACTTTTATTGGAATATTATATTTTTTAGAAAATTCAAAGTCTCTCTGGTCATGAGCTGGAACCGCCATAACCGCTCCGCTTCCGTATTCGGCTAAAACGAAATTCGCCGCGTATAAAGGCGATTTTTCATTATTGAAAGGATTTATGACATATCTTCCCGTGAAAACGCCTTCCTTTTCGTAATCCGCTTTTTGGTCTATTTTTGCCGATTTTTTAATAAATTCTTCAACCGATTTTTTTTGTTCTTCCGCGCATATATCCAAAAGTCCATCGTAATTCCAAGCGATTGCCATATAAGTGACGCCGTAAATAGTGTCGGGTCTTGTAGTAAATATTGGAAAATCTTTGCCATCGTCCAATTTGAAATTAATATTCGCTCCAACGCTTTTGCCTATCCAATTTCTTTGCATCGCTATAACATTGTCGGGCCAGTTTCCTTCGAGCAATTTTAAATCCGCATCCAACTGTTCGGCATAATCGGTGACTTTTATATACCATTGTTCCAATTTCTTTTTTGTGATTTCATTATCGCATCTCCAACAAGTTCCTTCGGGAGAAACCTGTTCGTTCGCCAAAACCGTATTACAATGTTCGCAATAATTAACCTCTCCGCCTTTTCTGTAGAGAAGTCCTTTTTCAAACATTTTCAAAATAAACCATTGTCCCCATTTATAATAATCGGGCAAACAAGTAGTAACCTCTCTATCCCAATCGTAAGAATAGCCGAGCAGATTTAATTGTTTTCGCATATTTTCTATATTTTTTAAAGTCCATTCGGCAGGATGAGTTTTATTGTCTATCGCCGCATTTTCCGCCGGCATACCGAAAGCGTCCCAGCCCATAGGATGCAAAATATCGTAGCCCAGCAGTTTATAGTATCGAGCTATCGAGTCGGCAATCGTATAATTTGAAACATGTCCCATATGCATCTTGCCCGAAGGATAGGGAAACATTTCCAATACATAATATTTTTTATTTGCAGGTTTTGAAATCGTTTTGAAAGACTTATTTTCTTTCCAATATTTTTGCCATTTTTTTTCAATGGTAGTAAAATTATATTCCATAAAAACTCCGTAATTCGATACTATAATATTTTTTTAGATAATGAATTATATTTTAATTTTTGATATTTTTCAAATTTTTATTATATAATGATTATGTATTTTAGTAGATAAAAAACCGAGCCTTTAATCAAAAAGAACTCGGTTTTATTTTCAATTAGATTTCATTGATTATATTACTGTTTTGATAAACTCGATGTGGTATATCTGTTTTCTGCAGGTCCAAAATCTATACGCAAAAAACCTCCATTTGAATTATATGAAACCTGAAAATAATCCATATTAGGAGGAGTAGAAATATTCGCTTCTCCATCTCTATCGCTACTACCAGCGTAAGAAAATGTAGATTCGTATTCCTGTGTCCAGTTTCTTACGGTGATATCAAAACTTTGGCTACTTTGTGCATTAGAATAAGCTCTCCCTGTTATGTGGCAAGAGCCATCCGCATTGTTGCTAACTATTGCGCTACTGTTATAATAGCCATTAGAATATATCCCTTCAGCTGGATGGTTTTGGTGAGTATAACTATTGTCACTATTGCCTCCCGTTGTGTCCTCATTACTACAGCTTATAGACAAAGCCATAACTAAAGCTCCTACAACCACGTAGGTAAAAAAGTTTTTTTTGAAATTATACATGATAATTTCCTCCTTGAATTGAATTGATTTAAAATTTATAACTAAACAAGGACTTTTTATTTTCCTTGATAAGCTATCGAAAGTAAATTTGATTAAAGTTAAAAAGGTTTTAACTAAATTTAGAATTGCAAATTGATTTTCTAAAAGTTGAAATAATCCCATAAATACAGAATTATGAATTCTAAACGGAGTTGTTTTTTTGTCCACTTTTTTTGACAAAAAAAGTGGTAGTTTTTTGGTTCTTTTTTTCTACAAAAAAAGAACAGAGACTTTGCTTTTCTTTTATAAAAGAAGATATTTTTGCAAAACCCAAAACGGCACTTAAAAAATTAACTGCCCTAAAAAATTGAAATATATAAAATTTAAAATTATTGTTTAGAATATAATGGTGGTATGCGTTGCGTTGCAAATGCATGAACAGTATTATAAATTATCGCAATTTTCATATAAGTTTTCTCACCAAGTTATTTTTATTAAACATTTAAATATTGATTAAATTATACAATATTTAAAAAATTAATCAAGTCTTTATT
>NZ_JBNMIZ010000051.1:0-14035 GCF_050873525.1 Brachyspira sp. | reverse complement strand
TAAAATGGATAAAATCATAAATAATTTAAGTGAATTTATAAAAAAGTTAACATAATTTTATAGTTGTTTTATTAAATTCATTATTATAATCCAAACAAAGTGGATTACTTCAGGCTACGCCTCGTTCCCTACAGGACGCCTACGGCGAATGACGAAAAACGCATGTCATTGCGAGATTTATTTATAAATCGAAGCAATCCACACAGAATATATTACTTTGGCTATCGCTCGTAATGACATATAAAATACTACTCAATCTTTTTATATATACATTCAAAAGTGTCGCCCAGATTATATTTTTTCGCAATGAAATCATAAAAATTTTTTGAAGTTTTATTTTCTTTTAAGAGTTTCAAATTAAAAATATCGCAAAATCTATTATAATAAACGCTTTTGTTTTTCAAATGCATTCTTTTTAGAGAATATTTTTTAAAAAAATTATCCAAAGATTTAGGATTGGTTTCAAAAGCATGGTCGGACGGAACTATCTTAAAATAATTTTTATTAAACTTTCCGCTTATTCCGTTTCCGTTGGGCATCGCCAAAGCGAGTATTCCATCGTCTTTAAGAGAGAATAAAATATTTTTTAAGAGTTTGTCAAAATCGCATATATGCTCCAAAACATACCAAGCCGTTATTATATCGTATTCTTTTTCTTTATATTCAAAATCGAGTAAAGAAATATTATGAACATTCAAATTAAGATTATTGACGCAGTAATTCGCCGCATATTCGCTTATCTCTATTCCTTCCGTTTCGTATCCGTTTAACGAAGCCTCTTTCAAAAAAAATCCCATAGCCGAACCCAAATCCAATATTTTTCCCGCTGGTTTAATTTTCTTTATTATCTCCAAACGATTTTTTGCAAGAGATTTTAAATTCTCTTCGTCTTCTTCGTAGGTTTTTCCGTATTGATTTTTATAATCTTCGATAAAATATTTTGAAGAATAATCGGTTGAAACGGGAAGAAAATATTTTCTGAATAAAGTATTACATTTTTTGCATTTATATAAATTCGATTCTCCATTTCTATTTTTTATTTCTATATTTTTTGATTTACAAAAATCGCATTTTATATTTTTAAAATTTTCAATATTGTCGATTATAATTTTTATTCTTTCAATCGATTTTTCCGTATCTATATTTTTGGAATTTTCCTTATATTCATTTTGCAAATCAAAATCAAAAAGAAAATTATTTATTTTGTCAAAAGCCTCTTCAATATTTATATCTTCAAAAAATCCCAAATTAAAAAATATATCGCAGCATTTTTTTCCCAAATCGTTATGGTATTTTGTCGGAGAAAGTAAAATCACGGGAATTTTAGCTTCAATGCATTCAAAAGCGGTAAGTCCGAAATAAGTTATAACAGCCGAATAAGGATTTTCAAAAATATCGGGCGAGAATTTTTTTGATATTATATTTTCGCTTTCTTTTTGAGATTCTATAAATACAAATTTTTTATTTTCTATTTTAGAGATAATTTCAAAAGCTTTATTTTTCAAATCGTTATTGAAACCCAAATAAACGAGTATCGGCGCTTCGCTGTCGTATCGAGGTTTTATATTCAAGTTAAGAATCGTTGCTAAAAACGGCTTTATATTAACCAAATCGGAATTGTCCAAATTGGGAAGCATTTCTATAACTATATCGGCAAAATTTCTTTCCTCTCCAACGCTGTCAACGATTATAACGGGAGAGATTTTTTTTAATCGTTTTATATATTTTTTATCAATCTCTCGTGAGTCGACTATTATCAAATAAGGAGCAAGTTTTTTTATTTCGTCAAATTTGCAAGTTTCTATATTTAGATTTAATTTAGAAAATAATTCGCTTTCGTTATTAATAGAAGAAAATATAAAATCGTAAAATGACGAAAGTTTATTTGCAATAAATTTCATTCGAGTAAAATGCCCGAATCCGTAAATTCCGTTTATATCGGTAATGATGCATATTTTTTTTTTAATTTTACTTTGCATTTCGTTTTGCATTCGTATTAATAAACTATTTACAAATTATATTTTCCAATTAGGGAATCGTTTTATAACCGCCGAAATAATATCGGTTTTATAATGCTGTTCCAAATTAACGAGTTTTTGGAATTCGCCGAATATAATTTTTACATCATCTTCCGATTCCGCTTCTATAAATTTCAAAAGATAATTTTTATCAAATACAAGTTCGTAAACGGTTTTCAAAAGTTTTCTTCCCTGCACCGCCGTTTCTTTATTGTCTACCATTTTTGACAAATATGATATTACGCTTAATAAACCTATCATTAAAGAATTTTTATTTATTTTAATTCCTACTTCGTCCGAATATTCCCCGTCAAGAATCTTTTGAGCGAAATAAACGAAAGACTCTGGATATTCCCTGTAATGCAAAAATATATCGTCTATCGTTTTCGATAAAATATCGGTTTTTCCATCCGCAAATAATTTATTTACGATTAAATAATGATTCTTCACTTGAGGGGAATACAATATTTTTAATATAATATCGTAATATTCTTCATTTTTTCCTTCCCAAATCGCTTTAAGAAATTTATCTCTATAATTTGAAGACGGCAATATTTCGTATATATGAGTATAATCGTCAATATTTTTAATCATATCTGAAAGCGAAGGAATTCCTTTTTCGTTTTCTTCCGAAATTTTCAAATATATCGCGCTTACTATTCTCGCATCGTTTTCGGAATTTTTATCTTTAGCGATATGGACAAAATAATCATGCATTTCTTTCGCTTCTTCAGAATTCAAATTTGGAGTATAATTCAAATATTCCATATATATTTTGTATCTTTCAAAGAAGTTTTCCGTTTTATTAAATTTAGCCAAACTTTCCGCATCGTAAGTTTCCGCTCCTTCGTTATATAAGAAAGTATTTTTATCAAATTTAACCGTTGTGGAAGCTCGCACGGATTTTTTAGCCGATTCGAGCCATTTAGGATAAGAAGATTCCGAAACGACTACGCTCGGACTTGCGGTTAATTCCTGCTTCAAATCTTTTGCGCTTATGGTTTTTCTATATTTTAAGATTATAGTCAAAAGTTCCGTAGGGTTTTCTTCGGCAATCTTTTTTAATTCTTTAAGTTTGTATGCTTTATAAACATTTATATCGTCTTCTGGCAAAGTCGTTAAAGACTGAATTGCCATATCGAAAGTCATTTTTCTTTCTTCTTCCTGTGAAACGAATTTTATTTTAAGTTCGTTTATAGTTAAAGCTTTAATTTTTCCGACTCCGAAATTTCTATGAATGACATATTTGTCGACATCGTATTGAATATATTTTTCAAAAATTTCAATACAGTCTTTCGGTTTTTTATTCACATTCGTTATAGCGGAAATTTCTTCTATCTTTTCAAAAAGAGTATGATTCGGATACAAAGCCTTATAAACATCGACTAATCTATGTCTGAAAAATTTTGCCTTCTTGTTATTTTGCGCTACTATCGACTGCTCATAATTAAGAAGATTTTTAATAGTTTTCAAAGCTTCGTTATATCTCGCGTTTTCAAAATAATAAAAGAAAATTATTTTCCAAACATCAATCATAATATTTGCGTCAACGAGTTCATACAAAGCCGATTCGTATTTTAGCAAATAATTATAATTGTCTGGCTCGTATTCCAAAACTTTTTTAATATTGCTTTCTGCGTTATTTCTCTTTCTTATAAGATTTCTTTCAAAAGCTATTTTATAATAATGAACTGCGCTTACAGTATCTCCTGCCGCTTCTTTAATATGAGCTATTTTTTCGGGCAATTCGGGATTTGAAGTGTCGAATTTAATCAATCTTTCCCAAATTTCAACCGCTTCCGATTCTCTATTTGAAATTTGATAATAATTTGCCAAATATCTTAATGCATAATCGCTTTCGTAATATTCGTCCAAAATTTTTTGAGAGATATATTCTACGATATTCCATTTTTTCGCGTTTTTGAAAATTCCCAAAAGTTTATCCAAATGCATATCCGAATAATTTTCTATTTTCAAATTTAAAAATCCGATTGAATACAACGCTGATATATGCTGCTGATTTTTTTCCAGCTGCGCTTTCGCCGTTTCTATGGCGGATTCTATTTCGTTTTTATCGTTAATATCGTTTATTATTCCGCTTAAATCCGTAAAATATTTAATGGTATAATTCAATAAATTTTTTCTTGTAAAAGTTTCTTCCGTAAAAGCCTTTTCCAATTTTTCTAGAGCTTCCGACATAGTTCACCTCTTATTTAAGATTTTTATATAATATTGCAATAAATCTTTATCTATATTCGCCATTTTTCTTCCCCATATTTCTATCTCTTCCATATCCGAACCGCTATGCCTCATTATAAGGCAAGTCGTAAGAAATGCGTAAGAAGATAAAAGTTTTGGGGCGACTTTATCTCTTAATTTAAATTTTCTATAATCCGCTTCGAGCCTTGAAATATTTTTTCTTAATTCAATTTCTTCTTCTCTGCTTAATTCTTTTTTTATATCGAGAATATTCATAAGTTCTCCGTAAGCGCTCATCCAACTTATAATTTCTTCCCTGCTGTTATTATGAATTCCTCTCTTTATTATTATATCTCTAATCTCTCTAACGGCGTCTATCGTAATTCTTTCAAATTCAATATTGAGAGGTTCGTAAAACAAAGCCTCTCTGATATACATTTTTGCCTTTTTTTCGTCTCCCAATTTATGATTAATTTCCGCAATAAAGCCTAAAGTGTTTGAATTATAAGGTTCTATAGTATTCAAATATTCATAAGCCTTTAAGCCTTTGGAATAATCTTCCAATTCTATAAACGCGTTCGACAGCAAATTCAACTGTTCTTTTCCGTTAATATCTTCCGACATTAATAATTCGATTATTCTGTTATATACAAAATAATGAATCGCGTTTATTGATATTAAATCCGTCTTATAATTTTTATCTCTTACAAATTTACAAAATTTTTTATAAGAAGAATCCAAAAATTTACAATATTCTAAATAATCTTCTTTAAGTTTTTCTAAATTATCAAGCCTATTTATCCAAAATTTTACGCATGAAATATTATCGTATAAATCGGCGTTTTCAAAGTCCATAGCCATTATTCTGTCAAAATCTTCCATAGACTCTTTAAATAAGCCTTTTTTTAATTTATCTTCTATAATGAAGAAAATATCTTTAACGGTTTCTTTTCTTGAAAATAATTCTTCATTCATACTATTTTAAACTACTCCCAAAAATAAAAATCGTCCAAAGATAAACGGATAACTATTATAATAATGCAATAATTATAAATTGTCAAGCTATAATTATATAATTTATTTACTTTTAATTGAAAAATGCATAAAATATGATAGAATAAAATGTATAATTTATTAAAAGATGGTTGTAAAATGACTTATGATTTAAATATCGTTGAAGAAGAGTTAAAGAATAAAATCTCTGAAGATTATTTTAAGAATTTCGATTCCACGCAAATAATAGAACAAATCAATACAATTTATTTTATTTTATACTTGTATATTACAATAAATTTTATATAATTTTTTATATATTCAATTTAAAATATACTTGAGGCAATATTGTGCAAATATTATTTGGAAAAATAAAAAACTTTTCATACAAAAAATTTTGGAGGGAGGAATTAAAAACTTTTGATTTAAATTCTAAAAATATTGATATAAACGATTTGCCGAGTAAATGCAATATTCAAATTAATAATAAAATCATATCAATAAGCAAATGGGTTAGCCCAAAACGAACTCGCTCGTATCCTTATGCAAGAGTGTATGATAGTTTTGATTCTTGCAGTGGTAAGGTTGCTACTATAATTCCAATAATAAAAGACGAAGGAATTGACGGCGATATGGATTATTTGCAATGGGATACTATTTCTTTAATGAGTTTGCTTAATATATATGTTATATTAGGATTCTATGAAGACGCGGAACAAAATATTAGAAATACAAATAAACCGAATAAAATAACAAATCAAAAATTAAAGTCAAACTTTATATACAAACAACTTGAAATATTAAGCAATTATCATCAATCGGCGTTACATTGGAATCTTAATCAATTAAATAATGAAGATTTATTAAATCTTATAAATAAAGCAAAAATATCTTATAAAGAGATTTCTCAAAAACTTAAGATAAAACTTCATGACTCAAGGAATATAGATAAATTTAAAATCAATATTACTAAAGACAGAGAAGCTTTTATGCAATATTCAAGAGATAAAGCAAAAAATGCTCAAAATAGAGAAGTTTTAACATCGCAACCTAAAGAATCTATCGGAATAGGCGAGAAAACAAAAATAGAAATAGAAAATTATTTAGGCGGATATTATTATTTTACTATTGACGATGTTTTAGATAAAGATAATATTTTGTATTTAATTGAAAGCAAACATAGTAAAGATTCTATTTTGCCGTCTAATGACGATATTAAAGACGGATTATTGAAACTTATGATTTATAATAATCTATGCGAGATTAGAGATTTTAAAATTAAAAGAAATTTTAAAATAGTTTTGCGTCTAACTTCAAATAAATTAAAAAATGATATAAATTTGCCAAATAATAATTTAGAATATTTTACAGAATCAAATCGACTAAATAAAAAACAAATAGAAATTATATATAAATTAAATTCCGAATGTGAAGAAAATAAATTTAATATATGGATTCAAAAGGCATGAATATGAGTTTAATTAAATCGCCATTGCGTTATCCAGGAGGTAAAAGTAGAGCGATAAAATTTTTATATCAATATTTTCCTAACGATTTTAAGATTTATAAAGAGCCGTTTTTTGGCGGCGGTTCTGTCGGCATTTATATTTCGCAAATAATGAAAAATACAAAAATATATGCAAACGATTTAAATTACGAATTATATTGTTTTTGGCATAGTTTAAAAATGCAGCCAAGTAAATTAATAGAAGGAATCGTTGAATTAAAAAACAAATTTAAAAATGGTAAAGAATTATATAATTTTATTTTATATAGAAGAGATTTTAATCTTTCTATGCTTGAACGCGGAATCGATTTTTTTATTCTTAATAGAATTACTTTTTCGGGCATTGTAGATAGCGGAGGATTTTCTCAAAAAGCTTACGAATCGAGATTTACAATTAGTTCTATTGATAGATTAAAAAATACTCATAAAATAATTAAAAATTTTAATTTTTCATGCAATAATTTTTTTGATTTTATTGATTCTAATTCAAGCAATCAAAAAGATACTTTTATTTTTTTAGACCCGCCTTATTATAGTTCGGCAAAATCTAAATTATATGGTAAAAAAGGCATTTTGCATTCAAATTTTAATCATGAAACATTTAAAAATTATTTATATAAAATTAAATCTAAATTTTTACTCACTTATGATAATTGCGATTATATAAGAGAACTTTATAAAGACTTTTATATGCTCGAATGGGATTTGCAATATGGAATGAATAATTATAAACAAAAAAAAGCGGATATTGGAAAAGAATTATTGATTAGCAATTACGATTTGAAATTTTATAATAATTCGTCTTATGATAAAGAAATTAAGGAATTAATGCTTAAATAAAAAAAATTATAATTAAAATTTATTAATAAAAATCAATCGTTCTTAATAATCTAATTAAAGATTATATTGAATTGAAAATAAGATATGATTATCAATTAAATTTTAATATTGAATTTATATAAATATTAAAGTATTATATTTCTATGAAAAATTTTATAAATAAAATAACTTGTGATGATGCTCTTAAAACAATGAAATTACTAAACGATAACAGCGTCTCGTTAATTGTAACAAGTCCGCCATATTTGAATTTTATTAATTAACGCTTGACAAAGGCTAAAAAATTTACTATAATATTAACATAAATAATTCATTTGTGGAGGCAAAAAATGAAAAATAACAAAAATTACTGTAAATTCGTTAGTCAAGTCAAGTCAAGTCAAGTGCTAAAATTGTATCTTTAATAAATAATTCTTTCAAAACATTTTTAATCGCATTATTTATATTATTATTTTCAATTAGCTGCAAACCAAAACAAAATCCAAATGAAGGGGGAAGCCAATCTAAATCGGAACTTGTAGGAAAGTGGCGGGGTAGTTTTATTGTTGGGAGCGGTTCTTCGTCTCGAACATTTACGGTTGATAATAATGGTAATATAAATCTTGAAGAGGAATACTCTCCTTCTGGTAGTGTATATAATAAATACGATTATAAAGGAAAACTTAACGATACTTTCGATTATCCTTACACTGTAGAAATTAGTATTGAAGGATACTCAAATATGTTTAATAATACATATATACCAGAGCGTCATACGGGGACAATTACATTTAATAGTTCATCAAGTTCCACTGCTACTTGGGAAACTATGTCTACACATAATAGGTGGGAAAAATTAACTATAAATAATTTTGAAAAACAGAAATAATAAAATTTTATTAATATAAAAAGGCATCGTATTTATTGCGGTGTCTTTTTTAATAAATAGAACAAAATAAAGAAGCAAGAAAATATACGACAATATAAAATTAGCCGTAAATGTTTTAAAATGTCAAACCGATTTATATAATTTTGATTTTAAAGTAAGTTTTAATAAAGTAAATTAAAATCATATATAAAACTATTATAATTAAAATGCTTTTAATAAAAATTAACCGTCCTCGTAAGACTCACGGTTTTATTATCAAAATCCGTCACTTCGGTTTTGAAAACATATCTTCCTCTTCTTGGAGTAAAATTTCCGCCTCTGTAAAAATGCGAATCGACTCCGTAAACTTCTTCAAAAGTATAATTCGGCGCTATATAATAAATATTGTCTCTCTTTATAAAATAAGTAAAATCGTAATCTCTTATAAGTTCATCGTTCATATATATTTTTACTCTTTTAAGTCCCATTGGAATAGTTCCGAGCAAATCGTATGCCCTAACAAATAATCGGAGTTCGCCGTTGTATCGCATTGGCATTCTGTCTTTTATTTGAATAAGCCTATTTTCCGTTCTCAAATAAATTCCATGTATTAAAGGATTCTGTTCCGAACCTTTTGAAATTTTCAAATGTTCCAAAGGGTCAACTACCAAACCTTCTTTTATATTTTCAACGGTTAAATGCAAATGAGCGCCTCCCGACCTTCCGCTGTTTCCCGTTAAAGCGATAGTGTCTCTCTCGGTTACTTTCGCAAAAGATTTTTCTATAGTTCCGTCTTCTATATGATAATAATAACTTCTTACGCTGTTTGGATGTTCTATTATAATCGTATTTCCAACTCCGTATAACTGCCTTGTCGGGTCTTCGGCTATATCGGAATAATATACAATCTCGCCGTCCGCAATCGGATATATTTCCATTTTGCTTCCGCCAAAATCAACTCCGTTATGGAAATGGTCGCTTCTGAATTCTCCAAAAGTGCTTGTGATTCTTATTTTATTTTCGTCAATCGGAACTCTGCCAAACGATATTGAAGATAAAATAAAGATTAATATTAATATATTTTTATTCATAATTTTACTCTCTTATAAGTATAAATATTTTTGTCGCTTACTATCATATATTCGTTTTTTTCGCTCGATATATCCAAATAATAAACCCAGCCGTCTATGGAATTCTCGTAAATAATTTCTTTCAATTTATTATCGTAAATTAAAACTATACTTTTTCCATCTTTAGACACGCTCATTATTGTCGTATTCGTTTCGCTGTTTAATTTCATGTTAATCGCATTTTGCATATTATATTTTTCTATATTGATTCTGTCTTTTTCTTTTCCGTTATTCAAATTGTATAAAATAATATCTCTGTCCGAAAGCATGAAAGCCGTCATAGATTTTTCGCTTACAAATGAAGAAACATGTCTTCGTCTATTTAATCCCGTTTCGGCATACCATAAAGTTCCGCCTTTTGAATCGTATAAACTTATATATTCTTGTCTTATTCCGCTTATCGACAATGCAAAACTTCCGTATTCGCTTATCGTAACGGATTTGATTATATTTATTTCGCTTAATATTGAAGAAATTGCAAATCCTAAATTTCCGTTTCTATTTATATAGGCAATGTCTCCGCTTGAAAATCCCGCTATATAATCTCCAGTATTCAACGCAAAAGCTCCGTCCGTTACAATTTCTCCGTATTGAATATGCGAACTTAAAGGATTATTATCAAAATCGAACATTTGTATTTTTGAATTATCGCTCGAATGATAAATCGTTCTGTTTGCATAAGGCGACATTTCGGGATAAATAGATGTATTCGTTCTCCATAAAATAAGTCCGTTATTATTGTAGGCGTCAATATAATTTCCGTATCTTTTATAAATAATAAAATTTTCATTATTTGCAGAGGCGAGTTCTCCTCTTAATAAATTCGTATAAAAAATAGTCGTTCCATTTTTATTAAAATAATGAATCATACTTTCTGGTTTAGTAAAAAAATTATGTTTGAAATCTCCTTCTATATTAAAATTATTATCAAGTTCGGGAGTTTCGGTTGCAGTTGTCGATTTGCTCCAAATATTTATAATATTATATTCTTCGTTTAATCTATTCTTTCCGAAAAAAAATATAAATAAAATCAAAAATAAAACGGCGCTTATTATCGTCAAATATCTTATAAATAAAGGTTCTATTTTATGTATATTTTCTGGTTCTATAATCAATTTTTCTTTTTTCTGCATAATTATTCGATTAACATTTTATAATATTTTATTTTATAATATCTTCTGTAAAAGAATTCTTCCAAAACATCGCTTTTTATTTATATACGGAAAATATTCTTTATCGCTAAAAATTTTATAGCCTTTTTCAAGAATCCCGCTTAACATAGGATAAGCCGATACGGCAAACGGTCTTTTATAATCGCTTGGAATATAATTATTATTAACCAGCAATATTTTAGAATCGTCATATTTTTTATATTTTTTTGGTATATCTTTTAATGGCATTATTTTTAAATTTTTATATTTTGGACGATTTTTTATTTTGAAATTCGTATACCAATGCCCAGAAGCCATAGTTAGTTGTTTTTTAGGAGTTAGAAAATAATCTACTCTATTATAGCCCGCCCATACCTGATTATTTTTAAAATATGGTATATAAGCTGGAGTTAAAACATTTGTAAAATTTGATATTATAATAAATTTTTTACCGCTATTAATTAAAATTCTCCAATAATCTATAGCTCTTGAAAAAGGAGGATTTGTGCATACAATGTCCGCTTCTTCGTTAAGTATTTTGAGAGATAAAGGGTCGTCAAAACTTCCGCTATAATTTTTAGGGAAATCTTTTTTTTCGCTGAAACCATCTTTTGTAAACACATAAGCTTTCGAGCCTTGATTAAATAAATCTACCGGTCCGTCATAATGAGTGCATATTAATTTTTTTAATTTAAGTTCTATAAAATTTCTCAAAAAATATAAAGCGAACGCCGAAGTGTTTCTTTCATCGTTATCTACGGCATCATCGCAGTTGCAAAAAACCGTTTTATTTTTCCAAATTCTTTTATCATACATAGACAATTCTTTTTCAATATCCTCTATTCGAGTATAAAATTCATCGTTATTTACTTTTTGAGCTTTTTGAAGTATATCTTTTCTAGATAATCCTCGCTCTTTAAGAGTCGGCGTTGTTTTCTTTACTATTTTAACTTTTTTTAGAATTTCGTCTTTCGATTTTGTATATATTTCTTTTATAAATAATTTGCTGGATTTTATAAATTTTATATAATCTTCGAATAACGGCGAATTATAAAAATATATTTCCTTGCTTTTTTCTTCTCGAAGCGTGGAAAATTTTTTCTTTATTTCATTTTCAAGAGCCGTCATATCTTTTACTTCGCAGCAAAACAAATAATTGTAAATATTTTCTTTAGATTTTCCAGTCATATTATTATATTCTTTCAATCTTCTTTCCAAATCGTTCGTCTTGCCTATTTTACATTTTGAAGGCTCTAATCTTGCTTGAACTATATAAATATATTCATGTTTCATAATTAATGTATAGCATATTTGATTTGGTTTGTCAATATACGCTTTCCTATTTTATTCTTGTTAAATTTTTTATATCTTTTAAATCAGAATAATTTTTTTCCAAAATACTTAAAGGGTCGAAAGTCATATTTCCCGCGCGCATTTCCCAATGGCAATGAGGTCCCGTAGCCATCCCCGTAGAACCGATTAAACCTATTATATCTCCTTTTTTCACATATTGTCCCTCTTCGGCGATTAATTTAGACATGTGAAAATAACTGCTATAAACTCCCTCGCCATGGTCTATTACAACGCAGTTTCCACGAACAAATAATTCTCTCGATATTTTTACTACTCCGTTATTTGCCGCATAAATCGGAGAACCGTTTGAATTCGCTATATCGAATCCTTGATGATATCTTGCGTAATCTTTAGTATAGCCTCTAAACGCTCCAAACTGCGAAGAATATCTGCCTTGAGCGGGCATCATATAAACTTTGTCCGCATAATTTGTAGGGCTGTAAGATATATATATTTTTCCATTTAAAAGTTCTCGCTCTTCTCTTGACTTTTGAGGATTGCTTATTATATTTGTCATTGTGGATGTCACGCCCTGAATTTGTTTCGGTTTCGGAGGCGGAGGAGTGAAATCCAATTTTATATCTATCGCCAAATTTAATAAAGTTTTATCTTTCAATTCCATATTGCAGACGAATTGATATTTTTTATCTTGAGCGCCGACATATATTCCGAATACGCTTTTATATATTTTAATTTTTTTATCCGAATTTTTTATTTCAAAAAATTTTACTATCGGTCTTGCGCTTCCCAATAATTTTGAATCTTTTATTTTTATTTCGTCATTGCTCGTTATAAAAATATTTCCCATTTTTCCCGCATATAGAGGAACGGGGTCGGCATATACTTGCAAATCGTTATCGTATTTTTTAAATTCTTCCAGAGATTTAAAAGCGTTATTTCTTATATAAATCGCTCCGTTTTTCAATTCCGCGTTTTTTGAATCCAAATTAACTTTTCCATTATTTGCGATATAATAATATTTATTGTTTATTTTGATTTCAGCAAATCCGTCATTTTCGGTTTCTATTATATCTTTGTCGTATAGTTTAACCGAATTATCCAAATTGATTTTTTTATTATTTCTTGTTACACTAATATTCCCGATATATTTTAATTGATATTGAGAATATAAATTTATTGATAAAAATATAAATATAAAAACAAATTTCATGATTCAACCTTTATTATTTTTTATAACCTAACTGGTCTAATTTTATAAGATGCTCCTTTATATCTTTATTATTTGGAGCGATTTCAAAAGCTTTTGTTAAAAATTCTTTTGCGTTATTTATATCGTTCTTTTTGAAGAAAGCCCAGCCTAAAGAATCCAAATAAGCGGGATTTTTCGGGTCCGTATTCAAAGCCTTTTTTATTTCCGAAATTCCTTCTTCAATATTGATTCCGCTGTCCGCCAAAATGAATCCGAGAGAATTTCTTGCATTTGCGCTTTGCGAATCTAGAGCAACCGCTTTTCTTAAAAAATCAATCGCTTTTCGAGTATTATTTTTTTTATAATAAATATAACCCAGCACCGAATAAATTTGAGTGTTTTCTATTCCAGAAGCAAGAGCGTCAAGAAGTTCAAATTCCGCCAAATCATACATTTCTTTTACGGCGTAAATATATCCGACTATAATATGAGCTTGCATTATTCTTAAAGGATTATCCAGTCTTCGCATTATTTTATCGAAAGTTTCGAGAGTTTTATCATAATTTTGAATTTGAGCGTAGGCTAAAGCCAAATGATAGCCCGATTCTACATCGTTTTTATTTTCAAAATTTTTTTCAAGCGAATCTATAGCCTCTTGATAATTTTCATTTCTAAATAATTTTATTCCGTCTTCGAGTTCGGTTCTGCCCGTCCCTATACTCATATATTCTCCTGTTATTTACTATGTTAACATTTTATATTTAAATTAAAAAATCTCAATATTTAATTAAAAATTCCATTTAAATGAAAATTGATATTATTCATAAATAAATATACAATTCTTGAT
>NZ_JBNMIZ010000050.1:0-14055 GCF_050873525.1 Brachyspira sp. | reverse complement strand
CAATAATATAATAAAATTTAAATACCTTTCATTATATTTTTTCGGCGAACGATTTGTTTATCCAGCCCTTAAAAGAACCTTTGACATGATACCAATTACTGTATTCTTCAAGTATTCTAAATTTTTCGCCTTCGTATGGAATTGATATTATTTCCGTTCTTTCGCTTTCTCCTCTGTATAAATTTGTTCGGCTAACTACAATCAAATAATCGGCGTTAATTAAATTATAACTTATTAACGCTTGGATGATAAATAAAACCGAAAGTATAATTAGTAAATAATATATTTTTCTTTTCTTTATAAATAGAATTATTAAAATCGTAAAAAATATTATAAATAAAAATAAAGTTAAATAAAAAATTATAATTAAAATCGATTGATTATATTTAGGATTTGACAAAGAGTTTGGATTAAATAATTCTATATTATTTTTTATTTCTTTATCGAAAGGAGATATATTTAAAGCCCGCTCATACCAAAGAATCGCATGCCCGTTGCTTCCGAGTTCCGCGTAAGAAGTTGCAATATTATAATACAAATCTTTTGAAATTATATTTGAAGAAGCGATATTTCTGTATAAATTATTCGCTTCAAAATAATCGCCTTCTTCGTATAATTTATTGGCATCCGAAAATATTGAATTTATTTTATCAAAATCAATCTCTCCGTATAATAAGCAAGATTGAAACATTAAAAATATTAATAAGATTTTTTTTATATATTTCACTTTATATTTTCCATTTCCTTTAAAATATTAATAGCTTTCGTGTGATAATCGTCATTTTTATTGATAGAATTTCCCGAATATAATTCAAATTGGCAGGAATCGATTATTTCTTTTATATTTTTTATAATCTCTTCGTTTATATTTCGATTTTTAAGTTCTTTATATAAATCTTCACTGTCTTTCAAATCCGCATTAAATTTTTTATTAATGTTTTTTATCAATAATTCGTTTATACTTTTGCAATATTCTTTTCGATTATTTTTATTATAATATTCCAATATCGCGTCAATATCGGAGATTTTATTTCCATCGTTAAAATTATTCAAAAATTTAAATTTCAAATTTTTTATTTTTTCAAAATTATAAATTATAATCGCAATCGCTATCATTAATAAAACATATATATAAATTATATTCATATTCAATAATTGAAAATTTTTATCGTTTTTATTTTTTATTATATTATTCTTTATCGGAATTGGAGCAATGTCCGATTTTTGAATATTGTTTTGAGCAAAAGAAAAATTATTATAATCTCCCGATATAGTAAGGTTAATATTTTTGGAATAAATATTTTTATAAGTTTTATCGTTAGGAGAAAAATAGCAAAAATCAATATTTTCAATTGTATAATCTCCGTTATTAGTCGCAACCAAAATATATTCTTTAGTTTTTTTCCCCATTAATTTATTATTTTCAAACCAATTTGTTTCAAATATTTTAGGCTGATAAACTGAAAAATATTTTTTTATATTCTCGTTTATATTCGGCATATTTATAATCGAAATATTTCCTTCGCCCAAAACTTCTATAGAAATCAAGACTTCGTCTCCGATATTAATATTGGTTTTATTTATTTTAGCGTTAAATTGAAAATCTCCAACCGCTCCCGAAAAATTCTCATAACCTTTACTGCTCGGCAAAGGCAAAACATTAATTTCAAATTCTTCTTCTCCGTATTGAATTCTATCGTAAAACATATTATTTTTTTCAAATACAAAAGGAGTCGTTAATATATTTTTTTTGCCGCGTTTTACCGCGTATAAAACTTCTTTTTTTAACGGAATTACATTTATTCTCTTTCCGTCTATTATTTCCGTATAAGAATTTCTTTCCGAAGAATCGGCATAAGATAAAAAATCGTTTCTGTCTGGAATTTTTGAAATTCCTATAACATTAACTGGAATATGCGAATATGCTTTTTGTTCTATATAAATCGGTTCGTAAATATAAACTTCTTTTTTATTAATCGTATTATTTACTATAATGTCTTCCGTATAATTCATAAATCGCTCGAAAGAATCGCCTTCGGGTTTGCCAAGCGTGGAGTTTCTAACCGAATCGCTTAAAACTTCTATCGAAACGGGATTTGCAATATATGTGTTATTATTTGCCTTTACGGTTATTTTATCAATCGTATAAAATCCTTCTTTAACCGCGATATAATTATAGTTATAAGTTTGAATAGTTTTTAAGCTTCCAGAAGAATACATCATATTTACGCTTTTTGAAGTTCCGCGCAAAATTAGTCCGTCTATATCTGGAATTGTAATTTTTCCCGCTCCGTTATCTATTGTCACCGATAAAGTAAAAATTTCGCCAATTCCTATTTTTTCGTCCGATAATTTTGCAGTAATCGTAGTTTGGGCGAATAAAAAATTAAATGATAATGCGAATATCAATAAAATAGTTTTACCAGTCTTTATCAATTCTTCCTCCGCCATAATATTGTTCTTCGTTATTTTTATCTTTTCTATATTGTCTCAAAGATTCCAATAATCTGTCAATATCCGATTTTTCATTTTCTCTCTCGTTATTTTCATTTTCATCGTCTGAATTATCATTATCCGAACTATCGCTTTCGTTATTTTGATTATTCTGATTATTATTTTCGGAATTATCTCCCGAATCTCCGCTATCGCCTTCTCCTCCATCCTGTTCATCTGGAGAATTTGGACTCGAAGGTCCGCTATTATTTTTTTGTTCTTCCAATTTTTTTCTTGCATATTCGAGCGCTCTTTTTGAATTTTCATCTTTCGGATTATGGACTAAAGCGTCAATAAGTTCGTCAATAGCGCCTTGATAATCTTCGTTTTCTATTTTGGCTATTCCCGAATTATAATATGTAGAATGTTTCATGGATTTGCTTGTATTTTCGTTAAAATTATTTTTTGCCATGTCGAATAATTGTATCGCCGTGTCCATTTCGCCAACCGATGCCATAGTAGTTCCCATATTATAATAAATTTGCGGAGAATTTGTAACTTTGCTTAACGCTTTTTCGTATAAAGTTATAGCGCTTTCGTAATTTCCATTTTTAAATAATCTATTCGCTCTGTCGACATCCAATTTCGCGGTTAATTCGTCCAAAGAAAAACTATATAAATTAATCGTCCAAAATATAAAAAATAAAAATAATTTTAAAAAACTTTTTCCATTATTAAACATAAATCTAACCTTAATTTAAAATATTTAAATTTATAAAATATATAAATAAAATCTAATTTTATTAATTTTGTAAAACATTAACCTATCCTATCGTAACATCTCCCGTTGGCAAATCTATCAAACCGTATCTGCTTCTATCTATCGAACCAACGCTCATAAATAAAGTTAAATATCCTACTCTGCCGATAAACATTAAAAACATTACTATTATTTTACTCCATATTGAAAGCGAAGGAGTTATTCCCAAAGAAAGTCCAGTAGTCGATAAAGCCGAAACCGCCTCGAAAAGGACGGGAGTCATAATTTTATATCCGTCTATATAGAATATCAAAAGCGCCGCAAACGCCGATATAGCCATAGCGAGAGTGAAAATCGCAACTGATTTATTAACAGCCGATTCTTTTATCTTTCTTCCCCTAACGACTATAAAAGGTCTATTCGTTATTGCCGTTATAATTGAAGAAACGAATACGAATAATGTCGTAGTTTTTACTCCGCCGCCCGTTCCGCTTGGAGACGCACCGACAAACATAAGAAATATTACTATTCCTATTGTGACGCTATTCATTGAACTATAAGAGATAGTTTCATAGCCACCAGTTCTTGGATTTATACTTTGAAACGCAGAAACTAATATTTTTTCTCTTAAAGATAAACCGTTTAAAGCTCCGTTATATTCGTTAAAAAATATGAATAAAAATCCAAATAAAAGCAAAATGAAAGTAGTAAATAAAACAATCGAGGTTTGCATATCTATCATATATTTTTTTCTCATTATTTTATTTTTAATTGCAAAAAATACGGTTAAAATAACGGGATAGCCGATTCCTCCAAATATTATAAGCAAACAAACGGTAGCCGTGATTGTTATATTATTTGAATATCTATGCAAACTGTCCGAATATAAAGAAAATCCTGCATTACAAAAAGAACTTATAGAATGAAACAATGAAGAAAATATTTTTTCGCCAAGTTTTGCCGAAGAATCGTTATTAAAAACTGTAAATAATGAAATCGCTCCCGCAAATTCTATTATGAAAGTCGCTAAAAAAATTACTTTAATAGTTGACCTTATGATATCTTTATTTTGAGTATTAAACATTTCCAAAGTTCTTATTCTATCCTGCACGCTTCCTTTACTAACCGAAAATAAAAGAACTATCGCCGAAATCGACATAATACCGAGTCCGCCTATTTGAATCAATATTATAAGGACAATTCTTCCAAAAAAAGTAAGTTCCTTTGAAATATCAATAACCGTAAGCCCCGTGACACAAACTGCGCTTGTCGCGGTAAATAAAGCGTCTATAAAATTAATACTTCCGCTAACCGTGCTTAAAGGCAAATAAAGAAGCAAACTTCCTAAAGTTATTACAAATATAAAAGAAGCTATGATTAATTGGTATAAAGTAAATTTTGAATATGATAATCTAAGCCAATTTATTACTATAATCAAAAAGAATAAAACCGAACCAGCGATAACCCAAATTATTCTGCTCGAATCTGTCTCATAATATTTTTTACTGAAAAAATTAACGAGCAGTAATCCTAAAATCTGAATAATCGGAACTATTATATATAATTTTCTCGGCGCTATTCTTATTTGGTCTAAAAGTATAAATATAAAACAAATCGTTATGATATTTATTATTTTTTCGTAATTCGCAATATAAAAATTATAAGTTTCGATTTTCCTTATCTGCATAAGTAAAACGAATATTGCGAAAATAGAACCAGCTATTGCAAGCAGATTCGATAATCTTCTTAATAATTCGTCTATCGTATGAATTATATTTTTATTGGAATATTTATTTATTTTATTTATCATAATATTTTATTATTTTATTATTTTAATTATTTTTTTATGGAATATATTTTAACATATTTTTAATTATTTTAATAGGAATAATTTCATTGCATATATACATTTAATAATATATAATCATTACAAAACCTATTTTGAATATTATAAATTAAGAAAATAAAAAATGAATAAAAAATTAATAACTTTATTAACTTTAATATTATTTATTTCATGTAATTCATGCGGTAAAATTAAATATAAATTGGAAAATAAAAACGGCGAAAATTATAGTTTTGAAACGGCTCAATATATTTCAAAAGACGGAATAAACGGAAAAACTGAAATTGCAAAAAAAGATTATTATTATTTTCATTCGGAAAAAGAGCAAATCATAGATTTTTATATTTCAAATTCTCCAAAAACTAAAATTACTATGACTCTGTTCGATAACGAAAAAAATATAATAAAAGTTATAAGCGAAGAAAATAACGAAGAAAATCAAACGAATAATTTTATTCAAATAATGAAAGGAATATATTTTGAACATGACATGCTATCTTCTACGCTTCCAAAATATTATATAACGATAGAATCCGAAGAAAAAACGGAATATACTTTGATACTTCAAAAAAGAGAGTATAAAGAATCGGACGAAAAAGAACCCAATGACAACATAGGGAATACTCAAATTATTGAAGTCAATAGCAATAATCGACTCTACACAATAGAAGGATATTACAGTCAAACTTATAATCCCGTTTTGACTTCGGGCGATTTGAAAAATTTGGAAATTGACGCTTATAAAGTTACAAATAATTCTTTTAATACTTATTCAATATCCATAGAACTTTCGGGAGTTCCTTCGATAGACGCGAGCATAAGACTATATAATCACAAAGGAAACTGGATAACGATTAAAGATATAAATAATGTCGGAGACGGAGAGACGATTGATAAATTAATTTTGTCTCCGTATTCTTCTTATTATTTTGTTTTGACGGCAAGCAATACGGTTTTAAATATTCCATACAGATTGAATATAATAGCGAAACCTTACGATAAATATACTGAAAACGAACCGAACAATAAACCCGAAGAATCGCAAACTATAGAATTTGGAAAAACTTATAAAGGAGCGATAGATTATTCTTTTGACAGAGATTATTTTACTTTTAATATTCCGATTAAATCGAGCGTAAAATTTCAATATTTTTTAATCGATTCTCAAGCGATTAATATAAGTTTCTCAAACGATACATTAGGAAAAATTATCACGATGCCGCAAACGGATGATGAGCATATATTTAGTTTATCGCAGGGAAAATATTATTTAATCTTTGAAAGAGATTCTACAAAAGAAGCTTGGAAAAAAGGAATTTCAAAAGCGAGAAATTACGAATTCAATTTAAGCGTATCGAACGAAATGAGCATGGATTATAATTACGGATATTATGACGATTTGCCGAAAAGCAATAAAAATACGGACGAATATTATTATTACTATTACGATAATGAGGAAGAAAATTTGGAAAGCAATTTTAATAATACGAACGATATTATAATTTTGAAAGAAGAAGATTATAACTCAGATTATTATTACTATTATGAAGATAACGATAACGAAACTTATTATTATTATGAATATGAAAATTAAAAATTGCTATTTCATTTTATTTATAAAGAATATATTATATAAACCATGAAACTGAAAGATTTTTTTAAGAAGAAAAATAAAATAGAAACCGATTCCGCTTCGGAAACGAATATTGAAAATATAGCCGAGCAGAAACCAAAAAGGAAATTCAAAAAAAGATATATTCCTTTGATTATTTTAATCGTTTTGATATTTGCGATTGTCGGAGCGAGAATTTATTTTAATAACGAAAGAGTAAAAAATTTAATTGAAAATATAGTTTATTCTTCAATGAATAGAAAATTGGAAATTGGCGATTTTAAATATTCAATACTATTTCCAAATATACAAATAAACGAGGCTATTCTTTATAATTCTACAAATTTTAACGAAGCGCAAAATATTTCTATGGATAATTTGAGATTAAGATTTTCGCTATTTTCTTTATTTTTACTCAAATTAAATATTAAAGAATTTTCAATTGACAATTTATATATCAATATGTTTACGGATGAAAGCGGAAATTGGAATTTGCCAGATTTGCCGCCGTCCGAACCAAAAATTAAAGACACGAATAAAGCGCCTTTCGATTTTCATAAATTGGATTTTCTAAAATTTAAAGCGAATATTGAAAATATAAGAATCAATAATTTATCGTTCAAAGCGGATAGTTTATCTCACATAACAAATCAAACGAATAACGGAATTATAGCAAGTTTAAGCAATTTCAATTTACATTTGGATATTCACACAAAAAGATTTCCGCTGTCAAAAGCGATTAGCGTTTATGCGCCCGAAATATTGAAAGATATTGATATAAAAAGTTTCATAAGCGACAGTTTGACTTATAACGACAGAAAAACTTCATTTAAAGATAATCCTCTATTCAATTTAAATATTGACAATTCTAATAACGAAAACGAGATTTTGGTAAAATTCGATTTTGAAATAGATAAGCCCGATTTTAAATATAACGGAATTAAAAAAGAAGATATGCAGGCGTCTTTCAATTTGCAAACGAGATATAATATAACAAATCAAAGCGTCTATGTCGATAATATTTCTTCGGAACTTTTAAATGACGAAATATTAAAAATCATCGTATCGGCAACGGAAATATTTTCAGAAAATATTGGAATCAATTTAGACACTTTCTACGCTAAAATAGATTTGCAAAAAGTTAATAGTTTAACTTCAATATTTTTGCCTTCTTTGGGCTTGAATATGAGCGGTTTAATCAATGCGAATGCCGAAAAAACTGCTGGAACGATTAATAGCATAAATAATAATCTAGATTTGTCTTTGGAAAAAATAAATTTGTCTATGCCGAATTTAATAGCGGTAAATAATTTAAATTCTCTCACAAAAATAAATTATGATTATAATAAAAACAGCGCTTCGAGAGACGATATAAAAATTAATCATAATACGACTATCGACAGAGTTTTTGCTTTAAATAAATATATGATAAATAAAACGGATTTGTCTTTAAGAGCAGTATCTTCATTAAACGGACTTTTGGCAGTAGCTCCCGCAATAAGCAACCCCGAAAAAAAATCGGACACAGTCGTTTATGTTGATAATATTTCGACTAAATATATTAACTCCGATATTGTCGCAAAAGGAGAGGTAAAATTTGACGAACCTACAGATTTGAATATAAATATAAAATCTTTGCCGATTGCAAATTTAAGCGGAGGAATTGCAAGAGGTTCTTTGAATGCCGATTTAAATGTTTTCGGAGATTTGATAAACGATATAGACGCCACTTTAAACGGAATTGTCAATAATTTTTCTTATAATTTATCGGGAGAAGTTTCGTCTACCGCAAAGGCAAAATTAAAACTGCTTGCCAACGCCGATTTACTTTCGCAAACTATTAAAGTCTCCGAACTTAATTTGGATTTGGATAATTTTTTGAATTTTAAATCATATCTAGATTTGGAAGGAATGGGACTTAAAAAAGGTTTCGTAAATATTCATACTTTAAGAATAGCGCCTTATTCGATGAAACGATGGCTTTCTCCGAAATTTTCCGAGCTGCTTGACAATATGCCATTTGATGATGATGTTCGGATGACGAGCGCACTGGGTTATAATTTGTCTTTGGATGATACTTTTGCAAGTTTTACGAATTACAGCACTTTTTATGCAACCGAAGAACAATATAAACTTCAAGATATTTTTTTGCAGGCGGATGCAGATGTAAACTTTGGGGAAAATCTGCATGCCAATATAAGAAAATTTAATTTGGAAAGTCCGACTAATAATTTGAAAGTTAGCGTTGACGGATATTTTACTCCCGTTATAAAAAATGCGGATTTGAATTATGAAATAGGACTCGACACAGAAAATTTATATCTTCCTTTTGGAATGGAAATTGGAGGATTATTAAGTTTAATCGGAAATTTGAAAAATAATATTGCAAACGGAGATTTGATAGCGGACGGTTTTTTTGTAAATATGGATTCTGCGGATAAAATGTCAATCGTATTGCGAGGCTTAAAATCGGATATAAATTACAATTTTGATTTGACTCCGACTCAAAATCAAGTCATATCCACAGCCGCAAGATATACTCCGCTTGTCAGCGAAGTTCCGAATTTATTTTTTGAACAGATTAGAGTTTATTTGAAAATAGCTCCTTTCATAGACGACAGTATAAGAATAACGGATTTTTCTTCGGCGGTTAAAGTTCAAGGACATGGAATTACGATTCAAGATTTAAAATCTTCTTTATATATAGGCGGCGAAAAATTTGACAACGATTTATTTTTGCAGTCAATATCGAACGGAACGGCTCCGAGAAGAGGCGCTATACATTTGCCTTGGCTCAATTTGGATTTGGGAAGTTTCAACGCAAGCAGTATAAAATACGATATGCGAATTTTGGCAAGCGATATTAATTTTAAATATTTGCTTTCGCCCGAAAATAGAAGCAGAATAGACGATGAAAAACTGCTCGTTAATTTGACGGGAGATATTTCTGGAATTGGAATAAGTCCTTTAAGCAGTATAAAACCCGCGACTTTCTTTGTGGGAATAAGCAAAATGTCTACGGAATTTTCAAAATTTTTGATAGAAATGATAAGACCGATTAACCCTGGAATATCTACGGTTGAAAATATAGTTCAATTCGGATATGACGCCAACGCGGTTGAAGTGAGCATTTCGGCAAATAAAGTGTTTACGACTTTTTATTTTAGGGACCAAAATTTGGATAAAGTAAGCCAGCAAAAACAACAGTTGATAGCGTTCGAGGGAGATAAATTCGGATTAGAGCCGATGCCATTTTCGGATGTAATATCGTATTTGGAAGGAAATAATTAATTTTTAGTTTACGGAGATTTATTAAAATGAAATTGAATATTATAATCGTTTTTATATTTATTAGTATTTTAAGCGCAAGTTGTTCAAAACTTATATTGGTTAGAGAACCCGAAATGAGAGTTTTGGGAGGAAAAACTTTAATCGAGGCGCAGGTTTTGGGAAGATACAGACAGATAGACGAAAGCGCTTATCAAATATCGACTTTATCGAGCGAAAAAGATTTAAGTCTTATTATGGTAAGCACAAATGTTTCGGAGGAAATAGCTTCCGATTATAAAGAGGCTTTAATAAGAAGTATGTTTAATCAGGATGAAATTAATTTATATAAAACTAATTCTTATTTAGGCGAAAACAATAAAGGCTATCTTTCCTACATCGCTTTTGAAATATCGAATCCGAAAAATCAATTTGGCGAAGAGAGAATAAAATATATAAAAGAAATAATGGAAAAAGAAAATACCGATAGAAGAACTATAGCGGAATATTTGATTCTTTCAGACCCAAAACTGACTATGGCGAATATTAAAGAAGTGGAAACGGCTTTATACAGAAGAAATATTCAAAGACTTATAAATAACACTTATTATCAACTCCCTGACGGAAATTGGACTGTTTATACTAATACGAATAATTAATTGTTTTGAAAAAATTATATATAAATTGTGATTTTTTAACTATATAATAATAATTGATAAAAATACTATAAAGGAGTTAATATGCTAAAAAAGGTATAATAGAAGCACAAAATATATATTCTAAAGGGCATGAACAAGGAAATAAAAGACCATATTTAGTCGTATATGATGGCAATGATTATATTTTAGGTTTTGCTTTTACAACAAAAGCAAAAATTTCTTATTTATCACACCAAAATATAAAAGTTAGTGGTAGATTTGATATAATGACAATAGACCAACTTCAACTAATATATAAAAAAGACTTTACAAAACCAGCTTCAAATTGGTTATCAGATTTTGAATATAATTCAATAATTAAAAGTTTTGTAAATCAAATTATTGGAAATAATACCATTGGATTTAATAAAAACTGTCCTAGCTTTTTTGATATTATTTATTTTAATCATAATATACCTGAATTTTATAATATTGATAAGTGGCTTGTTGTTTCATCAAAGTATTTTAATGCTCATAGTGGAAAGTGCTTTATAGTTCCAAATGACAGTTTAGATTTTGCTTATCTTCATTCTATTGATTGGAAAGAAAGACAAGTAAAAATAAAAAGTAAAATAATATATACAAATGCTGATATCCAGAAAGTAAAAATAAAAGTTCAAAATCAATTAATAGTATAATATAATTTATATATTGGAAAAATAAATTATAGAGATACATATTTATTTTTTTACTTTTCAAAGTTGAAATAACCACTACAAATTATATTTATCTAAATAATTATTAATCTATACCATTGTTATACTAAAAATTAAAAAAGAGACTGCCAAAAGACAGCCTCTTTAATTTTTTGCCCCTTACGAGGAATTAGTCTATATATTTGGTTTTTACTGCACGATAAAGTTAAGAGAAAAAGGCTAGTTTTCGTCCCCTTACGGGGAATTAGTCTATATATTATCCGTTACACCGCAATCGAAAAATACTAACATATCATCGTTTTCGTCCCCTTACGGGGAATTAGTCTATATATGTGCAACTGTATAATCTACTCCGTTTTCAACAGGGTAAGTTTCGTCCCCTTACGGGGAATTAGTCTATATATTATGGAATTTTTACCTCAAAGTGAAATAGATTCTTTAATGTTTCGTCCCCTTACGGGGAATTAGTCTATATATTTGAAACTAAATTCATAGATACGAATACTTTATTTGTAGGTTTCGTCCCCTTACGGGGAATTAGTCTATATATTATGTAAAAAATGATTTGAAAATAGAATTATTAACAGAAAGTTTCGTCCCCTTACGGGGAATTAGTCTATATATTCCTGAAACGATTGCTATTTCGGGCGGACGTAAAGTAAGTTTCGTCCCCTTACGGGGAATTAGTCTATATATTTCTTCGATATGCTTCTCCAAATGAATCTATAATTATATGTTTCGTCCCCTTACGGGGAATTAGTCTATATATTCTTCAAGTAAAGCCTCGTTTTTCTTCTCTTCGTCCGATAGTTTCGTCCCCTTACGGGGAATTAGTCTATATATTTCTACTAACTGGTTTATTTTGTTCAGTAGTAGATTTTTTTAGTTTCGTCCCCTTACGGGGAATTAGTCTATATATTCGTCTGCACCTTCTCCCATACCCCGCCAAATACTACATCAGGTTTCGTCCCCTTACGGGGAATTAGTCTATATATTCTGCCAAATGATTAACACCCATTCCATAACAAATTCCCAAAAAGTTTCGTCCCCTTACGGGGAATTAGTCTATATATTGCGATGTCCAAATTAGTTGCTCTATTCCTGTAATGGAAAAGTTTCGTCCCCTTACGGGGAATTAGTCTATATATTCCGTATTTCAATTTAAACGATTTTGTCAATTATATTTACTTTAGTATCATTTTTTAATATCATAGATAGGTTTAACGAATTAAAAATCGCCAAATTAGGCAAATATTTTCATAATAAATATAAAAAATATTTACTTTCGCCCAGCTATGCAATTATAAAATAATTTTAAGCAAATATTCATAAATTTAAGTTCTTATGCGAAAAATTCTTATGTCAAAGAACTTATCGATTATATAATAACATATTTCAAAATTTTTGCAAATTTTTTAGTATTATTTATAAAATTATATAATGTTTCTTATCAATATTTATAGATTTTCCAATATTGAAAATTTTAAATTTATATAATCTATATATTTTTATAGAATCCGATTCTGGCAGACATATTTTTGACAAATCGGAAAGTAATTTTTTATACAATCTTTTATTTAATAAGCATTCAAATGAAGATTTTTGTATATTATTTCCGTAGCCCGATAGGATATTAAATATTTTATTTCTAATTTTATCGTCCGATATGTCGTATATAATTAAAGTAGTATAATCTCTTTTCATAATAATATAAATTGCCTCGCTCAAATTAATTTTTAGTTTATCTTATACTTAAAGGTTTATATAATTCGTAATTTTTTTCTTTAATAGCGTTAAGTAGCGTCCGCGCTTGAAATAATAAAGATTCTCTAAAAGTTTTATCAAAAACATGATATTTATGCGTTTTATTTATTTTATTTTCAAAAATATTTATAAGTTTTTTTGAGGATTTATTTTTTAAATAAACCGCTCCGTTTTTGTCTAAATAATCAAAATCATTTATAGTAAATAATTTGTTTCTTAAAGAACTTACTATTATACTGTCTATTATAGGGCTTCTTAATTCTTCTATTAAATCGCTCGCCAAAGAAGGATAATTTTTTCTCGGTTTATGCATAAAACTTATATAAGGATTAAGTCCCACATATTCTATAGCGGTATATATTTCATAAAATAATATAGTATATCCAAAACTTATTAGAGAGTTAAACGCGTCTTTAGGAGGTCTTTTAGTTCTACTTTCAAAATGAAATTCTTCGGGCAAAAAATAATTTAAACTTTTAAAATATAATTTTGCGCAATTTCCTTCATAGCCGAAAATTTCCGTTTTATTGGAAGAAGATTCAATTTTTTTAATATATTCTTTCAATTTGTAAATAGTTTTAGATACAAAATCTATATTATATTTTTTATTATATTTATAAAGCAGAATACGGCAGTTTTTTATTTTAGAAATAATAAATATTTTCGATATATTCAAACTAAAATCTTTATTTTCGCTTAATAAGAATTGTCTTTTATGTATTATTGGATTTATACGCTTTTTTGTATCCAGCATTCCTAAAAATTTTCCATATTTAGAAAACCATAATAAAGATATATCTCTTTTAAGAAATTCGCATATTATTTGTGAACTTATGGATTTTTTACCGTATATTACTATTCTGTCTATCTTTTCTATTGGGAACGATTTTGCATTTTCGTATTTGTCTTTTATAATAATCGTATTATATTTTTTTTCAAGTTTATAATATTTGTTAGTCAAATATAGAATCGACATATTGCCTCCTAAAAAGCGTTTATTTTATTTATTTTATTATTTT
>NZ_JBNMIZ010000049.1:0-14057 GCF_050873525.1 Brachyspira sp. | reverse complement strand
ATTTTTTTTTATTTTTTAAAAATTTTTTTAATTAAAGACTTGACAATCAATATAAAATTTACTATAATATATTTGTAATTAAATTTTTTAAGGAGTAAATTATGATTACTAAAAAACAAATCTTATGGTTAATAGCGCTCGCTATTATAACGGTTATGGTTTCGGTAGCTTGTAAGAAAAAACCTACCGATACTGGAAATTATATGTCTGTGACGGAAGCGGGACAAACGCCTGCGCCAGAATTCCCTTCCAATAATCCAATCGGAAAATTAACTATTGATACAAATCAAGGGTTAATTCAATTCAACGGTTTATCATTTAGGTCTGGGGCTTATTATATGAACGGCAACTATACGAGAAAGATATATTATTATGCCGATGTAAAAGTAGATAGCGACTCAAAACCTTATGTAAGCGCGATAACTAAGAGCGAAGATGGAGAGATTATAGAGGACGAAGGTAAATTTTACGATTATGCGAACGGAAAAGGAGCGGTTTATAATTTGGAAGGAATTCGATACCAAAGCAATAACAGAATCACGGCGGAAGTTACTTTTACCGAAGACGGCTATTTAGTAATAAGATTTAGCAATTATGGATTGGATATTACTTATTCATTAACAACGGAAATAATAGATTCTAAATCCGAACTTGAAGGAACTTGGAAAAGCGGAAATCATGTTATTGAAATTGATAGTAAGGGCAATATAACTCTTAATTGTCCTTTAGGCAATAACCATAATTATCATTATAGTTATACTGGAAAAATTGACAATGATTTTGATTATCCTTATGCGGTAAAAATGTATGCTATGCAGGGAGGAGAAAGAAAGGTTGGAACTATTACATTTAATAATTCGTCAAGCGCTACGGGTTCGTTTTATTATTATCGCAATAATATTTGGGATATATCATCTTGGAGTTTTTCTAAGGTAGAATAGAATCAATTTTAAAATATAAAAGGCATCGTTTTTTAAGCGGTGTCTTTTTGATTTTTTTAATTAAAGACTTGACAATCAATATAAAATTTACTATAATATATTTATAATCTAAAATCAAGGAGTAAAAATATGATTATGAAAAAACAAATATTATGCTTAATAGCGCTTGCTATTATAACGGTTATAGTTTCGGTAGCTTGTTCTAGTCCTACCGATGTTGAAAACATGGCTGTGACGGAAGCGGGACCAACGCCTCCACCCGAATTTCCTGAAGATAATACGGATAATAAATTAACCATTGATACAAATCAAGGTTTAATCCAATTTAAAGATTTATCGTTTAAATCTGGCGCTTATTATTCCATATACGATACGACAAAGAAAATGTATTTTTATGCAGATGTAAGAGTCGATGAAAATTCAAAACCTTATGTAAGAGTTGTAACTAAAGACGAGAACGGCGTGGTTGTGGAAGACGAAGGCAAATTTTATGATAACGCGAACGGAACAGGAGCGGTTTATAATTTGGAAGCGACTCGATATAAAAGCAATAACAGAAATACTGCAACGGTTACTTTTACAGAGGACGGTTATTTAAGAATAAAGTTTAGCAATTACGGAGCGGATATTACATACTCTTTAACCGATAAAAAAGCCGAAGAAGAAATTAGTAAAGATGGAACTTATATACCTGAATCATGGTGGGGAACATATGAATGGGTCCAAGGTTCTGGTCAATATCATCTTTCGGCAGAATTAACGGTGACGGCAAATCGTATGAGTGACGCAACGGATGTTTTAGCTCCAGACTCATATTTGGGAGATAATACTTGGAGTTATTATTGCGGAGCAGGATGCGGACAATATACTACTGTTACATTTGGACGAAACGATAAGGGGCAGAGAATAGTTTCGGAAGTAATAGGCGGCGCGCAGCCTTATATTCTATATATCCATAGCGATGATAAATAAAATTTCTTAAAATTAAGGTTTATAGGGAGAGTTTAGAGATAAGCGCTCCCTTTTTATTTATATTAATTCATTTGGTCGATACAGTTCTATTTGTGTAATTATATAATTTTTTAAAGTTTTTCTATCGCTTCAAAATAACAAGACATAAAATCGCCTTCGCCTCTTTCAAAATCGGCAACCGCAGAAGAAAGTTTTTTATTAAGTTCTTTTATCATAATTAAAGCAACTTCCCGAGATTCGTTTTCGGTTAAATTAGGATTATTTTTTAATATCTGTCCGACAACTTTATCAATATTTACTCTTCTATAAACTCCATCGCTGTCCATTTTATTCTCCTTTTGTTATTAATTTGATTATAAAAAATTATTTATCTTTTTTCCAAACGATATGCCCGTTAATATTATATTTTTCATAAACGCTCAAAACTTCTTCCAAAAATTTAATTAAATCTTTTTCGTTGGATTTTTTTGCAATTTCCAGCATTTGTATAAACATTTTCTTGCCCGTTTCGGTTTGTTTTAAATTCTTTTTCAAAAAATTATGTTTTGAGCAAAGCGTCTGTCCGTTTTCTAAAGTTGCTTTTCCTCCTAAAGATTTTGGTTTTATATGGTCGACATGCAAATCAACTCCTTCTTTTTTGCCCATTCCGCAAATTACGCATTTATAATTGTCCCGTTCTAAAATTTGTTTTTTAAGTTGAGGAGTAAAATCTTCCAAATCGTCTCTTAAGGCAACAAAATCGGGGTCGTATCTATAAACTCCTTTAGAAATATTTTTCAAATAGCCTTTTTCATGCAATTTTCTAATTCCTCTGTCGGGGTCTCTAAAAACTTCGCCCGTTCTTTTTTCCCATTCTTTCACTACCCAATCTACGACTTCAGGATGCGGTATATCTCTATTTGGATTTTTCTTAAAAAATTCCATAATCAAATCTATTTGACTGTATTTGCCCATTAAAATTCCTCCGTTCTCTTTTTCTATCGTTTGATAAAATCTATCTTTGGAAAGACTGCAATATTCTTTATCCAATTCTATTCCAATAAAATTTCTATTATTTAAATAAGCCTCTATCATAGTAGTTCCGCTTCCGCTAAACGGGTCGCATATAGTATCGCCGACAAATGAAAAAAGTTTAATGCATCGTTTTGGAAGTTCTCTTGGAAAAGGAGCGGGATGTCCTATTCGTTTTTTTGATTCTCCGTTGAAACTCCATAATCCGTTCGTCCAAGCCATAAATTCTTCTTTTATAATATCGCTTTCTCCTTTTATTTTCTTTTTCCATTCGTTTTTATATAAAACCACTATAAGCTCAACGGGAGCGATAACATAAGGAGCTGACGCGCTTAACCAACTTCCCCAAGCCGTCCTTCGAGAAATATTGCCTTCGTTCCAAACGATAGAACTATGATATTTCCATCCTATATCTTTTGCTATTGATATTAAATCTGCTCCTACGCTTTGCTGTCCTCCTTTATTTTTATCAAGCGGAATATTTAAACAAAATCTCGCCGTATCTTTTGCCCAAATATAACAATTACTCATCCATTCTTTACTAAATTTTAAATATTCATCGTATTCGTTTGAATCTTCATTTGAATTATAATTTATTCCCACATTATACGGAGGCGAAGTTATTATTAAATCTACGCTTTCTTTATTTAAAATATTTTTATCGAGGCAGGAAGCGTTATAAAGCTTTATATTTTCATTTGAAAAAAATATATGTTGTTCTTTTGTATTATAATCAATTTCAATATTATTTAATAAATCTTGTTTAACCGCGTATGTCATTATTTTTACATCCAATATATATTTTTATTAAAATCATTAAATCAAAAAGAAGATAACACTTCGTTTATGCCTTTTAATTTATCTTCAAATTCTTTTTGCTTTCGTTTTTCAGTTTCAATCGCTTCTTGTTTTGCCTTATTAATAAAATTTTCGTTTGAAAGTTTTTTATTAACCGCTTCCAAATCTTTTTTATAAGTTGACGCTTCTTTTTCAAGCCGCCTTTTTTCCGCTTCAAAATCTATTATTCCAACCAAATTAACATTAATCTCTCCGCCTTCGAATACTTTAACGAAACTTCCTTTATTCCTTTCATGTTCTTTTGCCGAAACTATATCAAGCGACTGCGTCAAAGAAAGATAAGCGATTATATCTTTATAATTTTCGCTTACCGTTTTGAAATAATCGTTTGTATATCTTAATATCACTTCGAGTTTTTTATTCGGAGGCAAATTGAATAGAGAGCGTGAATTTCTTATTGCCGAAACTATATCTTTTATCAAATCGAATTCTTTTTCTATATCTTCGAATATATATTCGCTTTTCGCTTTCGGATATTCTCTTATCATTATAGATTTTGATTCGATATTTCTTTTTGGCAAATTAAAATAAATCTCTTCGGTTAAGAAAGGCATGAAAGGATGAATCATTGCCATAGATTCTTCCAAAATATACAAAAGCAATGATAAAGTTTTTTCTCTTTTTGAATTATCTTTCAAATCGAATTTGCTTATTTCAATATACCAGTCGCAAAATTCGTTCCAATAGAATTTATAAACCGTTTGAGAGGCTTCGTCAAATCTATATTCTTTTAATTTTTTATCTGTTGATTCAATCGCTTTTTGAAGTCTCGATAAAATCCATTTGTCTTTATTTTCAAGTTTGAATTCGTCAATATTTTTTATCGTCTCTCCGTCTTCGATATTTCCAAATATATATTTTGCGCTGTTATATATTTTATTTGCAAATTTTCCGCCCATTTTGAAAAGTTCTTTATCGAGCCAAATATCCTGTCCGCCCAAAGAAGTTATAAAAGACAAAGTAAATCTAAAAGCGTCAGCTCCATGTTCGTCAATTATTTCAATCGGGTCGATTCCGTTTCCAAGACTTTTCGACATCTTCCTTCCGATTTTATCTCTAATCAAACCGTTAAGATAAATATCTTTAAAAGGAATATCTTTCATAAAATGAGTTCCCGCCATTATCATTCTTGCAACCCAGAAAAATAATATATCGTATCCCGTAACCAAAGTGGAAGTCGGATAAAAATATTTTAAATCTTCGTTATCTTCTGGCCATCCGAAAGTGGAAAAAGCCCATAACCAAGAAGAAAACCAAGTATCCAAAACATCTTCGTCCTGTTTAATATTTTTACTATGGCATTTAGGACATTCTTTAATATCCGTTTTCGATACAATCATCTCTCCGCAGTCGCCGCAATACCAAACGGGAATTCTATGTCCCCACCATAACTGCCTGCTTATGCACCAGTCTCTTATATCGTTCATCCAATGGTTATAAGTGTTAATCCATCTTTCGGGATAAATTTTTATTTGTCCGTTATTAACAACTCTGTAAGCTTCTTCGGCTAAAGGTTTCATTTTTACAAACCACTGGTCGCTGTAATAAGGCTCTACAGGATTATGGCATCTATAACAATGTCCAACTTGATGCTTTATATTTTCTTTTCCTAAAAAAGCGCCCAAACTTTCCAATTCTTTTATTATAAAATCTCTCGCTTCTTTTACGGTTTTTCCTTGATAATTTTTCGGAGTATTTTCGTTAAATGTGCCATCGGGGTTTAATATATTTATTATTTCCAAATTATGCCTCTGCGCTATCGCAAAGTCGTTCGGGTCATGAGCGGGAGTTATTTTCAAAGCGCCCGTTCCAAAATCTTTATCGACATAAGCGTCTTTTATTAGTTTTAATTTTCTGCCGACTATTGGAAGTATTAAAATCGTATTTTCGTCCAGATTAGAATATCTTTCGTCTTCGGGATGAACCGCAATCGCAACATCGGCAAGTATAGTTTCGGGGCGAGTTGTGGCGACTTCGATATATTCTTCTTTTCCTTCTATTTTATATTTGACATGATACAAAGCTCCAGAAATTTCTTCATGGTCAACTTCATCGTTTGCAAGCGCCGTTCCGCAACTCGGACAATAATTTATCAAATATTTTCCTCTGTATATTAAGCCTTGATTATAAAGTTCGACAAAAACTTCTCTAACCGCGTTACTCAATCCTTCGTCAAGCGTAAATCTTTCTCTTTCCCAGTCGCATGAACAACCTATTTTTTCAAGTTGTTTAATTATTATTGAATGATGTTCGTTTGCAACTTCCCAAGTTAATTGGACGAAATCCTCTCTTCCCAAATCATATTTATTTTTGCCTTCTTTTTTTAATCTTCTTTCCACTACATTTTGTGTGGCAATTCCCGCATGGTCCGTTCCAGGCATCCATAAAACGCATTTTCCCGACATTCTATGAAATCGAATCAATATATCCTGCAAAGTATTGTTTAATCCATGTCCCATATGCAAAACGCCCGTGACATTCGGAGGAGGAATAATTATAGAATAAGGTTCTTTATTTTTATCAATTTCGGCATGAAAAAATCCGCTCTCTTTCCAAAAGCAGTATAATTTTTCTTCAATATTTTTAGGATTATAACTTCCGCCTAAAGTATGTTTCATTTATTCCCCCGTTTTAAAATAGATTTTAAAATCATTTTAAATATTAAAACAAAAATAATTTTTATGTATTTTATAATATATAACGATATTTTTCAATTATTATTTATTAAATTGACAAATAGATTTCGTTTTGATAGAATATAAATTATGTTAAAAAGGATATTATTATGTCTACGCATCAAATAGAAGAATATTATAATAAAATCGAAGACGCTAAAAAAAGCGGAATGAATAACGAACAGAATATAAGAGAATTTTTCTACGAACTCTTAAAAAATTATACCAATCCGTTAAATATAAAAATCGAAAGAGAACCTATAGAACATGTTGGAGATAAAAATATATATTATGACGGCAGACTTAAAAAAGGAAATATGGATTTGGGATGGGTGGAAAACAAAGACGAAAAAGACGATTTGGAAAAAGAGATTAAAAATAAAATCGATAAAAATTATAATTTGAATAATACTATTTTTGAAAATTCTAAAGAACTCGTTTTATATCAGAACGGAAAAAGAATAATTAAAATAAAAATGTCGGACGGAGATAAGCTCGATAAAGTTTTGACTAATTTTGTAAATTTTAAAATAGGCGAATATAAGAAATTTCAAGACGCTTTCGATAATTTGAAAAGAATACTTCCAGAACTTGCCGAAGATTTGAGAGGATTTTTTGCAAAAGAGAAACGGATAAATAAAGAATTTGAAAAAAATTTGAAAGATTTTAAAAAAATGTGCAAAAGAAGTATAGACAATAATATAACCGAAGAGATTGCAATTGAAATGATAATTCAGCATATGCTCACGAGAGATATTTTCGTTATGCTTTTTCACAATCAGAATTTCCATAGAAATAATATTATATCAAAATCAATAGAAGATATTTTGGAGAATATTAATCAAAAGAGCGCGGAGATTAGCCAAAAAATAGAATCTTATATGCAGGTTTTAAATTCTTATATTGCAAATATGGATAAAAAAGACAAACAGGATATTTTAAAAACTTTTTACTCCGACTTTTATAAAGCGCTCAATTCCAAAAAAGCGGATGTTCAGGGAATAGAATATACTCCGATTGAAATAGTTAAATTTATGGTTGACGCTTCAGAGGAACTTTTATATAGACATTTTGACAAAAAATTATCGAGTAAAGATGTAAATATTCTGGACCCTTGCTCGGGAACGGGAATATTTATGGCAGAAATTATTAATAGAATAAATAAAAATAATTTGAAAGAAAAATATAAAAACGAATTATTTTCAAACGAAATCGATATAATGCCATATTATATTTCAAATCTAAATATTGAAAACGCCTATTTTGAGAGAACGAATAACTACGAAATATTTGAGAATATGTGCTTTTTGGACACTTTGGAATTTCAAATAAAATCGGAAAAAACCTCTTTTTTTGGAATGGAAGAATTCAATAAAGAAAATGTCGAGAGAGCGGTTAGACAATATAAAAAGAAAATAAATTTGATAATCGGAAATCCGCCTTATAACGCGAATCAGAAAAGCGAAAACGATAATAATAAAAATAAAGTTTATGTCGATTTGGATAAACGAATAAAAGAAACTTATATAAACGAAAGCAAAGCGCAGAAAACTAAACAATACGACATGTATAAAAGATTTATCAGATGGGCAACCGACAGAATAAAGAGCGAGGATGACGGAATAATAGCTTTTATAACGAACAACGCCTATTTGGATTCGAGGCAGGATGACGGATTTAGAAAGAGCGTTCAAAAAGAATTCGATTATATTTATATTGTCGATTTGAAAGGCAACGCGAGAAAGCGAAATAAAATCGAAGGCGGAAATGTTTTTAATATTCAAACGGGCGTGGCGATAATGTTTTTGATTAAAAAAGGTAATAATGCACAAAGGGTTAATGCACAAGGGGTTAAAACCCCTTGTTATCAAGGTTCAAGAGATGCCAAGAATAATAACAAGGTGGCTTCCGCTTCTGCGTCCCTGCGGGAAGCCACTTGTGTGCAATTGCAAAATGAAAATCCTTTATATAAGAAAAAAGCGGATATAAAATATTATAATATCGGCGACTATTTGAGCGGCGATAAAAAATTAATGGCGCTTCAGCATAACGGCAAACCGAAAAAAATAACCGAATTCAATTTTGAGGATATAATTCCCGATAAAAACGGGCAGTGGCTTAATCAAACGGATAACGATTTTTACGAGCATATAGCTTTGATTGATAAAAATGTAAAGAATCAAAAAGTCGGAAAAGCAATCGAACAGAAAGCGATTTTTAAATTATTCACTTTGGGCGTTTCGACAAATAGAGACGATTGGGCTTATGATTTTGATAAAGAACAGCTCACAAAAAAGATAAAATATTTTTTGAAAGTTTATGATAACGAAAGAAAAAAATGGGCGGATAAAAAACTAAACGATGAAGATATGAACGATAATTTGGATTATTCTATAAAATGGAGCGAACATTTAAAAAATCAATTAATATCGAATAAAGATATAAAATTCAATAAAAAATCAATAGTGAAATGTTTATATCGTCCGTTTGCATATCAATATTTGTATTTTAATAATCAACTTTGCGATAGACTTTCATTTAATAAATTTTTATTTCCAAATGAAAATTCAGAAAATATTTGTTTAACTTTTACAACTAAAGATAGCTATAAATTTGATATTTTAGCTACAAATAAATTATCAGATTTGCATGCTACACTTTCAAGTATAAACGCTCCTTTATATATTTACGAAAACGGAGAAAAGAAAATAAATATTACCGATTATGCTTTGAAAGAATTTAAGAAGAAATACAAAGAGAGCGCAACGCATGAAAATATTTTTGCATATTGTCATGCGGTTTTGTCGTCTCCGAAATATCAGAAAAAATACGAAGAGAATTTGAAAACCGATTATCCGAGAATTCCGTTTTATTCTAAAAATGTTTTTGATAGATTTGTAGAACTTGGAAAAAGATTGATAAAATTGCAAACGGAATTTGATAATACGGATTGCCACAATGAAATAATTACTTCGTCATTACGAGGCGATAGCCGAAGTAATCTAAATAAAGTGGATTGCCACGCCTCTATCGAGGCTCGCAATGACGATACAGAAATGGCTCGCAATGACGATACAGAAATGGCTCGCAATGACAATGTGAAAAAAGTTTGCAATGACGAAATTAATTTGAAAATTGAAAAAGATTTGGATTATATGCCGAGCGGAATAGAAAATCCTAATAAAAATAGATTCTTCGATTTTTTACAAATAAAAAAAGATAAAGGAATTATAATATTCGATTCAAAAAATAGAATTTCAAATATTCCGAAAAAGGCTTTTGATTATAAAATCGGGACGAGAAGCGCGCTCGATTGGATTATAGATTATTATAAACCTAAAAAATTGAATCCCGATAAAGAAACGCATCATAAAACTTTAATAGAAAACGATTTTACGAATTACGATTATAAAAAGATTAGAGAATATTTGTTCGATTTAATTCCGAGAGTTATTCAGATTAGCGTTGAGGTTGTGGAGATTTTTGAAGAGTTGGAAAGTTTGGATGAGGGTGGAATTTTTTGACAAATAAAAGTATTTTGATATAATAACATTATGGAAAAAAATTATAAAGTAATAGCTAGAAAATATCGCCCTCAAACTTTTGAAGAGGTTATAGGACAGGAACATATAACAAAAACAATCTCAAAAAGCATAGCTCAAAAAAAGATAGCGCATGCTTATTTATTTTCTGGTCCGCATGGAGTTGGAAAAACATCTCTTGCAAGAATTATAGCGAAGGCTTTAAATTGCGTAAACGGTCCAACCGATAAACCCTGCGGAGAATGTCCTTCCTGCGTCCAAATAGAAAACGGAACGCCTCTCGATGTTATAGAAATAGACGGCGCAAGCAACAGGGGAATAGAAAATATAAGAACGATAATCGAAAATGTGAGAATATCTCCAGTTTCGGGAAAATATAAAATATATATTATAGACGAAGTTCATCAAATAACTAACGAAGCTTTTAACGCTTTATTAAAAACTTTGGAAGAGCCTCCTCCTCATGTAGTTTTTATACTCGCGACAACCGAAGCGGAAAGAGTTTTGCCAACTATAAGAAGCAGATGCCAGCAATATACTTTTAAATCTTTGAATATTGAAGATTTGGAAAAAATTCTTAAAGTAATATTGAGTAAAGAAAATATAGCCTACGAAGACGAAGCGATATTTTTAATTTCAAAACAGGCTCGGGGTTCGGTTAGAGACAGCGAAACTATTTTGGAAAAAATGATTGCATATACTACCGACAAAAAATTTATAAGCGCAGCCGATGTGGTGGCAGTTGTCGGAGGAAATAATTTTAGTTTCGTTAAAGAATTTTTCGATGTTATGATGTCGGGCGATAAAAAAAATTATTTTCTGTTTATAAAAAAATTATTCGAGGAAACAGTCGATATTAGAACTTTTATAAATAATTTAATAGAATATATGCGAATCGTTCTTATGATTAAAAGCAAAATTGACGATATAAAACTTCTTGAAATAACGGAAAACGAAAGAGATGATTTGAAAGTTTTTGCAAATAATTATAGTGATGAAGAAATTGAAAGAATCTTGGATTATATACTTTCAATAGAAGAGAGGATAAGAAACGCCGCAAATCCGAGAATTATATTTGAAATGCGGGCAATGGCGCTTTTGAATACCGATAATTTAATTCGTCCGATTGATATAATATCCGCTTCAAATGTTTCAATTAATAATGAAAGCGATATTAATTTTGAAGAAGAAAAAAATAATTTTAATAATTTAAATAATTTAAATATTAATAACAAAATCGAAAATAAATCTAATCTCGATGTTCCTTTAAATCCAACCGATAAAAGAAGAATATTTTACAATAAAATACTTTCTTATATAGAAACCGAAAGCGCAGCTATTTATTCTTTGCTCTCTCAAGGAAATCCGATTGAAAGTAGAGGAGCAACTTTAATTGTCGCTCTTCCCGAACATATATACGAAATGACTCAAGCTGATAAAAGAATTCCAGATTTAATCGCAAGCGCAATACCAAAATTTACAAAAAATAAAGATGTGGCGATTCAATTTCAAAAAGCGGTTGAAGGCGATATGATAGATAAATTAAAAAGCAGATTGCAGGCTACTCAAGTCGATTCGGATAGTTTGGAATAGTTTAATAAATAAGGCTTTAAATTAAACTAAAAAATATTATATAATAAATATATAAAATTTATTTCTATTTTGAATTGGTTTTAATAATGAAAAGAAATTTTGCTTTAAGAATTGGATTGATAATTTCTGCATTTTTAATATTATCGTCTTCATTATTTGCTGTCGCTCAACTTCCGCCGATTAGATTTTTGATTGATGTATTGCTAGGAGCAATAATGGCTTGGATAATAATTCCAATCATATTAATAGCTATAATAACCGTAACAATATCTAAATTATTACGGAAAGAAAAACGGGTAAAATCAGTATTAATCATATTATTAAGTATAATTGTAATAGGGTTATATTTTATTGTATTTGTATCTCCTATTAAATTTGATTTTTTGAGACATTAATAGATTATGGTTATGAATTTGAATGCATAAAATTTGTTCTATAGAAATTGGAATAGCTATTATTACTATTTAATAAAAAATAAGATAACGCTATAAAGGTAATAATAGTAATACCGCTTTATATTGGGCAAATACTGAATAGATAAAATAAGTATTGAGGAAAGTGAGAGTGAAATAAAATTTTATTAAATTTGGATTACTCGTTTAATTTACGCTTTCCAATATGTCAAAATTATTATGAAATTTATCAAAACAACTATAATCGTAATTTCGTCCCTTTTTTAATATATGCCCGTATTTATCAATGGGTAATTCAGTTTTTTGATTATCGGTTATTTGATAAGTTGGTAAATTTATATCGTCAAATAATACGACATCTCCCGTATTAAAAATATAATAATGTATAGCATCATGAATATTTATATTTTGATTTTCAATATTTTTATTTAGATTAAAATTATCGTTTACAAATATTGCTATCCATACATAATAAACTTCTTTGCCCATCATATATCTTATTTTTGGATGGAAGCTAAAATTTCTTATATCGTTATCTTTATTATCTCTTTTTATGCCTTCGGAAGTTTTAACTTGCAAATATTTTGTAATAATTCTTAAAGTATTATTTCCTTTACATTTTTCGCATAAATTGGTAACGCATTTGCATTTCTTTTTATTATATTCTTCGTATCTTATATATTGATTAACGAATTTATTGCATTTAATACAATAATATTTCGTTATAACAAAATCTATTCCTTCGTCTATATACGACCTGTGAACTTGCCAGCCTTTATTGTGCAAAATCATAGCAAGTTGCATTTCGCCATACAATCCTATAACTTGTTTTTTCTTCTCTTCTTCCTGTTGATTATTTATATTGTTCATAATTCCAACTCTGATAATTTATTATTTAAAAAATTAATAACATAAGGTTTTATAGATAAATCTTTTTCAATTCCTATTCCTATTCTATTTAATTCATGCGCCGTTTTTATAGAAGTTCCTATTCCAGAAAAAGGGTCTAATACTTTATCTCCGACATAACTAAACATTTTTATTGCAAATTCGGGTATATCTTTTGGAAACGGAGCTGTATGCCCAAGAGTATTTTCGCCTTTTGAATTAATTTTAATAACGGGGTTAATTTTTTTTATATCTCTACGCCAAGAATATATAAAATCTTTATCTATAGTCGATATATCTTTATTTTTATGCGATTGCGTCATATATGTTTTGGCGCTAAATCTTTTTCCTCTGTTCGACTTGCTTCTTACAAAACAGTCTTTATTTTTGCATTCCCAACTTTTAAGTCCTTTTTCCGTATAAGAATTTCCGTTTACATTTAAAGTCCCGCATATTGGACATGGATATCTATGCATATCTAATCTATGTTTATGAAATATTAAAATATGCTCGTAGCAATTTATAGGATACTGATACATAGGATATGGGTTGTCTCCATTTTTATTTCTTTCACTTTGAACTTCTCCCTTATCCCATATTATATCGTCAACAAATGTAAATCCTATTTTTTCAAAAAGATTTATAAAATACGCTCCCAAAGGCAATCGTCTTTTTCCCCAAGTCGATTTAGTATATAAATTGTCGTTGTCAAATATGTCGCCCACATTAAATACAAATACTCTATGATTATCCAGAACTCTATAGCATTCTATTAAAATTTTTTCCATATCCTGCATATATTCGTTTATATTCTTCCATTGAGAATATTTTCTTGCATTATAATAAGGAGGAGAAGTTACCATCAAATCTATAGATTCGCTTTTCATATTTTTCAAAGCATCGTAGCAGTCTCCCCATATTAATTTTAGAGAGCCTTTTTTATTAATAAAATTATCTATATTTGGATTATCAATTTTATGTTCTTTTTGATACAATTCTTTAATATAATTAAAATAAACTGTTGAAAAGTTTTTTACTATATCGTTAATATCATCAATTTTATATATAAATTCAATCTTTTTTAAAAAAATTTCGTATTCTTTATCAGAAAATATTTCTTTCAAATAATTATCGCTTTTATCAATGATAATATCCAAATAATGT
>NZ_JBNMIZ010000048.1:0-14166 GCF_050873525.1 Brachyspira sp. | reverse complement strand
GAACCCGAAAGTTCCCTTGATTGTGTCATTTCCGAGCGTGAAGCCGAGTTGGTCTAATCTCGCTCTGAACTGATTGCCGTGCGTGAGGAAGAATATCCAATCCGTATCAACCCCATACATACCAAAAACGCTTGCGCTTGCCATAGTAACTAATGCTATAGCTGTTAAAAAAATCTTTCTCATTTTTTTTCTCCTATAATTTGATTTTTTTTGTTTCGCCGAATCAAAACCTTAATAAACAATTTCAACTTTTTGTTATTAGTCCATCCTCGTCATCGCCGAACTCTCCAATCCGCATTGTGACAATCTCCCGACCGCGTCATTGCGAGGGCAAAGCCCGAAGCAATCTACTTTCTGGATTCCTTCGCTACGCTCGGAATGACTTAATAATCGTCATTGCGAGACTTCGTAAGAAGGCGTGGCAATCTCCCGCGTCCTAATAACTTTTTCCAAAAAACCAAATTGTCGTTGCGAAGATTTAAAACCGTTCGATTCTTACAAACCTAATCCGATTAAAAATCATGGCAATTTAATTTTTTTTCCACGTTTTGTTTCAATTCTTAAATTACTCGTTGCGCAAGTAATCGCCAAATCAAAACCGCTTTCGTCCACCCGATAACAACATGAAAAACAGTTTCCGTTCGAGTTCCGCCTGCCGAGAGACTTCTTTCGTCTCTCCTCCAATTCCAGCCCATTCATAGAACTTCTTTCCCGAAGTTCCGTATCATTTAATGAAAGAGAAAGAACTAATAAATTGCTATCATTAATCTAAAATAAAAGCAAACGCAAAAGTCAAAATCATTTATCGCAATTTCAAACCGACAAATGAAAAACTTTTTTATGGTTCAAATTATACAACATGTTAAAAAAATGTCAACACTTTATTTTAAAAAAATAAAAAAAATTTTTTTAAAAATCCCCTTCAAAAATTAATAATAAACTTAACTAATCTTTTTAAAGAATAGTTTAAATAATCCCAACGAATAGACGGAAAATATAGGAAAATAGCGGAAAAAAATTGCCAAAAATATATTAGTCGTTTATTATTTTTAATTCATTTTCTTTAATAAAAACTTCCCATGAAAATATATAAAAACTATAAAAAATCCCTTCATAGTCCCGCCTTTATTTTTTCTGTAATTGCAAGTTTTAATTTTATTGTCATTGCGAGCTTTCGTAAGAAAGCGAAGCAATCCACACATAATAAAATTTTAATATAAATTATTATTTTCCAATTCTCTATCCCAATCATAAGTAAATCCTATATGTTCCAAATCTATATCGCTTTTATGTTCGTTTACAAGCGATATTAATTTTTTTAATGTTTCCTTATTCCATTTATCTTTGAAAGGATAAAGTTCTTTGAGCGACAAAATCGCTCCCCATAATTTTATTTTTGATTTTTCTTCTAAATTATTGATTCCCGAAGGCGCAGCCGAAAAAATCCTAAAATATAATCTTCCATAATGCGCGCAAATATTTCTTAAATCCGTGCAGCATCGAAGCCAGCTTTTTACATATTTTGGGTTGGTTTTATAAATATCGTTTGATAAACTTTTTGGGTCTTGCCATGTCATGTTTGCAAAAAATTTAGAAAGCATTCCAAATGTAAACATTTCCGATGCAACCCAGATTGGAAATTCTCCGCCGTAATTTTTTATATGATGTTTTACAAAAAGAATATTTTTATTTTTCTCTATTTCTCTTTTAAAATTTTCGATAAAATTTTTGTATAATTCTATTCCTACGGAGAAATTCGATTTATCCATATAGCCCAACGCCCCGTATTTATGTGCATGAAAATAAGCAATTTTTGAACGAATAAAAATTTCCGTTTCTTCCAGCGCATTAAATAATATTCCATGAAGTTTTCGGTCGAATTCATAAATAGAAAAAAGTCTTTCAAAAGATAAACCTTCTTCATATTTTCCATCCTGCAATTTAAATGGCAAAAAATATGCGCTCAAGCGATAATAATTTACCGATTCGAGTATAGAAATGCATTTTTTATCGTCATTTATAATGCATCCTCTTTCTTTTAATTTTTCAAGTTGTTCTTTATATTTAAGAGGAGGTTTTGGATACATAATTTACACCATATAAAAAAATGTCCCCCATGTCCACATAAAGTGCTGGGGGGCCTGTTGCTTTAACTATACGACAAATTTTAATTTTTGTCAACAATTTAAAAAATTAATCATTAAAAATACTCAACTGAAAATAAAAAATATTGTCATCGCCATGCCTTTATTTTTTCTGTCATTGCGACTTTATTTTTCTTGTCATTGCGAGGCTCTGCCGAAGCAATCCACACATAATAAAATTTAAATACAAACATTAAAAAAATTCAAAAAATAAATAAAAATTATTACAAAAATTCTACCAAAAAATAAAAAATAAAATTCTAATATAATTTATTCAACGATTAATAAAGATTAATTATATAAGATAATGAATTATAGAATAAAATTAAAGAATTCCAATTTTTAAATTTAAAAACTATTCTTAAAAATATTATTATAAAATATTTACGATTATAATTTTTCTCCGTCTGGACGTAGTTTGCGAATTTCTTCGATTGTCAATCCAGTATATTTTGAGATTAAGTTAATGTCCGCTCCGTCTTTTTTCATGCTTTTTGCTATTGAAATTGCTTTACTTTCTTCGCCCGTTTTTATGCCTTCAAGTTTACCTTCTTTTATGCCTTCAAGTTTGCCTTTCTTTATTCCTTCCATCATACCAATTCGTCTTTCATCTGCAAGCATTATTTTTTTGTCGTATTGATAAATTTCTTTTTTCTCGTATTCAGACATCATTAATTGACTTCTGATAAAATTATTATATCGCTTATGCGCTTCTTCCATTATAGGTTTTTCTTTTACTATTTCTGACATATATTTCTCCATATTATTAGTTGTAAAAAATCCAAGCCAACAATTTAAATCTTTTGGCAGGTTATTATCTTTGAATTTAAATTTTTTCAATTCTATCATGTGTATTTGCAAATGGTCGGTTAGAAGTCGTTCGTTTTTAGTATCGTAAATCATATAGCAACTGTGGACATTATTAGTTTTTTTTATTCAAATTAAAATTAAGAAGGTTGATGCTTATCACGGGAGTTAATTCATCATACTGCTCGCCTTTCTTTAATAACTTGCTATAATTCGTAGCCCAATAATATAATATTCTTTCTGGGAATTTTGAATTGCCCGATAATTGAACCTCGATTATAACGACAGTTCCATTTTTAGTAATGCATTTCACATCTACTATTGTTTCTTTGTCTTTATAATGCTGCTTCAAATTAAACGGATTGAGAATTTCAACGGCTTTAAAAGTTTTCATATCCGCGCTAATCATAACAGCGTTGATAAAATCGAGTAGGACTTTTTCTCCGCCTTTATCGGTAAAGAAATACCGAACAAAACAGTCATTAAGCGCGTTAAAAGTTTTTTTAGTCATAATAATATTATAACAGAATAATTTTATTTGTCAAAGAGATTTAATAGTTTTAGAAACGCTATTTAATTGAATTTCTTTTTCTTCGCCCGTGTCCATATTTTTGAGTTTGCATGAATTTCGTTTTAGTTCGTCCTCGCCCAATATTAAAGCGAATTTTGAATTTCTTTTATTTGCCGATTTGAATTGATTTTTTATCGACTTCAAAGCAAAATCGCAGTCGCAGCTTATATTAGCCTCTCTCAAATCTTGCATAACTTTCAAAATTTCTTTTTCGGTTTCTTTAAAAGCTATTATAAATACAGCGAGTCTGTCGTCCGTTATATTTTTATTATTTTCCAAAACCATTAAAAGTCTTTCGAGTCCCATTGCGCTTCCAACCGCTGGAATATCTTTTCCCGAATTGAATAAACCGATAAGATTGTCGTATCTTCCGCCTCCCAGTATCGCGCTTTGAGAACCAAGAGCGTTTGTTTGAACTTCAAAAGCCGTTTTCGTATAATAATCGAGTCCTCTGACAAGCATAGGCTCTACGATAAAATTTTGATTTATTCTATTAAGTTCTTCGCATAATTTATCGAAATGCGTTTTACATTCATCGCAAACATAATCGTAGAATTTTGGAATATCTTTCAAAATCTCTTTGCATTTTTCATTTTTGCAATCCAATATTCTTAAAATATTCGTTTCGTATCTTCTCTGACAAGTTTCGCAAAGTTCATCTTTTCTGCTTCCAATCGCCTCTCTTAAAGCGTTATTATAAACGGGTTTGCAATTTTGACATCCGACCGTGTTTATAAGAAGGTTAATATTTTCTATTCCAAATTCTTTTAAGATATTAATATTCAAAGCGATAATTTCCGCGTCGATTAAAGGGGAAGAACCGCCGATGCATTCTATTCCAAATTGATTAAATTCTCTGTATCTTCCTTTTTGAGGTCTTTCCGCTCTATACATTGTCCCTAGATAAAAAAGTTTATTTATAGAAAATTCATTTTGCATAGAATTCTCTATATAAGCGCGAACTACCGATGCCGTGCCTTCGGGTCTTAAAGTAAGCGAGCGTCCTCCTCTATCTTCAAATGTAAACATCTCCTTTCCGACTATATCCGTATCCTCGCCTATTCCTCTGATAAATAAATCTGTATATTCGAATAAAGGCGTTCTTATTCTTCCGTAGCCATAAAGTTTAACTATATCTTTTATTTTTTTTTCTATGAATTCCAGTTTGGATGCGGATTCATAAAAAAAATCGTTAGTGCCTCTAGGTTTCTTTATATTGAGCATAGAATTTCCCATTAATCAATAACAAAAATTATCTTATATTTTCATCTTGAATAACGATAGATAGCAGATTATAAGCCCTGCTCGACACATTTACTCTATTCGTATATTGTCTGCCCAAGAAAGATACCAAAACATTATGCTGTCCTTGAGCTAATTGAATATTAAAATTAGTCGAGGTTCTAGTATTGAAAGTTATGCCCGCAATATCTATTCGGACATTATTATTTGCAACTTTATCTACCGAAATTGTCAAATTATATAATCCCGAAGAACTTGCCGCTGGAGTCGAAGTTGACGGAGGAATATAAGAATTTGTATTTCTAATATTTTGATTAGTTGCCGCGGTATTAATCGTAGTATTAATCAAAGTATTATTTGTCGCTGCGGTATCTGTTCTTCTATTTCTATCGCTCGAATTTATGCCGCCTAAATTTGCCGAACTTGGAGATATTATTCCGTAATTTGCATTTTCTTTAGGAGGATATTCTTCAAAAATAAGATATTGATAAGTCGCTCCGTAAGTTGATAAATTTTTATCCTCTGGAATTATAGGAATAATATTCTTTATAGTGGCAAACACATCTGCGTTTTCCGATATTCTTCCATATCTATTTAATCTAACGGTATCGGGACTGTCTATTCTTCTTAACATATCGGGAATGCTTTTAGTTCCTCCGTCAAAATAATCGTATATTACGGGACCGCTGTAAACTCCCATGCTGTCCAGTCTTACAAGCGTATCGTAATAAAGTTTATAAGTCGCTGGAGTCAAATATTTAAGATATAAACTCCAGAAAATCGCCGTAGGATAATTTGGGTCAAACTGTTCGCAGTTATCAATATAATGTTTAAATATTCGAGAAGCCAGCTCTTTATCTCCCTGAGAAATCGTAAGAATTCCCGCAAGATATAATAAAGACCTGTCGGTATATAAATATCTAGCGTCAAAAGGAATATCCAAAGCCTGCCTAAAATCTCCCGCCGCTTTATCCAATTCTTCAGCCGAACCTTTATATTGAGTATAGGAAGTATATCTGCTTACTCCTCTATAAAATGCAAAAATAAGTTCGCTCACTCCGTAAGTCGGAGCGTAGGCGTTTTCGTTAAACCATTCTATCGCTTTCAAAGGCACTTTCTTTTGAAGATTTTCCATATATTCGGGGAAAGTGTATATATATTGAGACTTCAAAGGCAAAGATAAAAAAACTAAAGCAAAAATTAATACTGTGGCAAAAACTTTTTTCATCGTTTCTATCCTAAATTATATATTTTTATTTAATCATTTTCGGAATTTAATTTACGAACACAATCAAAAAATTATTCTTTAATATATATTGAATTTCATATTTTTTCAAGTATCTTATAATATGTTAACTTTAATTCGCTTTATTTAACGCTTTACGGTTTCAGTATATTATCTTTTAAAAAATATTCTTAAAATTCCGATATTTATTAAGCAGGAGTATATCTTAAAATGGGAATAAGATTTCGTATAATTTTAATGATAATAATAGTTATGGGCTTAGTTTTATTAGGCATCAACTTTTTAGGAAGCAATATCAACACGGAAAATTTCCACAATATTATAGACGACAGTTTTAATAATAGATTTAAAGTCATAGCGAACGATTTTGAAAACAATATTATAACGGGAAAAGAAGAAGTGGAAAAATTATCTTATAGTTTGTCTTCTATGTATAGCGGTTTGAATAATAGAAGCAGAGAATATCTTTATTCGTATTTGCCGAATTTTTTACGAAATGTTTTAAACGAACATAATTATAATAGAACGGTAAATATATTATTCTATCAGCCCTTTGCGGGAGTATTCGTATATTCTCCAAACAATAATAGACTTTCCACAGCGGCAGTCGATACGAATCATTTGACGAATTCGGCGACTTATATGGATTACGATTCTTTTAATAATGTTATTTTCAATATTAAATCGGTAATAAACAGCGATAATGTTCCAGTGGGAATTGCGGGAATATCGATAGCGCTTAATTATGATGGCGAAGATATAGCGAATATTTTAAATATAGAAAATTCCGACTTATTGCTTATTGATAAAAATAATTTAAGAATTCTAAATTCAAAAGAAGGCTTATTAAACGATTTGAAAATAGACGCTTTATATCCAGAATCTTATCAGTTATTAAGTTCGGAGGCGAAAAACGACATTGCAAACGGAAATATAATCGTAAATAATTTAAGATGCCAAGCCTATGTAAAAACTATTTCGGAAGAATTGAATATCGCCATGTTTATTCCCGAAGCTTATTTTGACGCGCAAATCAGAGAAATAAATAAATCTACCGTTTATACGATTATTATTTCGTTTTTTATAGCCACAATGATAATAGTATTTTTAATAAGAATGATATTCAGCTCGGTAACGAGAGTAACCGACACTATCGGAAATTATATTGACGATAACGATTTGAGAATTGCAATTCCAGAAGTATCGGGAAGCGATGAAATATCCGAAATGGCTAAATGGGTTGAAGTGATTAACAACGGCTTTCAATATACTTTATCGAATATAAAGAAAACTATAGCTACTTTCAAAAGACAGTCGGGAAATTTGCCGAAAACGATTAACGATAATGTAAATACGATTCATGAAATAAACGAATCCATAGAAAATATAAGAAAAAGTTTAACCGAAGAATTGAATCAAATAGATAACGCGGAAAACAACAATAGAAACATACAGGATTATATAGAAAACAATATAAACAATATAAACAATATAAATATAAACGCCAAAAGTTTGCAGGATAAAATAATAGAAGAAGGTTCGAGCATTGAAAAAACCAAATCCTCTATTGAAGAAATGATTAAAATCAGAGAAAATATAGATTCTATTCTTTTAAATATTGAAAATAAAATAAAAAATCTTAATTCTTCTTCAAACAAAAGTAAAGAAAAAATTAAATCGGCTTCAAAATCTACGGAAGATTTAATAAACTCTCTTGTTGCAATTTCAAATTTCGTAAGTTCTATAAGAAATATTGCAAGACAGACGAATTTGCTCGCTATGAACGCGGCAATAGAAGCGGCGCATGCGGGAAAATACAGCGAAGGTTTTGCGGTAGTCGCCGAAGAAATTAGAATATTATCGGAAAATTCGGATGAACAGGCGGATTATGCGGATAAAATTTTGCAGGAAGTAAAAGATAGAATAGTCGTTACAAGCGATGAATTATCCGAGTCGGCGGAACAATTTTCAATTCTTACTAAAGATGTTTCTGAAATCACGGGCTTAATGGACAACATTCACAATTCTTCAACGGGACAGTCGAAGGCAATAAATGAAATTACTCATTCGATGACGATGATGTCAAATTCGAGCGAAAATATTAAATCTCAATATCTTAATATTACCGAAAATCTCGGCGAGATAAAAAATAATATCGATTCTTTAAATACTTTATATTTAAGCGGTTCAAAAAATATATCGAGAATAAAAACCGTTTCGGAAGGAATAAACGCTCATATTGAAAACATTTCCGCTAATTCGGGCAGTCTTTATAATTCGGCAAACGATATGCATAGACTCGTTTACGACAATAATGTTTTGCTTACAGAAATAGAATCCGAAATAGCGAGATATAAGATTAGAGATATTAGAACTCAAACGAATATCACTCAAAGAGTTCGAGGAATCAATTTAATACTCTTAAAAGAATTCGTTAAAACTAAATTCGGAGAGGAAGGATATCAAAGATGGATAACGGCAATGCAGCCTTCTTCTTCGCTCATTTTCAAAAACGATATTTTAAGCGACGAATGGTATCCTTATACTCCAGCTTTCCATAATCCTTACAGACTTGTTTGCGATTTATTTTACGATGGAGCGAATACGGGAATAAAAGAAATTGCGGAATTTAGCTATAATAGAATTCTTCCAAAATGGATAAAGACTTTTATAATATTCCTTCCAAAATATTTCGTCTTAAGCTACAGCACGGAATTTATTTTCAAAAATTTATTCGACCCAGTGAGCATAGAAATAATTAAAAGTAGAAAAGGCGTTTTAATCGCTCATATAAAAGACTTTAATGAAAATTCGGATGTTTTGGAATTGTCGATATTATACTGGGCTTCCTCTTTGCTCGAATCGATTAACAGCGCAAAATCTTCGATTGAAATAACAAAATCAATGAAAGAAGGAAACGCTTACACGGAATTATTATTAAAATGGTAAATTGATTTTTGATTTAAAATTTAAAATCTAATTTATCAATTTAAATTAAATCTATACTGTAAAGCTTCGGTTATATGCGATATTCCAATTACATCTTTATCTTCCAAATCGGCAATCGTCCTTGCAACTTTCAAAACTTTATCATAACTTCTTGCGCTCATAGAAAATTTTTCAATAGCCAAATTAAGCAAATTTTTCGCCTTATCGTCCAATATGCAAAATTTTTGAGTTTCTTTTATTCCCATCAAAGCGTTTGAAAATATTTTAAGTCCGTTTTCTTTGAATCGTTTTTCCTGTTTTTTTCTTGCGGCAATTACAACATTTCGCATAGACGCCGAACTTTCGCCATCGCATTTTTGAGTCATTTTATTATAATCAACCGCTCGAACTTCGATGGAAATATCTATTCTGTCGAGAATCGGTCCCGATAATTTTGCAATATATCTTTTTCTTGCAATCTCCGAACATTTACAAGTATGTTTTTCGTCTCCGTAATATCCGCATGGACATGGATTCATTGCGGCAATTAAAGTAAAATTAGCGGGAAAACTCATGCTACCATTCGCTCTGCTTATCGTTATCACTCGCTCTTCCATAGGTTCTCTTAAAGTTTGTAAAGCGGAACTTTGAAACTCCACGAATTCGTCCAAAAATAAAACTCCGTTATGCGCTAAAGTTATCTCGCCCGCTTTTATATTTCTTCCTCCTCCGACAAGACTAACATAAGAAGAAGTATGATGCGGAATTCTGAAAGGACGCTTTTTTACTATCGGCATATTTTTTGATAAAAGCCCGTAGGAAGAATAAATTTTTGTAACCTCCAAAGCTTCTTCAAAAGTGAGAGGCGGAAGTATAGTTGGAATTCTTTTTGCTATTAATGTTTTACCGCAACCTGGAGCGCCAATCATAATAAAGTTATGTCCTCCAGCAGCCGCTATCATTGCCGCCCTTTTTGCGTATTCCTGCCCTTTCACATCCGAAAAATCTATATTCTCTTCTTCTTCGCTTTCAAAATTAAATTTTCCTTTTGAAATAATCGGACTTCTTTTGCCTTCAATAGAATCAATCGCTTCTTTCAAATTTTTCACGGGATACAAATTCAAACCTTCCACTATATCCGCTTCTTCCAAATTGCTTAAAGGAATTATCGCGCTTTTTATTCCGTTTTCTTTTGCGTTTAATAACATTGAAAAAATTCCTTTAACTTCTCTTACGCTTCCGTCTAATGCCAATTCGCCAAGTATAATTGTTTTTTCCATAGAATCGTCAAAAAATATTTGTGCGCTCGAAGATAAAATTCCCAAAGCGAAAGCCAAATCGTATAAAGTTCCCGTCTTTTTTATATCGGCTGGGGCAAGGTTTATAGTTATCCTTTTAGGAGGAAAAAATCTACCGCTATTATTTATTGACGCTATAACTCGCTCTCTCGCTTCATTAACCGCTTGGTCGGGAAGTCCAACGACATCGAATCTCGGCAAACCTTCCGATATATTAACTTCGATTATTATTGGAATTCCGTCAATTCCATAAAGAGACTCAGAATATATTTTTGTATGCATATTAATCTCCAAATTATTTTAATTTTCAATTTTTTGTTTTTTATAATTGTTTTTTAATATGCATATAGTTAAACAAACTAAAATGAAAAATAAGCCTAATTTTTATAAATAATTTCGTTATAATAAATAAAAAAAGAGCCTGCCATTTACGACAAGCTCAATTGTTCAAAAAGTTTCAATTATGATTAACTAAAATTCTCTCTATTTTATTAATGCCAGCCTTGTTTACTGCCATGCTCGGTCAAATGCCACTCGTAAGGCGTAGCGGAGAAAAACTTAAAGTTAAAATTGTCTGGTTTATAAGACAGATTTCTTACTCCTCTAATTTTAATGGTATTTTCGCTTGTATATTCTTCTATATTTTTTACGCCTTTATTGTAATAGAAATCGACTCCGAATTCCGAATCGTTATTAAATGAATAGCCCGTATTCATAGTTAAAATTTCTAAATTGCCTCTATCTTCTCCCATATCTCCATCGCCCATAAACATATTTAACTGGCTCAAATTGTTTTCAGTAATTTCCTTTTTAGTCAATACGGTTTCATATACTGCGCCTATTACCCAATTTTCAGGGGGTTTTTTACCCTTATAACGAGTATAACCTATCATTATACCAGTTCTCAATTTTCTTACCAAAAGCGAACCTTTGCCTTGTCTAAAATACACTATATTGAAATCTTTATCAAAGTAGTAAAAACTTCCCGTTAGAGGGTCTTTTTGCCTATTATCGGAATCTCTTATAAACCATCTTTTGCCATCGTTATCTTTTCCGCCTTCGATTTGTTTCTTCCAAATTTGAGTCAAAGTATTTGTGTCTTGCCAGCTAACGGTAATTTTGTTATCAGCTGGAACTTCCGATTTATCTTCCCAATCAACGAAAGGAGCATATATTGAATAATATGTGTCTTCTGCAAAAGTAGGTTTTTCAGGTTCTGTAGGCTCGGTTGGTTCTTCTGGGTCTGTTGGGTCTTCAGGGTCTGTTGGGTCTACAGGTCCCGTTCCGTCAGGCACTTCAATAAAGCTTCCGCCACCGCTTCTGCTTCCAGCTATATCTTCCGCTCCTCCGCAGGCAACAATTCCTACGATACTAAACACGACTATCAATAAAACGATAGCCGTTCGTTTTGAAACTTTTTTTAAAACTTTTAATAATGTTGAAGTTATCATAACTTCCTCCCTTAAAATTTATATTCATAAGGTTTATCATTCCTTATGCTATATAGTATATAAATTATTTTTGAAAAGTCAAGTAAAATTTTCGCCAATCCCACGCCAATCGTCATTGAAAATGCATCGCAATGACGAATTTTTATCTGTCATTACAGACTTTCTAACTTGTCATTGCGAGCTTTCGTAAGAAAGCGTGGCAATCCAAAATAATAAAATTTCTTTTTCTATAAATTACTTCGGCTATAATAGCATCATAAAGACGGTTAAAAAATATCGTCATTGCGAGCCGATGCCGTAAGGCACACAGCGTGAGGCGAAGCAATCCACTTAAAATAGATTGCTTCGGCATGCCTACGGCGATGCCTCGCAATGACGGACAAAATAAAATGCAAATAAAAAGAGCCTGCCATCTCTGGCAAGCCCTTCAAATTTATTATAGTTATCTTGCTGTTGCCTCAACATAATTATTAGGGTCGTAAACTTCATCCACTACCCAGCGGAAGTATAAATGGTAAAGCTGATGCGTCGCGTTCAAATTTGGCATATATCTTTCAGGAGTATTTCCTTTTATGTTATATATATTGTTTCCATGTCCATCATCATATCCGTTAGGTTTTGAAGATGCATATGACTGAGCCGCCCAAGCCTCGCCAGTCCATCCTTGTCCAGGTCTTGAACCAGTCCAAAGTCCTTTATATTTTCCAGTTCCTTTATCAAGCGGATACCCAGGATGCAATACTAATACTTCCATTCTACCGCCATATGCCCCATAGCTATCACTTTTTGCAAGCACTGTCCTAGCCCAGAAGAATTCATTAACAGCATCGCTATTAAGACTACGAGCTTCTCTCGCATGCATAGCAAAAGTATAAAGTCCGCCTATAGTCCAATATCCGCTAAATCTTACGCCGCCTCTTTGTTCTTCCGTAGATGAGAACTCGTTATCTCCATAACCTTCTCTTAATTGAGCGATAACGCCCCCTTGAAACCATTTCAATACGGTGTCGGGTTTTTTACTCCAGCGAATATTATAATTCGCATCGAAGAAGAAATCTCCATCGCGAGATTTTATATACTTTCTTCTTTTTCCGTCTTTTATTCCACCGTCAATCGTCCATTTCCACATTCTTGTCAATCTGTCCGTATCGTTATAAGATACATTCATCCATGGAGTTGGGCTTGCGTCTTTAAGATATATTCCCCTACGAGAAGCTCCGTAAAAACTTAGTCCTTTAGTTTGGTCGATATTCCATTTGTTTCCCGTATCTCCGTTATTGTCGCCCAAATCTCCTACTCCAGTATTTCCGCCGCTCGTGTTTGTGCCATTCGTAACCGTTCCAGTGTTAGTGATAAAAGTAATGTTTGTCCTTTCGGTAAAGGTAGGTAGATTGCTTCCGCTTCCACCAGAACTGCCGCCTTGACTAAGACTGCTAGGATTAGTAGCGTCATTTCCTCCGCAGGAAATTATTCCCGCAACCCCGATAACCGTTATCATTGATAATAAGATAACCCTAATTTTTAAGCTCTTAAATTTCATAAGATGCCTCCGTGAAATAATTTAATTTATGAGGATTTTGTTTTTATTAATTTAGAATTTCTTAAATCAATTTTTTTAATCAATTTATAAATTTCCAAATGAATTTAACTTCATCCTTACACTCATAGTATAACAATTTTTTAGGAAAAGTCAAGTAAAATTTTATATTTCTATACAAAAAAAAAAAAATAAGAAGAAATTTACAAAAAGTAATGAAATTATGAAAGAATTTAAGCGAATTTACAGAGAAAGTTAACATAATTCAATTATTTTTAAACTTTGTCATTGTATGTTTTTACTAAACCGTCATTGCGAGTATTATTTTTATCGTCATTGCGAGCTTTCGTAAGAAAGCGAAGCAATCCAGTATTAATAAAGTTAAATTTTTAAAATCAAATTTAATTAATTTTGGATTACTTCGCCTCACGCTGTGTGCCTTTCGGCAACGGCTCGTAATGACAACAAATGCACTGTCATTGCTAGACAACGGCGTGGCAATCCACTATTTATAAAATTAAATATTAATAAATAAAGGAACAAGAACCTTATCTTTATATTAATCTTCTAATTAATCTTTTGCATTATCCTCTTATTATTAATCTTCTATATTACAAAGAATGAAACAATAAGAACAATTATTCCTGCAACTATCATAATGATTCCAGTTTTCTTGTTCTTCTCATTAGTGGCTTTATCAACCTTAACACTGTCCCTTAAATCATAGAACAGATTAAAATTCTTCTTGGCTGTTATGTACTTTGAAAAACCCATAAATGCTACAACAGCACCTACTACAAACATCATAAAACCTATAAATGGAAGATATGAATCTCCCCTGTTACCCTCAATATTATAAAAATCCACGTCTGCAGCTATAATATTGGCTAAATAAATAAATTTCCCCATAAATTTCTTTCTCCTTTCGGGTTCTATATTCCT
>NZ_JBNMIZ010000047.1:0-14178 GCF_050873525.1 Brachyspira sp. | reverse complement strand
TGTTTAAAACTAGCTTTATGAGCCGTATAATCGTTAACAATTTGATAATTTCCGTATAATTTGTATTTATAAATTGTAAGTCCTTCCAAACCAACTGGACCTCGCGCATGAGTTTTATTAGTCGATATTCCGACTTCCGCTCCAAAACCGTATCTGAATCCATCCGAAAATCTTGTTGAAGTATTTGAATAAACATTTGCAGAATCTACGAAAGTCATGAATTTTTCTATATTTTCTTTATTTTCAGAAATTATAGAATCGGTATGATGAGAGCCGAATTTATTTATATGTTTATAAGCGTCTTCCACATCGTCTACTATTTTTAACGAAACTTCTTTATCTCCGTATTCTTTATGCCAATCTTCTACCGTTCCTATGTCGGATAATATTTTTTTTGTTTCTTTATCTCCGTTCATTTTAATATCGTTTTCTTTGAATAAATAATATAATTTTTTTAAGAATTCATTTGCAATATTTTTATTTATTAAAATAGTTTCAACCGAATTGCATGCGCTCGGATATTGAGCTTTTGAATCCAGACAAATTTTCAAAGCATTCTCGATATTTGCGCTTTCGTCAATATATAAATGACATATTCCGTCCGAATGTCCCAAAACGGGAATATTGGTATTTGCCTTTATATATTGAACCAAATCGTTTCCGCCTCTCGGAATTATCAAATCGATATATTTATCCATAGACAGAATATTTTTTATATCCTCTCTACTGAAAATCAAATTAACCGAATTTTTTGGAAATTCTTTTATATCGTTTAACGATTCGTTTATTATTTCAAATATTATTTTATTCGTATTTTCGCCTTCGCTTCCGCCTTTCAATATTACGGCGTTTGCGGATTTTATGCATAAAGAAGATATTTGAGAGATAACATCTGGACGCGCTTCAAATATAACGGCAATGAGTCCGATTGGGCATGAAACTTTTTTTAAGATTAAATTGTCGTCAAGTTCAGTTTCCGATAATATTTTATTTATAGGGTCATCCAATTTTATAACATCTTTTATTCCCGAAATTATATCGAGCATTTTATTTTCATCCAATTTGAGTCTGTTAAACATCGAAACGGAAATTTTATTTTTATTTAAAAGTTCTTTTGAATATTCCAAATCTTTACCATTTGCTTCAAATATTTCATTTTTTCTTTTTTCAATATTTTTCGCAATTTCCGAAAGAGCTTTATTTTTTATTTCGGCGCTTAAAGACTGAAGTTTATAAGTCGATTCTTTTGCATTTTTTACCAAATCTATTAATTCCATAAAATTGTCCGTTTGTTTTTTGTATTTTATTTTTTATATAGTATCATATTTTAGAAAAATTTAAAATAAAACTATTGACATATTGTATAATCTATGTTATATTTTATCTAAAATTAAAGCTAAATGACAAAGGATTAGTAAATTATGAGAGAAACTACTGTAACTTTGTTAAGCAAAGCAAAGCAAAGCAAAGCAAAGCCATAATTGTCTTTTAAATAATTATTTAACATATCTTATATTCTCAAATATTGGAGTCTACAATGTCTAAAAGTATTGTAGATAAAATCGCATGGTGGATACCAATAAGAACCGTAAGAGATAATTTTAGAAAGAAAATTAATGATTATATAAGCAAATTTGTTATAAACGAATTAAAAGAATATTCTAAAAGTTGCAATAGTGAAATAGTTAATAAATATTTATTGGGTTTAAAAGGCGTGGAGATAGGAAGGGCTTCATATGCAAATTATGGAATAGATGCTATAAATATAGATAGAGTAGATATTAGAAAAACTAATAACGATAATGTATATTTTAAAGAACAGATTAAATTTAGTAATATAATAACTAAAGTAGATTTAATAGCCGATGGAGATAATTTGCCTTTTAAAGATAATACATTAGATTTTGTTTTTACAAGTCATGTTTTGGAACATTTTTATGACCCTATAAAAGCCTTACAAGAATTGTATAGAGTTATAAAAATCGGAGGTTATGTTTTCATGATAATTCCGCATAAAGAAAGAACTTTTGATAAAGATAGAGAGAGAACGACTTTAAACGAATTAATAAACAGACATAATCAAATAATAAAAACTGAAGAACAATTTACGGATAAACATCATTCCGTATGGATAACGGAAGATGTATTAGAACTCTGCAAATATTTAAAGATGAATGTAATAGAATATCATGATACGGACGATTGTCGTCATGATGGTTTTATAATAGTTATACAAAAATAAAATTATTAATTATAAAAATAAAGCCTCTAATTAAATAATAATTATTTATCTATTTTTGCCGCATAAACTTAAATCGATTTTTCCTTCAAAAGAATATCTCGCTTCGCCTTTCATAAAAACTTTTCCGTCTCTATAATCGAGCATTAAATCTCCGCCCAAAAGATGATTTAAAATCTTGCTTTCCGTTCTTTTGCTAATAAATCCCGCAACGCAAACGGCTGACGCCCCTGTCTTATAAAAAATTTTATTGACAATAATATTTTATAAAATATACTATCATAAATAAAATAACAAAAACTAATAAATCTATTTAGGAGAAAAAATATGATTAAAAAATTTATCTATGTTTTAACTTTTATTATTATCTCAATATTCGCTTTTTCATGCGGAGAAAAGAAAACAGGAAATACGGGAAGCCTCACAATAATACATATGAACGATACGCATGGAAGAGACGAGGAAGAAATTATAATTACAAAAGGCGATAATCCGCAAACTAATCATAAATACGGAGCGGCAAGAAGAGCGGCTTATATAAAAGAAATCAAAGCGACTAACGATAATGTTTTGATTTTGCACGCGGGAGACACGATTACGGGAAGCGTTTATTCAACGGTTTTTAAGGGCAGAGACGAAGTTGATATAATGAATATGATAGGAGTCGATGCGGCTACTATAGGAAATCATTTTGTAGATTACGGGCTTGAAAATTTTACCGAAATAATGAAAGAAAGAAAATTTCCAACATTGTCGATTAATATAAAAAATAAATCCGACAACAGTTTATACGCTACTCCTTATATTACTACAAATGTTAACGGTTTGAATGTGGCAATAATAGGATTGACTACCACCGATGCGGTTTATAATCCCGAATATGTGAAAGATTTGATTTTTGACGAAGAAATAAAAGCCTTAAAAGATTTTATTAAAAAAACGCCTTTACATAAAACCAACGATATTACGATTCTTTTAAGTCATATCGGTTATGAAGTCGATAGAAAAGTTGCCGAAGAAATTCCAAATACTTTTGATATTATAATTGGCGGACATAGTCATACGGAATTAAAAGAAGCCGATATTGTCAGAGGAACTCCGATTGTCCAAACGGGTTATTACGGAATGAATTTGGGACATATAGATTTGTCGGTTTCAAACGGAATTGTCGATAAAGCAAATTTAATTTATAAACTTATTCCTATGGACGAAAATATCGCTCAAGATAGCGAAATGCTAAAATTTATTGCCGAAATGAAAGGAACGGTAGACAAAGAATTTAATGTTAGAATAGCGACTTTGCCTTACGAATTAAAACATGAAGGAATAAGGTCAAATTCTATGGCGCTTGGAAATTTCGCGTCCGATTTGGTAATCGATTCTTATCCTAATATAGACATGGTATTAATGAATTCTGGCGGTTTAAGAACTCCTTTAAAAAAAGGCGATATAACATTGGGAAATATCCAAAATGAATTTTTCCCTTTCGACAACGAAGTTATAATAGTTTCGTTATCGGGCGGAGATGTTATCGAAATGCTTAAAATATCGGGCAAAAAGAGAGGAGCGGGAGCTTTCTTGCAATTATCTCGAAGAATGGAAGTCAAATATAACGCTGAAAACGGAGATTTGATATACGCAAAATTAAACGGCGAAGATATAGACATTTCAAAAGATTATAATATAGCTTTGTCAAGTTTCATATTTTTAGGAGGAGACGGATATACAGACAGCGAAGGAAACGCCATAGGCAAAAAAGGAAAAAATATTGTTATGACGGGAAACGATATGAGAGACGCTATGATTTCAAAAATAAAAGAATTGAATAATATTCCGACTTCTTATATAGACGAAAATCCAAGAGTTATATTTGAATAAGAATTAATTTAAAAATATTTTTAATATTTAAAAAAATAAAAAAGAGTTCGTAAAAATTGCGGACTCTTTTTATTTTAAAGATTTTTATCATTTCTATTTTTATTTATTTTGTTCTTCAAACAAATGCATATAATCGACATCCATTAATTTTGCAAGTTCCATTGCGGAAAAGTTAGCTTCTTTAATATGATAATCCGCTCCGTTTTCTATAAGAACTTTTATTATATCTTCGGGCTGTTTTTTCACTATAGCCAAATGCAAAGGCGTCACTCCTCTGTCGGTTATTGCATTGACATCCGCTCCTTTATCTATCAAAGCTTTAACTATTTGTGGGCTGTTGATTTGAACGGCTAAATGCAGGCAGGTTAATTTATTTTCGTTTTTATAAGTAATATCTTCTTTTGCGCTTCTATTAATGGCTTCGAGCAAAGCGTTAATATGTTCTTCGCTGTTTATTTTCGATTCGTATTTTTTATCTATTATTATTTTAAATAAATCGAACAGGCTATATCCTTTATTAAGATTATTTTTTTTCATTTATAATTTTCTCCAATTTTATACGCGTTATACAATCAATTTTATTTTTTATTTCGCTTCGGTTTTCTTACATTCGTTCCATAAAAAATCCATCTCTTCCAAAGTCATATCCGTTAAATTTTTATTTTTTTCATTCGCTTTTTCTTCGACATAATTAAATCTTCGGATAAATTTATTATTCGCCTTAATAAGAGAATTCACGGGATTAATTTTATTCATTCGGGCAAAATCTAAAGTCGTCATAATCAAATCGCCGATTTCTTCTTCCAAATGTTCTTTATTATTTTCGTTATCATTACAAAATTCATCATAAGCCTCTTTCACTTCAAAAAATTCTTCTTCGACTTTTTTCAAAGAATCGTCCGCGTTTTTATATTCAAAACCGACTCCCGCCGCTTTTTTCATTAATTTGTAGGCTCGCTCCATTACTGGCAGAGAGTTTGGAATATCATCCAAAACGCTTTTATAATTTTTATTTTCTTTTTTTGATTTTTCTTCTTTTTTAATTTTGTCCCATTGTTTCAATATTCCGTCAACATCTTTAATATCGCTTTCTCCAAAAACATGCGGATGTCTTCTAATGAGTTTTTGATTTATATTTTTTATAACTTCGTCAATATCGAATTTATTTTCATCGTTTGCAAGTTCGGAAAAAAATACTATATGCAAAAGAACATCGCCGAGTTCCTCTTTTATATTTTGATAATCTCTTTTAGAAATTCCATCGACTACTTCGTAAGCTTCTTCCAAAAAACATGGAATTAAACTGTCGAAAGTTTGAACTTTATCCCAAGCGCATCCGTTTTCGCCTCTCAATCTTTTCACTATCGAAATTAATTCTTCAAAAGATTTCATTTTTTAATTCTCTTTATTTTAACTTTTTATAATTTATTCTTTTAGGTTCGAGTATCGCGTTATAAATTATCGCTTTCTTTATATCTAAAGAAGAAATTATATTGCTTACATTACTTGCTTTTTTATCAAAACTAAAATTTTCAAAATTGATATTTTCTATATTATTTTTATTATCTATTATCGAATTGTATTTTTTTTGTAATTCGAGCATTTCCATATCTTTATAGGATATTTCATAATTTTTATTTTCTTTAACTTCTTCAACGACTTCCTTAAATTTCTCAATTTTATTAATTTGCGGTTTTTCAATCGTTCTTTCTCTATTTAAAGTATTATTCAAATTTTTATTTAGAGTTTCATTTAGATTTTTAAGAATTTCTTCGTCTTCCAATTTGTCCTGCTGATATTTTTTTACTACTACTTGTTTAGTAGATTTTTTTTGTTTTCCCGTTTGTTTTTTATTAGCCTGATTGATAAGCGCGATAATTGCCCATATAATAGCTATTATAATATATAAAAATATTTCCGACATAAAAATTCTCTAAAAATTTATTTTGATTATTATAACATAATATATTTTATAAAACAAATTTAAAATAGTTTTATTTATATCATTTTAGACATCGAACGATTTTTCCATCCGACATTTCATAAACATTATTCGCATGCGCCGCTATATTATGAGCATGAGTTACCATAACGATTGTAGTTCCGTTTTTATTTAATTCGTTAAATATTTCCATCAAAGTTTTTGTAGTCGAAGGGTCCAAATCGCTTGTCGGTTCGTCCGCTATTAAACATTTGCAGCCGTAAGCCAAAGCTCTTAATATCGAAACTTTTTTCATTTCTCCGCCAGATAAATTTGACGCTTTTAAATAAGTTTTTTCTTTAAGCGAAAATAATTCTATATTTTTTTTAGTTTGTTTTATCTCTTCTTCTGTTATTTTATGTTTGAAAGAAAGAGGCATTAATATATTGTCGATAACATTTAAAGTGGGAACAATCACGGGATATTGAAAAATATAAGAAAAATATTCTCTTCTGAAACTTGCCAAAATTTCTTCGGAAGGATTTTCCAATTTATAAGAATCGTAATAAATAGCGCCTTCGCTCGGTTTTAATATTCCTCCGATTATACTTAATAAAGTGCTTTTTCCACTTCCAGTATGTCCGACAAGGCTTATAAAATCTCCTTGATTTATATCCAGACTTATATCTTCGCAGGCTTTAAATTTTCCTACGCCAAAACTGAAAGTTTTTGAAATATTGATAATTTTTATATTCATAATGTTCCCCTTAAATCTTCGTAAGGATTTCTCTTTAGAAGAATAGAATTTATGATAAAAGCACCGAACATAAAAATTAAAATCAAAACTACATTTGCACAAAATATTAAAAAAGCTCCGCTGAATACATCGGACATTTCGATTATTTCCAAAATAGCTTTATTGTATCTTATATATAAAATCGCAATTTCTATGACGCATATTAAAAAAGATATTAAAGCGTATAACAAACTTAATATTGTGTATAATTTTCTCACCGCCAATTTTGTCGAACCGAATATTCTTAAAGTGGAAAACATTCTGCTGTTTTTTGAAAAAATATATACGCTTATAATAGCCGCAAGCAAGAAAGCCGCTATAAAGATAAAAATAAATAAAGAATAAATTGAAAATATTCTAAAAAAAGAAATCAATTCGCTTTGAATCAATATTTCGTATTTCCAAACCAAACTAAAAATTGAATTTATAACCATAAGTTGAGATATGATTATAAACATTATTACCGAAAAAAACATATTGCCTTTTATAATCTTAAAAGCGTAGCCAATAACCGAATTATACACTATAACCTCTCCGAAAAACTATGTTAAAACTTTAAACTATTAAAAATATCTATTGTAAAATATTATATACTAATATTGATTTAATTCAATCTATTAAATATTAAAATTATCATAAGAATACGAACCAGCTGGATGAACTTTGACTAATCATACTCCTACTCATTCAGGCAGTTAATTTGATAATATAGTTTAATTCACACATTCAAGCACGGGCGAGGTTAAAAACTTCGTCCGTTGTTATTTATTAAGAACAATTAACGAATTATGCAATTTTGCTTTCTTTAATTAAAATAAAACTAATTTTTATATTTAATTTAATCGTAATTTAGGAAATGAAAATGGAAAAAATCAATATATTAAAAATCATGGAATTATTGCCTCATAGATATCCTTTTTTGCTTGTCGACAGAGTGGAAAGCGTGGAAGAAGGAAAAATACATGCGATAAAAAATGTAACTTTTAACGAACCTCAATTTACGGGGCATTTTCCAGAAAGTCCGATTATGCCGGGCGTTCTTATGGTTGAAGCTTTGGCTCAAGTTTCGGGAATTTACTGTTATACGAAAATATTGAAACCAGAAGAATATGGAAAAAAATTCATGTTCTTTGCAAAAATAGATAATGTTAAATTCAAAAATCCCGTTATCCCGGGCGATATAATGAATATGTTTGTTACGGTTGACGCTTTTAGTAATAATTTACTTAAAACGCATGGAGAAGTTAGAGTTGAAGATAATCTCGCATGCTCCGCGGATTTGGGATTATTTTTAGTCGATAAGGAAGCTATGAAAATAAATAAATAAAAATAATAAAATAAATTAGGAAAGTAGATGGAAAAAGAAATTCATGAAACCGCGATAATATCCGAAAGCGCTAAAATATCGGACGGAGTAAAAATAGGTCCTTACGCGGTAATAGAAGGCGAGGTTAATATTGGCGAGAATACGGTAATCGGAGCGCATACGATTATAAAAGAATATACGACTATTGGAAAAAATAATATAATTCATCCTCATGCCGTTATCGGAGATTTGCCTCAAGATATAAGTTTTGACAGAAATAAAATAAGTTTTCTTGAAATCGGAGAGGGAAACGAAATAAGAGAATTCGCTAATCTGCATCGTTCGGCTAAAGAAAACGGGAAAACCATAATAAAAAACAACTGCTATATAATGGCAACGGGACATGTCGCTCATGACTGCGAGATAAATGATAAAGTAATTATATGCAACGGTTCTTTGGTGGCGGGACATGTGAGAGTGGAAAAAGGAGCTTTCATTTCTGGTAATTGCGTCATTCATCAATTTTGTGCCATAGGAGAATACGCGATGATAAGCGGAATGGCGGGAGTCGGAAGAGATATTCTTCCTTACGCTTTGACTTCACATGCTGGCGAGGCTATAGTATATAAATTAAATCTTGTCGGAATGAGAAGAGCGGGATTTACTTCGGAAGAAATATCTCAAGCGGAAGAATTTTACGATATTTGGTATGGCTGGAATAAAACTAAACAGGAATTTTTGGATAAATATTTAAACGATACTTCTTTAAATAAAATGGCTAAAAATATTGTGGAGTTTATATCAAAATCAAAAAGAGGAATAACTCCGAAAAAAACGGTATAATTTATGAGAATATTTATAGCTACGGGAGAAGTATCGGGAGACATTCAAGGCGCTTTGCTTGCGAAAAAAATAAAAGAATTATCGCCCGAGATTATAATAGACGGTTTCGGCGGAGTTGAAATGAAAAACTCTGGCGTCAATATTCTTTCCGATATGTCTACTCTATCCACAATGGGAATATTTGAAAGCGTTAATCCTAAATTCGCTTTTAAGAAAATCGACGCGTTTAAAATATTAAAAATGTATCTCAAAAAAAATAAAATAGACATTATGGTTTTGGTGGACAATCAAGGCGCTAATCTTCTTTTGGCAAAATACTGCAAAAAAAACAATATTAAATATATTTATTATTTTCCGCCTCATGTTGGAATTTGGGGAGAATGGAACGCTAAAAGATTAATTTCGGCTAAAAAAATAATAACTCCTTTCAAATTCGATTACGATGTTTATAAAAAGCATGGCTGCGATGTAGTTTATAGCGGACATCCTTTTTCCGATTTGAATTACGATTTAGAGCCTCCGAAATTAAATATGGAAGAAAAAGAATGGACGATTGGAATATTATTCGGAAGCAGATACCAAGAAATAAAAAAATTATCTCCCGTATTTATAAAATCAATGAAAACTCTTAACGATATGCTTTCTTCAAATATAAGATTTGTAATACCAATCGCTTATCCTGAATATAAAAAACCTATAGAAAGAATAATGAATAGTCATAAAAGCTCATTAAAAGACATTCAATATACTTTTTTGGAAGGAGAAAATAAAGACTTCGTATATAAATATTCTGACGCTTTGATAATGTCGAGCGGAACGGCGAGCCTCATAGCGGCATGCTACGGAAAACCTATGGTTATATGCTATAGAATTTCTTACATTACTTTTTTTCTTGGAAAGCTTTTAACGAATATAAAATATATTGGAATGCCGAATGTTATGCTAAACGAAGAAGCGGCTCCCGAATTACTGCAAAGCGACTGCAACCCTAACGCAATAACGAGCCATATAATAAAATATTTGGCTGATAAAGAATATTATAAAAAAACAAGCGATAATTTAATTAGAGTTAGAGAGATGCTCGGCGAAAAAAATGTTTTGGAAAGAGTCGCAAAAGAAATTATAAATTCGTAAATTCTTTATTTTAATAATTTTTAATAAATTTAATAATTATCAAAATTCTAAATAAAAAAGAGAGTTTCAAATATGCTTAAAATCGATTCTCAAACTAATTTGGACGATATAAGAAAAGTCGTTTCAAAAATCGGAAAAGAAGCAGTTGAATTCGATATTATTTGGCTTAATTTTATTACGAGAAGAAAAGCGGTTTTTTTAGTTGGCGAAATATTAAAAAAATACAATATAGAAAAATATAATGACGATACGATTTATATATTGAAAGAACTTATAACGAACGCTATAAAGGCTAGATACTGGCATATAATCGCGATAAAATCTTTAAAAATTTTTAGTCCGTCCTACAGTAAAAAAATAGACGAAGATAAATATTTTGAAGACGGCGAAATAATGGCTAAATATTCGGAAATTATTAAAGACGAAGAAAATAAAGAAAAATTAAAAAAATTGCTTAATTTGGAAAAAATTTTGATAAGCGAGATGGACGAAAAAAATAACGCCAATATTTTAAAAGACGAAAAATATAAAGAATTAATTGATTTTATGGAAAATACCAAAAATAAATTTATAATAAAATTAATCGTAGAAATTAAAAAAAACAATATCGAATTTACGATTATAAACGATTCGCCTCTGATAATGATAGACAAAACGAGAATCGATTCAAAAAGACTCACATTTAGCGAATATTATAATAAAGGCATGACGGAAAATTTTTTTATGGAACAGCTGGATAATTCTGAAAGCGCGGGATTCGGTTTGGCTTTATGCGATTTGCGACTGTATAATAATAATTTGAATCCGAAAGAACATTTAATAATTTACGATGAAAATAATAAAACTTACTCGAAACTTATACTGCCGATAAAACAGACTTTTAATTATCTGTCGTCTCATAATAAATATTGATTATAATTCTTGAGCTATTTCTTCGATTTTGAATATCTCTAAAATATCGCCTTTTTTAATATCGTTGAAATTTTCTATTGAAGCTCCGCATTCGTATCCCGAAGCGACTTCTTTAACATCGTCTTTTATTCTTCTTAAACTTGAAATTTTGCTCGTATAAATAAGCACATCGTCTCTCACTACTCTAACGCCAGCATTTCTTTCTATTTTGCCCGAAGTGACATAACAGCCCGCGATAGTTCCGACTTTAGGAATATGGAATACATCTCTAACTTCAACCGCTCCAATATCGACTTCTTTTTTGATTCTTTCAAGCGAGCCTTTCATAGCGTTTTGAATCGCTTCTATCGCTTCGTATATAATGTCGTATCTTTCAATCGGTATGGATAATTTTTCGGATAATTCTTTTGCCTTTGCCGATGGACGAACTCTATAGGCTATTATTATCGCGTTCGAGGCATGCGCCAAATTGACATCGCTTTCCGTCACCGCCCCAGACGCGCTATATATAGAAACGAAACGAATTTTATCGCTCTGTATTTTATTCAAAGCGTCTTTCAAAGCTTCGGCGCTTCCTTGAACATCCGCCTTGATTATTACTTTAAATTCTTTCATCGATTCGGACGCGATTTTTTCGTAAAGATTTTCCAAAGTGACTTTAACATTAGCCTTCAAAGCTTCCTGCTGTTTTAATTGCACTCTCTTATCGGCTATCGCTTTTGCTTCTTTTTCATCGAGCATAACATTGAAAGATTCTCCAGCTTCGGGAGTTTTTTCAAATCCCAAAACTTCAACTGGAGTGGAAGGCAAAGCTTCGTTTACTCTTTTGCCCAAATCATTAACCATCGCTCGCACTTTTCCAACCGCAAGTCCGCAGACAAAATAATCTCCGATTTTCAAAGTTCCGTTTTGCACTAAAACCGTTCCGACTGGTCCGCGTCCTTGGTCTAAAGAGGCTTCCAAAACAATTCCAATCGCTTCTCGGTTAGGGTTTGCTTTTAATTCGAGCATTTCAGCCTGCAAAATAATCGCTTCCAATAATTCGTTGATTCCCGTTTTCTGTAACGCGCTTACTCCTATATATTGAGTGTCGCCTCCCCATTCTTCGGGAGTTAGTCCGTATTCGGATAGAGCCGCTTTGACTTTATCCATACTCGCGTTTGGCAAATCCATTTTATTAACCGCCACTATAATCGGAACATTAGCTTCTTTCGCGTGATTTAAAGCTTCCAAAGTTTGAGGCATAACTCCATCGTCCGAAGCCACAACCAATATTACTATGTCGGTGCTTTTCGCTCCTCTCGCTCTCATCATAGTAAAAGCGGCATGTCCCGGAGTATCTATAAATGCAATTTCTCCGCTCGGTATTTTTACTTTATAAGCTCCTATATTTTGAGTGATTCCTCCGCTCTCTTTAGCCGTTATATTGCTGTGTCTTATCGCGTCCAAAAGAGATGTTTTTCCATGGTCGACATGTCCCATTATCGTAACTACTGGAGGACGAGGTTTTAAATCTTCTTCTCTGTCTTCTTTTATTTCAATAGTCGCTTCTTCCTGCAGCGATATTACATTAACTTTGCATCCGAAATCGTCCGCTATGATTGTTGCCGTATCCGAGTCGATTATATCGTTTACTCTCGCCATAGTTCCCATGCCCATTAATTTTGAAATAATATCGGAAGCTCTCAAATTCATTTTCTTTGTCAAATCGCCTACGGTAATCGTTTCCATTATATTAATTTCTTTTTCAACGCTTGCGAGTCTCTGTTCCTGCTGAAGTTTTTTCGCCTGCATTTTATTGAATATTTTATTTTCTTGTCTTAACGCGGCTTCGGCTTTAGCGTCTTTTATCGAACTTTTTTTATCGTAATCTCTTTTTTTAGAATCTCTTCTTCCAGAATCGGCTCTTCCTCCGCCTTTTGAATATGAATTATCTTCCGATGTAGCAGTCGGAGCGGATTCTTTGAAACTTGGTTTGGAATATCTATTAAACGGTTTGCTTTCTCTATTATCTCTATTTTCTTCTCTGAAAGAAGTTCTTGTTCTGCTTTCTCTGTTTTCTCTACTTTCTCTGCCGTCTCTATTTTCTCTGTTATTATTTTCCCTGCTATGCGAATATTTTTTTTCTTTTGAACTCTCTCTCTCTCTGCTTTTAAAATTTTCTTTTGAACTTTCTTTCGGTTTAGTTTTCGGAGTTTCGGGTTTATTATCTTCCGCTTTTTCCGTTTTTATTATAATTTTTTTCTTTATAACTTTTTTAACTTTCTTTTTAACCGCCGTAGCCTGCGTATCTTCTTTACCGCTCGAAGGACTGCTCGCTCGGGCTTTTTTGCTTATAATAACTTTTTTGGGTTTATTATCGATTGTAATATTTTCCTCTTTTTTCTCGCTTTTTTTAATAGGCATTTATCCTTTCCCATAATTAATTTTAATTTCCTCTTGGAAGCAAATTGGTTTGTGCGCCTTGCTGTAAAGGAGACATTATGCTCGCTTCTCCCAATATGGAATTATTTCTTTCTATAATAGCTTTATCTTTCAAATCGGTTATATCTCTTTGAACCATCTGTTCGGCATAAGCAACTTTATATAATTGATTTATCGTAGGCATAGTTTGAGTATTATAATTCGTTATTCCATACATTTGCGAAAGCTGAGCTTGAGCTTGTTCAAAAAATGCTCTCGCCTGTTCTGGAGTAGGGTCGGGAATATTTTTACTCGCTTCTAAAATAAGTCTTTGTAAATAATATTGCGACTTAAGAGTTCTCACCGCGGCGTTGATTATAGATTTCGCTTCTTCGCTTTCAAAAAATTTTTCTTCTTCGGCTTTTTTCAAAAGAAGGACATCTCTTATTAAAACTTCCGAATAATATTGTTTAGTCGCGTTATCGTTTTTTGCCAAAGTTATTTGCTCTTCGTTAGCGCCTTGATATTGCATTGAAGCCGTCAAATCTTTTTCAAAATTAATTTGATTTATTGAAAGGTCATCAATTTTTACAACCCAATCTCCATCGCCTCCAGATAAATAATTAATCGAATCCAAAGAAGCGGTTGAATTTTTATTATTCGAACATGACAATAATAACATTGCAGTCAAACTTATTAATAATATTTTAGCGTTTTTTAAATTTTCTAAATACATAGATTTTCTC
>NZ_JBNMIZ010000046.1:0-14255 GCF_050873525.1 Brachyspira sp. | reverse complement strand
ATGTTAAATATAATAATACTTGGAGTTTTTATTATGATAAAAAAAGGTATAAATGTTTGGTCTTTTCCTGCTGGAACTTCTTTTAAAGATATGTTTACTATAGCTAAAGATGCGGGTTTTGAAGGAATAGAATTAAGCCTTTCGGAAGAAGGAGCTTTGGGGCTTAAAAGTTCTGAAAAAGAAATTTTAGAAATAAAAAAGATGGCTAACGATATAGGACTTGAAATACCGAGTTTTGCATCCGATTTGGCTTGGGGAAATCCTTTAACTTCGTCCAATGAAAAAATTATAGAAAACGGATTAAATTATCTTAAAAGACAAATAGAAGTGGCGTCAATTCTAGGTGCGGATACCGTTCTTTTAGTTCCAGGATATGTCGGAGTAGATTTTATTCCCGATAGCGAAGTCGTTTATTATGAAGACGCTTATAAAAGAGCTAAAGAATATATTTCTAAAGCGGTTGATACGGCAGAAAAATATAAGGTTTCTATAGGAATAGAAAATGTTTGGAATAAATTTTTAATATCAGCTATGGAGATGCGTAATTTTATTGACGAATTCAAAAGCGATTATATCGGTTCTTATTTAGATGTAGGCAATGTTATTTATATGGGATATCCAGAGCAATGGATAAAAGTTTTAGGAAAAAGAATTAAAAAAATACATTTTAAGGATTTTAGAAGAGAAGTCGGAACTTTAGCTGGATTTGTAGATTTGCTTGCGGGCGATGTAAATTATCCTGCGGTTTTAGAAGCGTTAAATGAAATTGGATACGATAGTTATTGCACAGGCGAAATGATTCCTGGCTACAAATATTATCCGTATCAATTAATATATAATACTTCTTCTTCGATGGATGCAATATTAAAGCGTAAAAAATTTCCTTGTTGAGTAATTAAATTTTTATTAAATTTTTAAGGAGTTTTCATGGTAGCTATTATAGGCGGAGGATTCATAAGCAATATACATGCCCAATGTTATAAAAATCTTGGCGTGAAAATTGAAGCTATGGCTGATATTAACGAAAATGCAAGAAAAGATTTTGCTATTAAATATGATTGTAAAACTTATCAATCCGCTGAAGAAATGCTTAAAGAAGTTTCTGACAATATAGAGATAGTGGATATATGCGCCCCGACTTATTTGCATGAAGAATTGATATTATTGGCTTTGCGATATAATAAACATATTATATGCGAAAAACCTCTTTCTATTAATTTAAATTTTGTAGATAATATAATAAGTAAATTGAAAGATAGTAATAAATTTTTAATGGTTGCTCAAGTTCTTCGGTTTTGGACGGAATATGTAAGAATAAAAGAATGGTTTGAAGAAGGCATATTTGGAAATATAAAACTCGTATCCGCAATGAGATTAGCCCAGCATCCTAAAAGCGAATGGTTTTATAACCCTAAAAAAAGCGGCGGCGGAATATTTGAACTTCATATACATGATATAGATTTTTTATGTTATTTGTTTGGAAATGTGAAAGAAGTATATGCCAACGGTTATAAAGACGAAAACGAATCTTGGGATTTTATAAATAGCTCTATTAAATTTGAAAATGGAATTTCTGCTATAGCTCAAGGAGTATTTGGAATAACCGATAATTATCCTTTTACCGCGAATATAAAAGTTATAGGCGATAAAGCCACCGCGGAATATTCTTTATCCGCTGGAGTAAATTTGGGTTCGGATAGCAAACAATCAAATACTTTAATTTTATATAGGAAAAGAAAAGAACCTATTATTGAAAATATAAAAACTAGAGATGCTTATGAATTGGAATTAGAATATTTTATAGATTGTGTTAAAAATAATAAAAAACCCGAAATAGTAGATTTAAATTCTATAAGAAAAACTATAGAGACTATAACATGTTTGGTTAAATCGCTTGAATCGGGAGAAATTATAAGGATAAAATAAGGAGTAAAAGTATGGTAAAAGTAGCTATTATAGGCGGAGGTTTCATGGGAACTACCCATGCTAAAGGTTATAAGAATATTGGAGTAGAAATAGTAGCTATAGCCGATATAGATAAAAATGCAAAAGAAAATTTTGTAAAAACTTATAACTGCAAGGGATTTGATTCTGCCGAAGAAATGCTTAAAGAAATACATAACGATATAGATTTTATAGATGTTTGCATACCTACATATCAACATGAGGAAATGGTATTATTGGCGACAAAATATAATAAACATGTATTAAGCGAAAAGCCTTTTGCTTTAACTTTAGAGGCAATAGATAATATGTTAGAAGCTACCGAAAAATCTGGCAGTATATTTATGATAGGGCAGGTTTTACATTTTTGGCCCGAATATGCAAAGATAAAAGAATGGGTGGAAGAAGGAATTTTTGGAGAAATAAAATTGGCTACAGCGGTTAGATTGGGACAGCATCCTGTAAGCGAATGGTATGGAGACCCTAAAAAAAGCGGCGGCGGTATATATGATTTGCATGTTCATGATATAGATTTTTTATGTTATCTTTTTGGCGATGTTAATGAAGTATATGCGACTGGTAAAAAAGCAAGAAACGATTCTTGGAATTTTGTCGACAGCGTATTAAAATTTAAAAACGGAGTAAACGCTACGGCTCAGGCGGCTTTTGGTATAACGGATGATTATCCTTTTTCTATGAATTTGAGAATAGTCGGCGAAAAAGCTACGGCAGAATTTTCATTTTCGGCGGGATTCAATCTTGAAGATATATCTTCCGCTAAAAATTCTTTGATACTTTATAGAAACGGAATGAAACCGCATCAAGAACCGCAAAGCGTAAGAGACCCTTATGAAATAGAGATTGAATATTTTTCAAAATGTGTCGAAGAAAATAAACAACCAGAAATAGTTAAACCTAAAGAAGTAAAAAAATCAATATCTGTTATATTAGGTTTGATAAAATCTTTAGAAACTGGTAAAGTGGTAGAAATTGTTTAGTTTTAATAAAATAGAATTTGCAGAAATTATGAATTCTATTATATTTATTTTTTATTAAGTTTTTAATTAAGGAGATACTCAATAATGGGAGCGATGGACATTGTATTTAAATTAATATTCGGTTCTAAATCTCAAAACGATGAGAAAATATTAAAACCTATAGCCGAAAAAACTTTATCGTTTGAAGAAGAAATAAAAAAATTAAGTAACGAAGAACTTGCGAATAAAACGAAAGAATTCAGAGAGCGAGTCGAAAAATACATTGGATGTAAAACCGAAGAGCTTGATTTAAGCGCAGAAGAAAATAATAAAAAATTGCAAGCCGTATTGGACGAAATTTTACCCGAAGCTTTTGCCGTAGTTAGAGAAGCGAGCATAAGGACAACGGGAATGAGACATTTCGATGTTCAAGTTATGGGCGGAGTAGTTTTGCATCAGGGAAGAATAGCCGAAATGAAAACTGGAGAAGGAAAAACTCTTGTCGCAACTTTAGCGGTATATTTGAACGCATTAACGGGACTCGGAGTTCATGTGGTAACGGTAAATAATTATCTTGCCAAAAGAGACGCCGAATGGATGATGCCGATTTATTCTATGCTTGGAATATCTGTTGGAATATTAGACGACACCAAACCGCATTCGCCCGAAAGAAGAGAGGTTTATGCGAGAGATGTAGTTTACGGAACTAATAACGAATTCGGTTTCGATTATTTAAGAGACAATATGGTAATAAGAAAAGAAGATAAAGTTCAGAGAAAATTTTATTATGCCATAGTTGACGAGGTTGACAGCATTTTAATAGACGAAGCGAGAACTCCGCTTATAATATCTGGACCAGCCGAAAAAAATATTAAAATGTATTACGAAATAGACAGAATTATTCCTATGTTAAAGCAGGCGGAAACGGACGAGAGAATGCGCGAGGTTGCGGGAACGGGAGATTATGTATTAGACGAAAAAGACAAAAATGTTTATCTTACCGAAGAGGGCGTTCATAAAGTGGAAAAACTTCTTAATGTGGAAAATCTATACGGAGCGCAAAGCAGCACTATAGTTCATCATGTCAATCAGGCTTTGAAGGCGCATAAAGTTTTTAAGCGAGATGTTGATTACATGGTGACGGACGGACAGGTTTTAATCGTTGATGAATTCACGGGACGCGTTTTGGAAGGCAGACGATATAGCGATGGACTTCATCAAGCGATAGAAGCGAAAGAAAAAGTTGCAATTCAAAACGAATCTCAAACTTATGCCACAATTACTTTTCAAAATTATTTTAGAATGTATCCGAAATTATCGGGCATGACGGGAACGGCGGAAACGGAAGCGGAAGAATTTTATAAAATATATAAATTGGATGTCGCCGTAATTCCTACAAATAAACCTGTGGCGAGAGAGGATTTATCGGATAAAATATATAGAACTAAAAAAGCTAAATTCGAGGCTTTGGCAAAATATATAAAAACTCTTCAAGACGAAGGAAAACCAGTTCTTGTCGGAACGGTTTCGGTTGAAATGAACGAAGAATTATCTAAAATATTTAGAAGATATAAAATAAGCCATGAAGTTCTAAACGCTAAAAATCACTCGAGGGAAGCGTCAATAATAGCGCAGGCGGGAGAACCTGGAGCGGTGACTTTGGCTACAAATATGGCGGGAAGAGGAACGGATATTGTTTTGGGAGGAAATCCCGTAGCAAAAGGCGTAAACGAAATAGAGCAGATTCTCGTTTTAATGAGAGATAAGGCGTTTAAAGAGAGAGACCCTTATAAAAAAGAAGAATTAGCGAAAAAAGTAAAATCTATAGACCTTTATAAAGAGGCTTTCGTCAGGTTGGTAATATCGGGAAAAATCGAAGAGGCGAAAGAGATTGCCGAAAAAAATAATATTTTGGAAATGATTGAAAAAATTGATAGAATAATTCAAATCAATGAAAAATCAAAAACCGACAAAGAAAAAGTTATATCGGTTGGCGGACTTCATGTAATCGGAAGCGAAAGACATGAAGCAAGAAGAATTGATAATCAGCTCAGAGGAAGAAGCGGAAGACAGGGCGACCCTGGTTTAAGCGTATTTTACTTATCACTCGAAGACGATTTGATGAGACTTTTCGGAGGTGAGAGAGTTTCAAGTATGATGCTCGCAATGGGAATGGGCGAAGAGGAAGAGCTTGGACATAAATGGCTCAATAAATCCATAGAAAACGCTCAAAGAAAAGTGGAAGGAAGAAATTTCGATATAAGAAAACATTTGCTCGAATATGACGATGTTATGAATCAGCAGAGAATGGCGATTTACTCGGAAAGAGACTATATACTTTATTCGGAAAATATATCTCAAAGAATAGAAGAGATAATTTCGGATGTCGCAGATTCGACTATAAAAAATATAAGCGATGGAAAAAATATAAATCCTATTGAAATAATAAAATGGTTTAACAGTTATTCGATAGGGATAGACGAAGAAGCGGTTAGTAAAGCGATAGAAGGCGGAATCGACAACGCCACAAAAAATATAACGAATTTACTTATTGAAACCTACAGAAAAAAAGCGACTCTGGTTGATGAAAAAGTATTTAGAGAAGTTGAAAAAAATATATTTCTTTCGGTAATAGACAATAGATGGAAGGACCATTTATTTTCTATGGACGGTTTAAGAGAAGGAATAGGACTTCGAGGATACGCCGAAAAAAATCCGCTTACCGAATATAAATTGGAAGGCTATAAAATGTTCGTCTCCACAATGAATACGATATATAACGAACTTGTCAATTTGATAATGCGAGTAAGAATAGTTCCTAATTCGTTTAACGCGGTAGAAAGAGAAAGCGCATTCGATGGCGGAGTTGAAGAAAAAGGAAATGTAAGCGCAATGGATAATAATATGCAAGGAAAACCTAAAATGGGACATGCTCAAGTTAAAATGACGAATAAAATTGGAAGAAACGACCCTTGTCCTTGCGGAAGCGGTAAAAAATATAAATATTGTCATGGAAGAGATATTAGAGATAGTAAAGATAATTCTGGAGCCGCTTAAAGTATTAAATAACTTTTAAAAAATTGCAAAAATTAAAGGGCATATATTTTTATTTTTAAAATATAAATATAAGCCCTTTTTAATTTTGATTTTAATATTATTTTGAGACGAAAGTTATTCTTTTATTTAAGAATTTTTTATTTATTATTTCGTCCACAAAACCGATTGCATAATCTGCATAACTTATCATGCTCTCTCCTTTTGAGTTAACGCATAATTCGTCTTTGTCGCCTATATTGTATTCTCCTGTTCTCTTTCCGTCCTCTTGAAAATCTGCAGAAGGCGAAATATATGTCCATACAACATTTTTCTTTCCCTTCAATATTTCAAAAGCTTTATTGGAATTTTTAGCCAAGTTTATCCAATCTTTCGGAAAGTCGGGGCTGTCGATTAAAATCATAGTATGTTCTTTATTGACAAACAAACTTGCCGCCCCTCCGACAACCATTAATCTGATATTTGTATCCGCCAATATGTCGCATAAATGATTCATCACTTCGCCATGTTTAGGAAGTTCTTTTTCTTCCCATGCTCCAAACGCGCTTACTACTGTGTCAAAATCTTTTAAATCCTCTTTCTTCAAATCGAATAAATCTTTTTCGATTACTTTGACGCTAGAATTTGAAAGTTTGGATTTGTTTCTGACTATCGCCGTAACATCCAAGCCTCTTTGTAAAGCTTCCTCCATTATTAGTTTTCCAGCTTTGCCCGTAGCGCCTATTATCGCTATTTTCATTTTTTACTCCTTCGCCAGTTATTATGGCATTTTTTATTTTGTTTTATTTTTTATTTTATCTCTAATTAAAGATATTGTAATAGCTATTATTACAATGAATTATAACATATTTGAAATGTAATGTCAACTATTACAATTAATTTTTTTATTGGAATTTATTAAAATTATTATATAATTAATTTAATATTTAATTTTTGGAAAAGTTTAATGAAAATAAGCTCAAGGTTTACCATAGCCGTTCATACTCTTTTATGCATTTTATTATTTGAAGACGAAAAAATAACCTCAAATTTTTTGGCGGGAAGCGTGAATGTAAATCCCGTAATAATAAGAAATATTTTAATTCAATTGCAAAAAGCGGATATTATAACCGTAAAAAGAGGGACAGGCGGAATAAAATTAAATAAAAAAGCGAAAGATATAACTTTATTTGAAATATTTGAATCGGTTGAAAGTTTGGACGGAAAATTATTTTCTTTTCATAAAAAACCAAATTCAAAATGTCCCGTTGGAAATAATATAACGAAAATATTGCTTCCAAAATTGGACGATATTCAAAAATCTATGGAAAAAGAATTGAAGAAAACCACTTTGAAAGATATTTTTAACGATTTAAAAAACAATATATAAATAATAATCGATTGTTAAATAAAAAATCCTAACGCGTTAAACATTAGGATTTTTTATTATATGGTTTATTTTAAAAAATTATTTTGCCGATAAATATTTGTCTATGCCGTAAGCCGCTCTTTTTCCGTCTCCAATCGCAAGAATAACCGTAGCCGCTCCTCTTGCCGCATCGCCACCCGCAAATACGCCTTCCATTGAAGTAGCTCCAGTTTCTTCGTCTATAACATAAGTTCCTTTTTTAGTTATTTTAAGTTCTGGAACTTTTCTTGCAATCAAAGGATTCGGAGTAGTTCCAATTGCGATAATTACCGCATCGACTTCTATATCTTCAATTTTTCCTTCAACTGCAATCGGTTTTCTTCTTCCGTCTTCGTCTGGTTCGCCCAATTCCATAACTTGAGTTCTTATGGCAACGACATTATCGTTTTCGTCTCCGATAACTTCCAAAGGCGCTCTTAAAAATCTGAATTCCACTCCTTCTTCCATAGCATGATGAATTTCTTCGAGTCTTGCTGGAAGTTCTTTTTCCGTTCTTCTATAAACTATATAAACTTTTTCCGCTCCGAGTCGAACCGCCGTTCTGCAGGCATCCATAGCGACATTACCGCCTCCAAGCACGGCTACTTTTTTATGTCTTATAACTGGAGTGTCGACTTCTGGGAATTTATAAGCGCCCATTAAATTAACTCTCGTCAAATATTCGTTTGCAGAATAAACTCCGCATAAATGTTCGCCTGGAACATTCAAAAATAACGGAAGTCCCGCGCCAGTTCCCAAAAATACGGCGTCATATTCTTTTCGCAATTTTCCAAAATCCAAAGATATTCCCGCAACTTCGTTTATTTTGAATTTTACTCCGTCTCTTTTAAGATTTTCAACTTCATGAGCGACTAATTCTTTAGGCAAACGAAATTCTGGAATACCATACATTAAAACTCCGCCGATTGTATGAAGCGCTTCCAAAACCGTAACATCGTATCCCAATTTAATCAAATCTCCCGCGCATGCCAAACCAGCGGGACCAGCTCCGATAACGCATACTTTTTTACCGTTCTTTTCTACTTTTAAATCTTCATGCTCGGAATGTTTTCTTTCGTAATCTGCGACAAACATTTCTAATTTTCCGATAGCGACTGGCTCGAATTTTTTACCGACTACGCATCGTTCTTCGCATTGAGTTTCTTGAGGACAAACTCTTCCGCATGCGGCTGGCAAAGCGTTAGTTTCTTTAATTTTTTTAGCGGCGTCCAAAAATTTTCCGTCCGCTACGAGTCCTATAAATTCTGGAATCTTAACTTTAGCTGGGCATCCTTCCATACAATGAGGAACTTTGCAATCCAAACATCTTAAAGCCTCTTTCAAAGCCTGTTCTTCGGTATAACCCGTAGGAACTTCCATAAAATCTTTTCTTCGCTCTTCGGCGCTCCTTGTAGGCATTTCCTGCCTTGGTATTTCTCCTAATTTTGACCTTGGGGGCATATATTTTCTCCTAATTTTTAATTTGATATTTTTAATAAACCGTTAATAATTAAATTATTATAAATATTATAATATATAATTAAATATAATCAATATTATAAAATATTTTTTAAAATAATTCATTACAAAAAATATATAAATTTTTATAAATTTTAATGTTGAAAAATAAATTAATATAATATATAATTATGTTAACATTTTGGAGGAAATTTTATGGCAAGCATAGAAAGAGATAAAGCTATAGAATTATTTAAAAAATATAACGAAGAGGAATCGTTATTTAAACATGCGTTATCGGTTGAAGCCGTAATGAGATATTTTGCCCGAAAAAACAAAGAAGACGAGGACGAATGGGGAATGGTAGGACTCTTGCATGATATGGATTATGAAATGTATCCTAACGAACATTGCATTAAAGTTAAAGAAATATTGGAAAAAGAAAATTTGCCAGAAAGTTTTATAAGAGCGATTCAGAGTCATGGTTTTGAAATATGCGTAGATATAGAACCTTTAAGCGCTATGGAAAAAACTTTATACGCCGTTGATGAACTTGCGGGATTTATAACTGCCTGCGCTTTGGTTCGCCCTTCAAAAAGCGTGGAAGATATGGAAGTAAAATCCGTTAAGAAAAAATTGAAAAATAAAAATTTTGCGGCAAAAGTCGATAGAGAAGTCATTAATAAAGGAGCGGAAAGACTCGGCATGTCTTTGGACGAATTAATAAAAGAAACTATTACCGCTTTGATTCCCGTTCAAGAAGAAATAGGACTTCAAAAAATTTCGTAAATTATAAGAGTTTAATTATGAGCAAAATAAAAATACTTACTATAGTTGATATGCAAAACGATTACATGAAAGGCGGTCCTATGGCTGTTAAAGGAGCTGACGAATTAGTTCCTATTATAAACGAACTTATAAAAAGCGGAGAATATGACGCGATTATTGCGACACAGGACTGGCATCCTTCCAATCATATTTCTTTTGCATCTACGCATGATAAAGAACCTTTTTCAAAAATAAAAGTCATGGATAAAGAAACGGGAGACGAAGAAACTTTAACTTTGCTTCCGCGCCATTGCGTGGCGAGAACTTACGGCTCGGCGATAGTTGATGGACTCAGAAAAAAGAAAGATTATATATATGTTCAAAAAGGAGTCGATGCGGACGATGACGGAATTTCGGGTTTTTCTTATATGCATAAAGATTTTATAGATGTGGCGAGAGAAAATAAAGAAGTTTTAATTTTAGATTTTGTAGGAGTCGCTTTAGACCACTGCGTTTATTATACGAGCAGAGATACGGCGGAATATGTCGCTTCTATCAACGCCGAGTATTTGGTTAATGTAAATGTTTTGGAATATGCATGCGCCGCGGTAAATCCCGAAAAAGCGGAAAAATTATATTCTGCCTCTCAAAATATAAATATTAAAAAGGTGCGGCTTTAATATAATGAATATAATAAGAGCAAGCGAAAACATAGCGGATGAAAAAGCCTATTTATATAAAAGTCCAGTCGGAAAAATATTTTTATGCGCGGACGGCTCGAATAAATATTTAACCAATTTGGATTTTAAAGCGGATAAAAAATTTATTAAAAAAATTATTAAAGACGAAATTGATAATCCAAATATTATAAAGAAAACGAAAAAAGAACTTGACGAATATTTTGCGGGAAAAAGAAAAACATTTACGATAGATTTAGCTTTATACGGAACGGATTTTCAATATTTAGTCTGGATAGAAACTTCAAAAATTCCATTTGGAGAAGTTTTAACATATTCCGATATAGCGAAAAAAGTTTCAAATAGAGCGGGAAGCATAGCGAGAGCGGTTGGTTTGGCGGAAGGAAAAAATCCAATATCTATAATAATTCCATGCCATAGAGTAGTGGGAAAAAATTCTAAACTCACGGGATACGGAGGCGGAATTGAAAATAAAGAATATTTGCTTAAACATGAAGGATTTGAAATAGAAAATCTAACGATAATAAAAAAATAATGAAAAATGAAAATATTACGATATGATAGAGTATGATAAAGAAAAGTTATAAAACGAAAAGATTATTACTTATTCAGCCAAATATGGATATGACGCCCGAAATAGTAAATTTTTATTTGAGAAATAAGAATTTTTTTAAAGAATACGACCCTTTGCGTCCAGAATCTTTTTATAATTTAACCACTCATAAAAAAATCGTTAAGCAGGAACTTGAAGAGACGAAATTCGGCAGAATGTTAAAATTTTGGATTTTCAAAATAGAAGATAAAAAAAGAATCATCGGAATGATTAGCTTTACAAATATTACAAACTCTTCTTTTTTATCGACAACTGTTGGATATAAATTGGACCAGGAAGAATTGAAGCAGGGCTATATGATTGAAGCTTTGCGGGCGGCGATTGTAATAATTTTCAAAGAATTAAAACTGCATAGAATAGAAGCGAATATAATGCCTCATAACAGACCTTCGATGAATTTGGTAAAAAAATTAGGATTCGAATACGAAGGACTTGCAAAAAAATATCTCAAAATAAACGGCAAATGGGAAGACCATATACACATGACAATCTTAAATAAAGACGAAGTATAATTTATTTTTTAGAATGTTTATTTCTATATTCCAAAGCGTCTTGAACTATAGGAACTAATATTTCAAAATCGAGAGGTTTTTCTATCAGTCTAAAAACTCCTTCGGCTATTATCTCTTTTACCATTTCCGTATTTCCATAAGCCGTGATTATAATAATCGGTATAGAACTTTTTCGCTTTTTCATTTCTCTTATCAAAGCGAGTCCCGTCATTGTCGGCATAAGCAAATCGGTTATAATAACATCCACGGGATTTTGTTCGAGTATAGTTATCGCGGCTTTTCCGTTTTCCGCAGTTTTCACTTCGATATCGTATTCCTCGAATGTATAAGTTATAAGATTTCTAATATTTTCTTCGTCGTCTACTGCTAATATTAAAGGTTTTCCGTTTATCATATTATTCCCTTATCAAATATATTTGGATAATCTGTATAAAATATTATCTTTGCCCAAAAGTTCGCAAATATGCGAAAGTTCCGTTCCAGCCCCGCTTCCCGTTAAAACATATCGAATCGGATGATATAAATTCGGTCCTTTTAATCCCGTTTCTTTTTGAGCGGACTTTATCAAATCTTTCATATATTGGTCTGTAATTTCGTTTTCTTTTTCTATATTATTTTTTATAAATTGAAGAAGTTTTTTACTTTCTTCTTTATTTACGATTTCTTTCATTTCGTCCGTTAATTCAAAATCGTTTTCAAAAAATACTGGAACATATTTATTTATGTCGGATAAAACTACGCAATTATGTCTGATAGCCGATACAAGTTTTTTAGCCCATGATTTTTCGCTTTCCGTATAATTTTCTTTTAAGAAACCGCCTTTTATCAAATATGGAATAAATAATTCAACCGTTTCGTCCAAATCCATATTTTTTATATGCCAAGCGTTTAAATGTCTAAGTTTAGCCGTATCAAATATTGCGGGACTTTTTGAAAAACGAGATAATGTAAAAGCCTTTATCATTTCTTTATCGTTCATAGTTTCAATAGCTTCGGGATGAGTCCATCCGAGCAATGCTAAAAAATTTCTCATAGCTTGAGGCAAAAATCCTTCGTCTTTATATTCCATGAGAGTAGCCGCTCCATGTCTTTTCGATAATTTTTTTCTGTCGTCTCCGAGTATCGAAGAAGTATGGGCAAATTTTGGAGGTTCGCTTCCGAGCGCTTTATAAATTAAAATCTGTTTCGGCGTATTCGATATATGGTCTTCTCCTCTTATTACATGACTTATTTTCATTAGCATGTCGTCTATGACTACTGCATAATTATAAGTGGGAAAACCGTTTTCTCTAACGATTATAATATCTCCAATTTCATCGCTATTCGTTTTTACCGTTCCTCTTACAAAATCTTCAAAAATAATTTCTTCGTTTTTTGGAACTCTGAATCTTATTTTTGCTGGCTCTCCGTTTGCGACTCTTTTTTTCGCTTCTTCTAACGGAATATCTTTGCATTTGCCATCGTATATTATTGGCTGATTCAAAGTTTTTTGCATATTTGATTTTTTTTCCAATTCTTCGGAAGAACAAAAACAATAATAAGCCTTTCCTTCTTCCATCAATTTTTCCGTGTATTTTTTGTATATTTCTAATCTTTCCGATTGAAAATAAGGTCCGTAATCTCCATTAACTTCCGGTCCCTCATCCCAGTCGACTCCGAGCCATTTAAGAGATTTTATTGCCATATCTACCGCTTCTTTCGTGCTTCTCTCCTGGTCGGTATCTTCGATTCTTAAAATTAATTTTCCGCCAACCGACTTTGCATAAAGCCAATTAAATAAAGCGGTTCTTGCGTTTCCTATATGTAAAAACCCCGTTGGAGACGGAGCAAATCTAACTCTAATTTCGGACATAAAATTTACCTTAAAAATTATTTAGTAATTTATTTTAGATTTAATTATTATACATTAAAAGCAATAAAAAGCAATAAAATAAACATAATATATTTGATATGTAATTTTGAATATGCGGTTTTAATTCAAAGCTATATCCAAAATCATCATTACGGCAAAACCGAATATAAATCCGAAAACTCCAAAATGATTATGTTCGTCTGCAACCGCTTCGGGAACAAGTTCTTCAATAACGACATAAATCATAGCGCCCGCCGAAAAAGACAAGGCAACGGGTAAAATTAAAGTCAATTTTGTGACTGTTAATGCTCCGATTATCGCGGCAACAGGTTCTACCAAGCCCGATAATGAACCTAACGCAAAAGCTTTTAATTTTGAAAATCCTGTAGTTTTTAACGGCAAAGAAACTGCGGCGCCTTCGGGAAAATTTTGCAAACCTATTCCGAGAGTAAGCGCCATAGCGGCGGCTAAAGTAACTCCGCTTTGTCCTATAGAAAACGCTCCGAAAGTAACTCCGACAGCCAAACCTTCGGGAATATTATGCAATGTTATCGCAAGAAATAATAATATGCTTTTTGACAACTGAACTTTTGGACCTTCTTTTTCTTCATGTCCGTTTACTATATGAATATGAGGCAAAACTTTATCCAATATCCAAATAAAAAAACTTCCGAGCAAAAATCCGCAAACTGGAATAATCCATTTAGGCAAATCCATTTTTGAAGAAAGTTCTATTGAAGGAGCTAGCAGCGACCAAAAACTTGCGGCAGTCATTACGCCAGCGGCAAATCCATACATAGTCGCCAAAACTTTCGGTTTGATTTCGGAGAAAAAAATAAATACCAAAGCCGAACCCAAACTCGTAAAAGTCCAAGTTATAAGTCCGCCGAATAAAGCTAAAATTATAGGAGAATCAAACATTTATTTTCCTTTTTTTACTTATTTTAATTTTCAAACAATAAAACAATAATAATTATATTTTATTTTTTATT
>NZ_JBNMIZ010000045.1:0-14257 GCF_050873525.1 Brachyspira sp. | reverse complement strand
TTACTATATTATGGATGTATGGATTAACAAAATCTATATAATTATTAATAAGGAGTTTTTGTATGGCTATGCAAAAGAAATTAATTATCGGCTTATTTGTTTTATTGTTTGTTTTGGGTTTAGCGGCTTGTTCTTCTTCTTCTACCGAAGTCGGTTATGTAAGCACTTCGGCAGACCCGCCTTCTACGAATAATACGGGACCGGCGAGTTCTCTTCCTACTTGGGGAAAAGACTATAAAACGGATTTGGTTGTCGGACCTTCTGGAGGCGATTCTTCTGGAGGAAGTTCTTCTGGCGGAGACGGCGGAGACCAAGAACCTTCGCAGCCTTCAGAACCAGAAAATCCTGACGGATTGCATTTCGAATATTTTAGGGTATATCTCCCTTGGGCAGGAGTGCATGACGGAAACGGAAACTGGGAATACACTTGGATTAACTCTACAAACACTAATAGAATCAATCAGCTTTGGAAACAGTTTATAAAAAGAGTGGCTTACAAGGATGAACCTTTTTATATAAGGAATCATAAAAATCAAAACTCTCAAGCAAGATTTAAAGACGGAAACGATTATTTTTACTTCGATGATAATTTAGATATACGATACGCAGGCATGAAAGAAACTATATTAAAGAAATATGTAGCGGGCGTTATAATTCAATATTATGGAGGAAGCTACAACGGAGTTTATACTATAGGCGGACTTTACAGAACTTACGCTAAAAAGAATAATTCTGGAAACTGGGGCAATGACGGAGTAAATATGTTTATGGGAATAGATATCAACCCTGCGAGAAAACCTACATTAGACGGGCATAAAGGCGACTTGGAAGTTATAGTCGTTAATCTCGGAAAAATAAGAGTGGAAGGCGGATATGGAGCTAATCCGAAACCAGAATATAATATTGATATTTATTACAGCGACCAGCAGCATGATAAAAGCGGAAAACCTGTATATCAAGCTTGGATAGAAGACGAAGCCTCTTATATAGGACAAAACCCAAGAAATTTTTACGAGGGCAAATTAAACAGACAACTTCTATTATCAGAAGGCTGGTATTATAATAAATATTTCTACAGCTTCGTTCCTTATTGGGATAAAAATTAGACATTAAATATTGATTATAAGAAAACAATAAAGCTAAAATTTAAAAACGGTTTATACTTAATTGTGTAAGCCGTTTTTATTTTATATGCATAGTCATTGCCGAGACTAGGCTAAAAGCCCACACGCTAAAAGCGGGCGGTTACCAAGTGAAGTCCGCCTTTGGCGAGGCACACAGAGTGCGCGAGCATTTGCAAAAATGCGAAGCAATCCAAATCAGAATTAGTTAACATTTCTAATAACAAGGGGCTTCAGCCCCTTGCATGCTTTTCTCTGTATCGTTAACACAATGGGCTTGCCAACGGCACGCAGAAGCGAAAGCCACATTGTTGTCAGGTTTATAATCGTCATTACGAGGACGAAGTCCGAAGTAATCCAAAATTAATGAATTCTATTTTCAAAATTTAGCTTTATTAATAGTGGATTGCTTCACTTCGTTCGTTCCCGCAGGGACGCAGAGCGAATGACAATCTTTTTTGCACCGCCATTGCGAGCCGATGCCGTAAGGCGCACAGCGTGAGGCGAAGCAATCCAAATAAAATAGATTACTTCTGTCGTAATAACAATTTATAATTTAAATATCAATTATGATTAATTTAATTGTCACTTTATTTAGTTAAATTATAAAACAATTTAGAATTTTATTAAAAAATTTTAATAAAAAATTCTTGACTATTTTCAAATAATTACTATACTATATATTAATGAATATATTTTATTAATAAGGGGTTTTTAATGACTATGCAAAAAAATTTAATTATCGGTTTATTGGTTTTATTGTTTGTATTTGGTTTAACTGCTTGTAAAAAGAAAAAGACCACATCGCCTGAAATGAGTTACGAAAATACTTGGACGGAAAAGCCTTCTACAAATAATACGGGACCGGAAACTTCTCTTCCTACTTGGGGAAAAGACTATACGGGACCGGAAAAGATTACAAATTGGGGCGGAAATTCTACGGGAGGCGATTCTTCTGGCGGAAGCTCTTCAGGAGGAGACGGCGGAAACCAAGAACCTTCTCAGCCTTCAGAATCAGAAAAACCTGAGGGATTGCATTTCGAGTATTTTAGGGTATATCTCCCTTGGGCAGGAGTGAATGACGGAAGCGGAAACTGGGAATACACTTGGGTTAACTCTACAAACACAAATAGAATCAATCAGCTCTGGAGAAAATTTATAAAAAGAGAGTATTATGCTAACGAGCCTTTTTATATAAGAAATCATAAAAATCAAAACTCTCAAGGAAGATTTAAAGACGGAAACGATTATTTTTACTTCGATGATAATTTGGATATACGATATGCGGGTATGAAAGAAACTATATTAAAGAAATATGTAGCGGGCGTTATAATTCAGTATTATGGCGGAAGCTACAATGGAGTTTATACTATAGGCGGACTTTACAGAACTTACGCTAAAAAGAATAATTCTGGAAACTGGGGTAATGACGGAGTAAATATGTTTATGGGAATAGATATAGAACCTATGAGAAAACCTACATTAAACGGATTTAAAGGCGACTTGGAAGTTATAGTGGTTAATCTTGGAAAGAAGAGAGCAGATAGAGAAATAAGCAGCGCTAATCCTAAAGCGGAGTATGCTATTGATATTTATTACAGCGACCAGCAGCATGATAAAGACGGAAAGCCAGTATATCAAGCTTGGATAGAAGACGAAACCTCTTATATAGGGAAAAACCCAAGAAATTTTTACGAGGGCAAATTAAACAGACAGCTTCTATTATCAGAAGGCTGGTATTATAATAAATATTTCTACAGTTTCGTTCCTTACTGGGATAAGTAATTAGAAACGATAAAGTCAAAAACAAAAAACGGTTTATACTTAAATAGTGTAAGCCGTTTTTCTTTTATATGCATAATCATTGCTAGCATTTATTTACTGTCATTGCGAGCATTTGCAAAAATGCGAAGCAATCCAAATAAAATAGATTACTTCAGTCGTAATGACAATTTATAATTTAAATATCAATTATGGCTGGATTTAATTGTCATTTTAATTAATTATGATAGAATTAAATAAATTATAAATTAAATAAAAATTAAAAAATTAGGAAAAGAAATTTTGGCTAAAGTATTAGGGCAGAGCGTCCCGTTAAAAATAATGTCGGGAATTTACAAAAGCGGAAGACTTCATCACGCGTATTTATTTTACGGAGAGGAAGGAATAGGGAAATTTGAAAGCGCTTTAAATTATGCGAAGGCAATTTTATGCGAAAGAGAAAACGGAACTTATTGTGACGAATGCGAATCCTGTAAAATGATTGACAAATATAAACATCCCGATGTGATTGTCGCGGGAACGGACGAAAGATTTAGAAACGCGGAAATATATTTTAATCAATATTTGGAATATAAACTGCCTTATTTGTTCAACGATTTTTACACGGCATGCCGTTCCATTCTTTATAAAGTTGAATCGATGCTTTTCGATAGCTACGATAATTATCCTGTTAGCGAACCTAAAGAATATATGCTCGGGCAGAAAAAAGAGACTTCTCGCTACGCTTTAATCGAACCTTATTATTTGGCGGTTAATTATACTTTAAATGAAATTAACGAAGACAATATTGAATTTATCGATTCTATATTCAGAGCGAAATCTAAAGAAGCGATTGATATTGTAAAAAATAAAGGAGGCAAAAAAAAATATTCTGTTGAAGGAAATTTTTTTGACGCTTTAAAAAAAATTCATTATAACATAATTCACACGGTTATCCCGCTCGATACAGTCCGCAACATTATAGAAATGACTTACAGAAAACCGCGACTTGGAAAAAAAAGAATAATCATCATCGAAGGCATAGAATTAATGGATAAGAGAGCGCCGAATATATTTTTAAGAACTTTGGAAGAGCCGTCCGACAATAACATTTTTATTTTAATCGCATCCGATACGAATAAATTGACGCAGGACGGAATGAAACCTTTAATATCGCGAATGATGGAATTAAAATTTTTTCCTTTATCAGAGAAAAATTTAAGGGCAATCCTAATGAAGAGGCTTAAATTTGACGAAGAAAAAACGGCTTTGGCTTTGCAGTATTCTTACGGAAGCGTGGCAAAATCTATAAAATACGCGCTTGACAAAAAATCGAATTCAAGCGATAATATACGAGAAGTTTTATTATCTTTTATAGAGGCTATTTTCAATAATAACGCTTCTAAAATATCGGCAATAATGACTTTACTAATCGATGGAAATTACGATATTATAGAAACGATAAAAGAGATGATAAATATTTTGAAAAAGTCTCTTGAAGATAAATATCTTGAAGCCGAAGACAGAAATTATATATTTCCAAGTTCGGTTTCGGATAAAAGCGTAGCATGGATGATTGACGAATTGGATTATACGATTAGCGCTCTTATAAATACCAACTCGCAGCCTAAAATGGCGCTTTATAAAACTTTAAGCAATATTTATATATGGTTGCATAACTATTAAATTAATTAAAAACAGGAGTTAAAAAACATGAAAAAGATATTTCTTGTATTAACTGTAACAATGTTGGCATTAAGTTCTCTATACGCTCAAGACGATACCAACGCGCAAACGGAAAATGAGCAGTCAAGCGAAGAAGAAACTATGGATACTGTCGAAGGCATATCCGTATTCTCTCCGTCATTTACGGATTTGAGACATACGGACGACCAATCCCTTGATAAAAGCTATAATCTTCTTCAAACCAATTTGAGTATCTTAAAAGACGATTATCTATTTAGGATATTATACAAGGCTAATAAGATACTTGAAAATTATACCAATGTAACATTTACGGACACAAACGAAATGTTCTATAACGCCGTATATTATTACGATTTGGTGGCAAGACCTATAGCGAACGATAATAATGTCGATTTGGCTCTCAGGGAACTTTCTAAATGCTTCAGATTATACGATGAAGTTAAGCCTATATACGAGATATTAGGAAAAACCAACGAACTCGCCCAGTCCGATTACGAATTAAATCTATACGGAGGCATATTAAATTTGTTCAAAGGCTCTCATCATTATTACGAATTGAGCAGAAGCCATTTGACTAAAGCGATTGACAATATAAACAATAGCGGCGAAACGAATGTTACAAATTTAATTATGCTAAATACTTATTTGGCAGGCGTTAATTATAAACTCGCTACCGAAAATCAGCCGAGCGATGTTAGAAAAGTTTATTATTTAAACGAAATGTTTAATAATCTATGGGATTTGACTACTTTGAAAACCGAAGACGAAACTATAAGAGACGCTAAATGTAAACTTCTTATAACCAAATACCATAAAATATTATATACTACTTCCGATAGATTCAGAGCCGTTTATTCAAAATATTACGATGAATTGGGCTTCACTTACGGAGAAACGGAAGAAGAGATTATGGGAAGAGATGTTATGCCCGTTTATGAAGCGGAAGAGGGAGAAGGAAGCTCGAGCGAATCAGAATCTCAAAATACTGGAAATTAATTATAGTTTTTTGGTTCATATAGAATTTTCCTTTAAAAAAATTTAAGGCATGCCGATTTATTTTGGTATGCCTTAAATTGTAATTAGTAATATTTATCAATAAGTTAAAAATATTATTTAATAAATACTTGACATAAATTTAAAATAGTTTAAAATTAGAATATTAAAAAATAAAAATTCATTAATTGAAGGAGATTAAAATATGTTTGAATTAATTAAACTGCCTTATGGCAAAGAAGATTTAGCGCCTTATATGTCTTCCAATACTTTGGATTTTCACCACGGAAAACATTTGAACGCTTATGTTACTACGGTTAATGATTTCGTTTCAAAAGACAAATCTTTGGAAGGAAAAAGCATAGAGGAACTTATACTTCTTTCTCATAATAATCCCGATAAACAAGGATTATTCAATAACGCGGGACAGGTTTATAACCATGAAGAGTTTTTTAAAGTTTTGAAAAAATCCGAAAAACCAAGCATTCCGTCAGAATTGGAATCAAAAATAAAATCAGATTTCGGCTCTTTTGACGCTTTTAAAGAAGCTTTCACTACGGCGGGAAAAACTCAATTTGGTTCTGGATGGGCTTGGCTCGTTTTGGCTAACGGAAAATTGGAAGTTAGAAAATATCCTAACGCTATGAATCCTATCGCCGATAAAGTTCATGGTTTGCTTACTTGCGATGTATGGGAACATGCTTATTATTTGGATTATCAAAACAGACGCCCAGATTTTCTAAATACTTTTGTCGACCATTTGGTAAATTGGGAATATGTTGCGGAAAGATTAAGTAACGCCAAATAATAAAAAATATAAGTAAATAAATAAAATGATAAATATTTTTTAACAGTTTATATTTATCGGTTTTATTTAAAATAAAATAAAGGAGAAATTAAATGAAGGACTTAAAAGGAACAAAAACCGAAAAGAATTTGAATGACGCTTTTGCTGGCGAATCTATGGCAAGAAACAAATATACTTATTTCGCAAGCGTTGCAAGAAACGAAGGCTACGAACAAATCGCCGCAATATTCCTTGAAACTGCGGAAAACGAAAGAGAACATGCAAAAATCCATTTCAAATATCTTAACGGAATCGGAGACACATTGGCTAATTTGCAATCCGCTTGGGAAGGCGAAAATTATGAATACGAAACTATGTATCCTCAAATGGCTAAAGACGCTACCGAAGAAGGTTTTGACGATGTGGCTCGCTCTATGAAATTAATCGGCGATGTCGAAAAAGAACATAGAGAAAGATATGCAAAATTGAGAGAAGCGGTAAAAAATGGAACGGTTTTCAAAAGAAATACCAAAGTTCAATGGAAATGTAGAAACTGCGGTTATATATTCGAAGGCGAATCCGCTCCAGAAGTTTGCCCAGCTTGTAAACATGCGAAAAAATTCTTTGAAGTAAAGGTTGAAAATTATTAATAAAAATGATATAATAACCACAAAAATTTTTACTCATAAATAATCATCATAACTAAACGGAGGCTTTTTTCAAGTCTCCGTTGTTTTTTTAATCATTTAATTTTTATTATTTAATTTTATTAATTAATTTTGATTCGATTATCAATAAAACATATTTGGATTTTTAAAATCTTCTTTCAAAGTATTCAAAACTTCCTCATCGTCTTCATCCGATATTTTTAATTCGTCTTCGAGAGTTTTTAACTGATAGTCAATCTCTCTTTCTATATTAAATTTATCGTCTTTAAGAAGATTCTTTTTGGTTTCCGCTTCTTCCATTTCCGTATCTCTATTCGTAATGAAGTTCATAAGCAAGGTGTTGAATACGGTAAAATTATTGTTTAATCTATTTGTCACATCGTAGAATTTATCTCTGTTTTCAATAATCTGATACGAAAGAGAATTTAAAGAACTAATAGAATCATTAACTTCGTTTACATCCATACTTTTTTCCTCCACTATATTAACGACTTCTTTATTTATCTGGTCTAATAAAGTAATTTGACTGTCAACAGCGTCTCCGCTCGTAATCTGCTCTTTTACGCTGTCTCTAACTCCAACGGTAGTGTAGTTTAACTGCGTAATGGTTTTAAGAATATCCTGCCCGCCGATTTCAAGCTCGCTGTTTGCAATATTTATTTCCGAAACAAGTCTCGATGCGCTTTCTGAAATGTTTAATATATTGCTCAAAGATTTTCCGCTGTTATTTGCAAGCTCAACGCTCTCTTCGATTCTTTTCGTAATTCCTTTAATGATGGCGTTTATTGATTTTGAATTTTCCGTAGTATGTTCGGCTAAAGACCTTATTTCGTCCGCGATAACCGAAAATCCTCTTCCAGCATCTCCCGCATGCGAGGCTTCGATAGCCGCGTTCATAGCCAAAAGGTTCGTTTGTTCGGCAATATTTTGAATAATATTGATAATGTTTTTAATCTGTTCGTTGCTTGATTCCACATTTCTAATCGATTCAATTACCTCTTCCACTATGTCCGCTCCGTCTCCAGCTTCCACAAGCAGTTTTTTAAATAAAGCGTCCGCGTTGCTCGTATTTTTTGCAATACTGCTTATATTTGAAATCATTTCCTCAACTGACGCGGAAGTTTGCTCAACCGAAGAAGCCTGACGCTCCATATTTTCGTTAATCTTATAAACCGTTTTTAATAAATCCTCCACCGCAACCGAAGCCGTAGAAAAAGCCGCTCTCTGCTGTTCGGTAGAACCAGTAATATTTCTTATCGAATCTATTATAGTTTCTATACTTCCCACGCTTTTTTTGATGCTTTCCGTCTGAAAATTAACGCTGTCCGAATTTTCCGACATTATTCTTTCTATATTGTTTATATCGTTGGTTAAATTTTCGCTTTTCGATTTTAAATTGTCTATGATTAATTCCAAATCGTTTATAAACAAATTGAAATTATAAACTAAAAGCCCAATTTCATCATTGTTTTTGCAGACGATTCTTTTTGTCAAATCTCTGTTTTCTTCTCTAAGCGCTTCGGTAGACGCGTTCGCCGTCATTATCGGAACGAAAGTAAAACGAAGAATTCTAATATATATGAACGAAAGCAAACCGTAAATTATTCCAAATACGATTATGAACAGGCTTATATTTCTTTCTATATAAGAATTTTTAATTATTGAATTGACATCTCTATAATATACCGAAACGATATTCAAACTTTTTATATAAGAAAGAATTGCCACGGTTCGCGTTCCGTTATTCATGTTAAATATCGGAGTTATATAAAAAGAACTATTTTCAAATTTGCTCTCAAAATCGTTTATATGCCGAGTAAATTCTCTTTCGGAATCTAACGCTCTGTAAATCGCCTGATTCAAAATTCTTCTGTCTTTCGCGTAGACGACATTTTTATTGCTTAATTTATAACTAATATAATTCCAAGAAGAAACCGAACGATGATTTTCTATCGATTTAAAAAATTCTGCAGCGTCAATATTCGCGATTATATTTCCCATCGGACTGTTTATAAGCGAAATCGGATAATAAAAAGACACTAAAATATTTCCGCTATTGTCGGTTAAAACATCCGAATAAAAATCGTTATTATTTGAAAGAGAGGCTGGCTGACGATAGCCGCGGCTCAACGAAGTTGAAAATTCTCTGTTTTCGTCTCTCGCTACCAACAGCGAAGTCGAATAACCGCTTTCCAAAAATCTTCCGTCTATATTCATGTAAACGGAATTATAACTATTTTTTAAGTCGATATATTTAAGATTTTCGTTTAGATAATAACTCAAACCGTTTATATTTAAAATATTCTGACTTACATTATTTTTTATTCTTCTATCGAAAACTCGCATATCCGAAAGCGCGCCTTCGTAGATTTTATTTAGATTGTCGTTTAGATTTATAATTTGATTTAAAGTTTCTTCTTCGTAAATATTTAAATAATATTCTTCTCTGATTCTTATATAATTCAAAATCAAAGCGAATGCAACGCACGAAAAGAAAAAATAAATCGTATATATAACTTTAAATATCAAAGGCAGATAGAAAGAACTTACATTTTCTTCAAGTTCCGATTTGCTCGAAGCGAATCTAAATACCAAAGCGTATAGAGAACAAATCGCTCCGCTCGAAAGCAGAGAAGCAAAAACCGTTCCTAACGAAGTGTATATATAAGTTTCTCTATTGAAAAAAGCGAATATCGCTATTTCTATTAAACTTCCCAAAACCGCCAGTGTGGAAAATGTTTTCATCGTCAAGTCTGCAAGTTTTACTTTCTTTCCTCTCTCCAATTTATTGCAGAAACTTAAGAATAATATAAAAGCTATTATGGCAAATAATATTTTAACTCCGTAAAAAGGAAAAGACATTTTATTATATAATGAATACCAAATGAAAAAATACCATCCCGCTAAATCTAATGCTATATATATGCCGATAATTTGAATCTTCAATATCAGAAGCAGATTTCTTTTTGATTTATCTAAAGCCATAATTTCCCCGCTCGTAAATTTAAAATCGTTTATTTCTTGTTAATATTCTTTACTAATATTTTTTATAAACATTTTTCTTGCATACTATTATATATTATCGTATCTTTTTTATCAAAATATTAATGGGGAATTTTTTCTATTCATAACGCTAAATTATAATAAAATTTAAACTCTTCCAACTTCGTTTACCACTCTTCCAATCAAAGTGTCATGCGTGGCTATGGTTTTTGAATTTAATTCGTAAGCTCTTTGAACTTCAATCATTCTAACCATTTCGTTAATCGGATTTACATTGCTCATTTCCAAAAATCTTGAAAGCACTTTCGGGCGGTCGACTCCTTTTTGCGCTATATACGCGGGTCCGCTTATTTCCGTATCAACCCAGAAAGATTCGCCTTCTTTTTTCAAATATCTTTCGTTTTCAAATCGAACGATTTTCAAAGTGTCTAAAATTTCTTCGTCTTTCCATTCGTTTTCCGTGAGCTGAACAAAGTCTTCGTTATTTTGGTATCTTCTGTTTACGCTTACTCTTCCCTCTTCGTCTATCACATAATTATTCGTTTTTATTTGAATATAGCCGTTTTCTCCCATTACTTTATAGCCATGTTTCGTCACCAAATAATTATCTTTATCAATAAGAAAGCTGCCGTTTCTTGTATATCTTTCGCCATGCGGAGTTTCTATAGCAAAAAAACCTTTATCGCTCAATGCAATATCGAGCTGATTTCCCGTTTCTCTTAAAGAACCTTGTTCCCATTCGGTAAAAACTTCATTAACTTCGACTCCCGTTCCCAATCTGCCTACATAAGGTCTTATATCTGTAGAACCCAACGGAAATATTATAACTCCATCGTCTTCTTTTCTTGCCGCCATCATTTCAGGAAAAGCCTTAAAAGTCGCCGTATCTCTTTTGAATCCCGGTTTATCGACATTAGCCAAATTATTTGCCACGACATCCAATCTCTCCTGCTGCGCTATCATTCCGCTTGCTCCAGTATAAACGCCTCGAACCATTTAATCCCCCTATTTATAAACGCTAATTTTATAAATGATTATAAAATATCGTCTTTTTCTTTTTTTGTATTTATATTAATTTTATTTAATTTATCTTCAAAACTTTCATAGCCTCTTTCAATATGATAGATTCTATGAATATTGGTAATTCCTTCCGCTATCGCTCCCGCCGCGACTAAAGCCGCTCCCGCTCTCAAATCGCTTGCCTGAACATCCGCGCCAGATAATTTTTTTCCTCCGCGAACGATTATACTCGCTTCGTTTTCTTCTATATCCGCTCCCATACGAATAAGTTCCGCCACATTACTAAATCTATCGGGATAAATATTTTCTTTAATATGGCTTCTTCCTTTAATTGCGCATGCCAAAGTTGTAAAAATAGCCTGCAAGTCGGTAGGAAAATCGGGATAAGGCATAGTTTCAATAGCAAAAGGTTTCAATTCTCTATTTGTCGCGTCAATTTCAATCGTATCTTTCGTAGTTTTAATATCGCATCCTATAAAAGAAAGCAAATCCAAAACGCAAGTTAAATGTTCATGATTAGTTTTTTCCAATTTCAATTTTCCTCTTCCCGCCGCGGCTATTGCAAGAAAAGTTCCCGTTTCTATTCTGTCGGGTATAACTTCAAATTCCGTTCCATGCAATTCATCGACTCCGTCTATTGCCAAAGTTCCCGTTCCTATTCCTTCGATTTTAGCTCCCATCGAAACAAGCAATTCGGCTAAATTTGTGCATTCGGGTTCTTTTGCCGCTCCCGTTATTATAGTTCTTCCTTTAGCCAAAGTCGCCGCCATCATGACATTATCCGTTCCAAGCACTGTCGGTCCGTTTTTTCCGTATAAAAATATTTGATTTCCTTTTAGTCTATCTTTCACGGTAGCGTTTATATAACCGCCCGATATGTCAATTTCCGCTCCAAGTTTTTCCATTCCCATTAAATGCAAATCAATCGGTCTTGGTCCGAACGCGCATCCTCCGGGATAAGAAACTCTGCAATGTTTTCTTTTTGCAAGAAGCGGTCCCAAAACTATTATAGAGCCTCTCATTTTTTTTACCAATTTATAAGGAGCTTCATCGCTTTTTCCATTTTGAGATATTATAACGGTTGTATTATTTTTGAAATCTACTTTTTTACCCAAAGGCTCTAATATATTTATAAGAACATGAACATCCACTAAATCTGGAACATTATGCAAAGTTATAGGCTCGTCCGTTAAAATTGACGCAACCAAAAGCGGAAGCGAAGCGTTTTTTGAGCCTGAAATTTGAACGGTCCCAGATATATTTTTTGAACCTTCTATAACATATTTATACATTGCAATTGCCTATTTTGTTTATATTTTTATATTCGGTATATTGAAAAAATGCTTAATAATTTTAATTTTTCGATTTTACTTTTATTTTTTTAACTGCAAAAATTGTAGTATTTGTATTATCTACAATATAGAGTTTTCAATTTAACGCTTTATTTATGTAAATTTTATTTATAAACTATTTACAAAATAATTACAATGTGTTATAATTATAATATAAAGAATAAAACTTCATTACATTAAAGTAAATAAAGGAGGCAAGACAATGAAGAGATTTTTTTCAACGATTCTAATTTTTGCGGGGGCTATCAATTTATACTGTTTCGATTTGATAGAAGATACTTTCGATTTTATATTTGACGATTTGGCTAAAGTCATCGGAATAGTCGTAATAATAGCGGCGGTAGTATTTTTTGTGAGAAAATATTTGAATAAAGATAAAAATTCAGATAAAGGCAATTAATACGATATTGATTTTATATTTTTTAGGAAAATTAAGAGGGAATTAATTTTGAAGAAAATAATTTTAAATAGCTTCGTTTTCATTTTTATAGCGTCCGTCAAGCTATATTGTTTTGACGATATTCTTGAAGATATATTCGATGATTTTGAAGATTTTTTTAGAATAGTCGGAATAATAGCCATGATTATTATCGTTATGTATTTTGTAAAAAGATTTATCAAAGACGATATTAATTTGGACGAAAATAATAGACGAAATGAAAATAACGAAGAGATACAAAAAATAAACTACGATAAAAAAGAAAATAAAGAATATAAAATAATCGAATATGATAAATATGATAAAGAAAATCTTGATAATATTAAGATTAAAAAAGACAAATAATTTTATTTTAAGGAGATATTATTATGAAAAATAATATTATAACTACTTCAAAAAAATCTAAAAAAATTTTACTTATTGCTGGAATAGTCGCTATTGCAGGATTAATCTTTTTAGCCTTAATCTATTTTAGCAGATATTTTGGCGGCGGCTATATTTTATACTATATGCTCCACGAATTTGACGATATTGTGGAAACTTTATTTGAATTATCGATAACGGTTGCGGTTATAGTATTTTTAATCGTATTTTTCAAAAAAATATGGCATAAACTATAGATTATAAATTATAGGCAGTAAAATTAAATTAAAAAATGAAAGATTAGCTTTTATTATTAAAGTTAGTCTTTCATTTTATTTTATTTAAAAAATTTATTCGGTTTTTTGGAAGGCTATTCTCTCTCCTCCGTTTCTTTTTATATATATTATTCCGCATTTAGTGTAGCCTTCTCTTTCAAGTAATTTTTGCATAGGAATATTATATTTGCTCGTGTCGATTTTAATATTTTTAAATTTATCGAAACAATAGCGCATACAAAAACTGCCGACTCCTTTTTTATTGCTAATTGTCGCTATTCTATGGATAACGGCATATTCTTTATCGTTAAGCCAGTTTCCTTCATATATTTCATTATAATCTTTTTCGATTCCAACATAAAAACAAAAATAAGCGACTACATTATTTTCTTCGTCCAAACAAACATAGCCGACTGAATTTTTAATATCTTCTTCGATAATTTCGACAGCGGGGTGATTATCTCCCCACTGATTAGGGTTATTATTTTCTTTCATATAATTTCTTGCATGCTCGAATATTTTTAAGATAATATTCAAATCTTTTGGCTCGGCTTTTCTTATTGTCATAAAAAATGAAATCCTTACAAACTAAAAATAAACAAAAAATAATTGATAACGCGATAATCATATATTAACTCCTTTATTTAATCAATCTATTTAAAAGATAGTAATTTATTCGGAATAGGCAAGTAAAAAATTTATAAATTTTTAATAAAGAACTCTCTTTTATTATATTGATTAAAAAAATCGTATAATATAATATTAAAT
>NZ_JBNMIZ010000044.1:0-14262 GCF_050873525.1 Brachyspira sp. | reverse complement strand
CAAGTTACTCCCAAATTATATTTCTATACCGTAAAAATAAATAATATCAATAGCTAAAATAAAAAAAATTATAAATAAATTTCATGTAAATTTTAATAATTATATAATTAATTATTTTAAATGAGCTAAATATTTTGATACTGATTAGGTTATATATTTACATTCCGCTATGGTTAGATTTTTATATGAGTGAAATCGGAGAATTTTAACATTTCAGAAAAAGCAAACAAGAGGATTCCTACAGGGACGAAGAGCGAAAGCCACATTGTTATTAAGAAAAGTTAACGAATTATAATTTTCTTCATTGCGAAATCTATCGAAACAATCCGCTATCAATAAAATCAAATTAAGAATTATTTAGTAAAACCTTCGGTATCTTCAAATTCTTTAATATACTTCTTTATTCCATTTGCCGTAGCTTTCACCATTTTTATTCTCGTGTCTTTAGTATTCATAAATTTAGCGTCTTCTTCATTAGTTATAAATCCAATCTCTATCAAAGTGGAAGGCATAAGCGAACCTTTTAAAACATAAAATAAAGCGTTTTGAACGGGTTTATTTCTTTTTGAAACTCCGCTTACTTTATAAACTTCGTCCACTATAGATTGAGCGAGCAGTCTGCTTTCTTTTTGATGCTGTTCGACAAGCATATAATTATGAGTTAATTGAGATGCGTTTTCTTCGTATTTTGAAGCGTCAACTTTATCGAATTTAACCAGAGCGCTGTTTTCCAATATCGAAACCGCTCTAGCGTATTCGCTCGATTCTTGCGCCGTTATAAAATAAGCCTCGAAACCTTTCGCGTTCGGATTTAAAGAAGCGTTTGCATGAACGCTTATAAATAAAGCGTTTTTCGATTTTTCAGAGTCTATTTTTGCGGAAGCGTTTGCTATTTTATATCGCTCTTGCAAAGTCGGGTAAATGTCTTTATCTCTTGTAAGGAATATGTCGACATTCGGAAGTATTTTTTTTAATTCTTCTTTTAATTCCAATGAAAACGATAAAACAATATCTTTTTCTTTCAATTTATTTATTCCAATCGAGCCAGGGTCTTTTCCGCCATGTCCCGCGTCTATTATTATTGTAGTAATCGTTTTTTCGTTAAATTTATTCGCTACTGGATTAAAATTTTTTTTCAAGTCTTCAGGTTTTATATTCAGATTATCTAATTTTATATTTTCCGCTAAAACTCTATTAAAAAAGTTTAACGATAAAAATACTAAAATAAGAATAACGATTATTCTTCTTTTTCCTCTTCCGACATTTCTTCCAAATATCCGCAATCTTCCTTGATACAAACTTTAAATAATCCTTTATTTTTTATTTGCCTTTCAACCATTAATCCGTTGCATTTCGGACAAGGAGTTTGAATAGGCTTATCCCAGCTTACGAAATCGCATTTAGGATAATTGGAACAACCGTAGAATTCTCTTCCCCTTTTGGAACGCTTTAAAGTTATATCGCCTTGACATTTAGGACATACTCCGAAAGAAATTCCCTTTGCATTTTTGCATTCAGGGAATCCCGAACAAGCTATAAAATATCCGTATTTTCCAAGCCTTTTAATCATTTTCCTTCCGCATTTCTCACATACAAAATCGGTTTCTTCGTTGAAAAAATCCTTCATATTGTGAATATTTTCCGAAGCCGTTTTAAGCGTATCCAAAAAATGAGGATAGAATTCTTTTAACATTTTATTCCATTCTATATTATCGTCTTCTATTTTATCAAGTTTACTTTCCATATCAGCCGTAAATTTGATATTCACAAGTTCTGGGAAATTTTCGCTTATAAGTTCGTTTACCAATTTGCCCAATTCTGTAGGAACTAACTGTTTGCCTTTTCTTTGAACATAATGTCTCGAAATTATAGTTCTAATAATCGGAGCGTAAGTGGAAGGTCTGCCTATTCCTTCTTCTTCGAGAACTTTTACCAAAGAAGCGTCATTATATCTCGGAGGCGGAGTGGTAAAATGCTGCTGAGGATTATTTTCTATAAATTCGCAAATTTCGTCTTTGGAAAGATTAGGCATTTTAGCTGCTTTTTCTTTATCTCCTTTATCTATAGTAAGAACTTTTAAATAACCGTCAAATTCTATTTTTGAAGAAGAAACCGAAAATTCACAATCTCCAGCGACTATAATCGCTCTCGTATTTTTCATTTTTGCTGGAAGCATTTGCGAAGAAACGAATCTCTCCCATATCAATTTATATAATTTGTATTGGTCGTTCTTCAAATATTCTTTTACGCTATCTGGAGTCAAAAACACATTTGTCGGTCTTATAGCTTCATGCGCGTCTTGAGCGTTTTTCTTTACCGAATAACTTGGAGCTTCCGCTGGCAAATAATTTTCTCCATATTCTTTTTTTATAAATTCTCTCGCCTGCTCTTGAGCGACTGGAGATATTCTCACGCTGTCCGTTCTCATATAAGTTATAAGTCCCGTTGATTCTCCTGCAATCGAAACTCCTTCATATAAACCTTGAGCTATTTGCATTGTCTTTGAAGAATTATAACCTAACGAAGTGCTTGCCGCCTGCTGTAATTTACTTGTAGTATAAGGAGCGACTGGATTTCTTAATCTGTCTCTAACATCGATGGACGAAACCTTATAAGTTTTATCTTTCAAATGATTTATTATTTCATCAACATCTTTTTTATTTTTTAATTCTGGTTTTTCTCCCTTATATTTTTGAAGTTCTGCAATGAATTCTTTATTTTTATGTTTTAAGAATACTTCAAAAGTCCAATATTCTACGGGAACAAAAGCTTCAATTTCTCCCTCTCTATTGCAAATTATAAGCAAAGCAACATTTTGAACTCTGCCCGCAGATAATCTTCCTTTTATTTTTTCCCACAATAACGGACTCAAATTATATCCTATCAATCTGTCCAATACTCTTCTTGCCTTTTGAGCGTTTACTTTAGCAATATCGATATCTCTCGGTTTTTCAATCGCTTCGTTAAGCGCGTCTTTAGTTATTTCATGAAAAACTATTCTTTTTATAGGAATATTAGAATTAGCCATTTTAATTTTATTTCCTATATGCCAAGCTATGCTCTCTCCCTCTCTGTCATCGTCCGCCGCAAGTAAAACTTCTTCCGATTTTTTAGCTTCTCTTTTAAGTTCGTTTAATATTTTTGCTCTTCCTCTTATCGTAATATATTCTGGCTCAAATCCGTTATCGACATCGATTGCGATTCTGCTTTTCGGCAAATCTATCAAATGTCCCATAGAAGATTTAACTATATAATCCGCTCCCAAATATCTATTGATAGTTTTTGCCTTTGCTGGCGACTCGACTATTACAAGTTTCTTTTTTTTAGAATTAGTTTTTGATTTTTTTTCTTTTTTTTCAATTTTAACATTAGCTTCCATTATTTATTTCCCATCTCCAAATTTATTTTATTTATTTTAATTAATTTTATTTTTTATTTTATTTTTATAAAATTTATAATCTATAATAAAGCGGTATAATATTTTCCCGCCGTTTGTTTTATGAAACCGTTTATTTCAAGCTGCATCAAAACGGAAGTAACGACTTGAGTTTTCATTTCCGTCTCTTCTATAATATCGTCAATATGGACTTTATCGCTTTTGCTTATTATATCGTAAAGTTTCGCTTCGTCTCCTTCCAAATTTGGTTTTTCAATTTTTTTATTTTCAGTAATTTTTTTTATCGTTTTATTTTCTTTTTTATTATTCTCTTTATTCTTTTGAATATTTATAATTTTACTTTCTCTATTATTTTCTTTACTCGGAATATTGCCGCCTTCAAAATATTTTAATTTCATTTTCAAATAATCGTCATCGTTTGAAAATATGGAATCAAAATCTTCAAGTATATCGGTTATATCGTAAATAATTTTAGCTCCTTCTTTATATAATTTATGATTTCCAAAATATTCTTTCAGTTTTTCATCGTAAGGAGCTATATAAACTTCTCTACCTTGATTCAAAGCGTAATCTACAGTTATTAAAGCTCCAGATTTGCTCGAAGCCTCCACCATTATCGTAGCATAAGATAATCCCGATATTATTCTATTTCTTCTTGGAAAATTCATTCTATCGGGTTTCCTTCCAACTTCAAATTCGCTTACTACAATTCCGCTTTCAATCAATTTATTATAAACCTTAACGTTCTCGGACGGATAAACTATATCTATTCCGTTTCCCAAAACCGCAGCCGTATTTACAAGCGAAGATATTGCCCCCAAATGAGCTTCTTTATCTATCCCTTTCGCCATGCCCGACACAACCGTTATATTCAATGCGGATAATTTTGAAGCAATATCGAACGCGTATTTTTTGCTTTCATTAGTCGGGTTTCTCGTTCCAACTATTGAAATCGAATTTCTTCTTAATTTTTTTAAATCGCCTTTATAATAAAGTATGTATGGCGGATTATCAATCTGTTTTAAATTAAAAGGATATTCTTTATCGAATAAACTTAAAATTTTTATTTCATGTTCTTCGGATTTTTTTATTATATTTTCCGCTTTATCTAATATTTCGTTTTTACTGAAATCGTTAATTTTGAATTTGAATTTTTTTTCTATCAATTCTTTTAAATTTTTCTCTTTATCTTCAAAAATATTTTCAACCGATTCGTAATGTTTTATGAGTTCATAAATTCTTCTGTCTCCGATTTTTTCAATTTGATTAAGGGCTATCAAATAAGTTTTTATACTGTCGCTTTTATTCATTTTATTTCAATTACCCATACTCGTTATTTGATTTATATTATTTAAAGCTCTTTCTCTTATCGCAGTCGATTCGGTTAAATTAGATATTCTTCTATAAACTTCAACCGCTCTGTCTCTATTTCCAACGCTATATTGCAATCTCGCCAAAACAAATAAATAATCCGTATTATTCGGCGAAAGTTCAACCGCTTTATTTATAAGTTCCAAAGCTTCTTGATAATAATTTTGTTGAATTCCTTTTAGAGACGCCAAAGCTGCATAATAATTGGGATTATTCGCGTCTTTGCTGATTGCGAAATTTATATTTTTTTCCGCTCGCTCTATAAAGTCGTTTCTTTTTTCTTCCGTATCGGCGCTTTCAACCAAATAAGAATAAGATATTCCGAGTCCGTATCTTAAATAAGGACTGTTCGGCAAGATTTTCAAAGCTTCCGAAAAATATTTTGCAGAGTATCCGTATTGTCCTTTAGCCAAACTTCGCTCTCCCAAAAGTCTATACACGGCTGCAAGTCTATCTTGAGCGTATATTTTTTGATTTATTATGTCGTTATAAGTTCCCGTTATTTCAAGCAACGCTTCATCGTCGTCTTTATTTTTTCCTTTTTCGTATAAAGTATATGCTTTATTTAAATTATATCTGTTTTTAAAAACCTGATTGCAGGAACAAATAACCATCGCAAATATTATAATCATAAAAATCTTTTTCATAATAAAAACCTTTAATTAATTGTTTTATAATATATATAATTGTAGAAAAAGTAAAGAAAATTATTATATAAAAATAAATGCAAAAAATTATTAAAGTCGTTTGATAATTTTAAATTGATAATTTATTCCATTATTAAAATTTATATTGGTAAAAATTGTTTTATTGTTTTCGTCTAGTTTATTTATTCTTCAAATCTTCCAAATATCCAGATTCTTCGAGTTTTTGTTTGAATTCGTCTTCGGAAAGAATGTTTTTTATACCTATAACTTTTACGCCTTTTTCTGTAGCTTCTTTGAACATATCTGTAAAATTAATAGGACAAAAGATAAGGTCATAATCGGTTGCTGTATGCTCGCAGCCAGATAATGCGCATGTATGAATATCAAAATCTTTAATTTCCAAAGATTTTAGAGATTTTTCAGCCGTTGTTTTCATCATTAAAGTCGTTCCCGTTCCGTTAGCGCATGAAACCAATACTTTTAACATAGTTGAGCCTCCTAATAATATTTTAATATCAAATTATAATAAACTTAAAATTTCTTCCTCATTAACATCATTTTTTATTAATTTTTCAACTTTTTCATCGTCTCCCAAAAAATCGGCAAGTTCGGCTATTGCATCTTGATGTCCGTCCGCGTCTTCTGCGGCTAATGTGAAAAATAAATAAACTTTCGCTTCGGTTTTATAAAAATCTACTCCGTTTCTTATTTTTAATAAACTCATTCCTCTTTTTATAACGCCTTCTTCTGGACGAGAATGCGGCATTGCAACGCCGTCCATAAGAACAATATAGGGTCCGTTTTTGTGAACATTATCTATAATCGCTTTAATATATCTTTCTTCGATATTTCCATTTTTTACCAAAGATTCCGCTCCGATTTTCAAAGCCTCTTCCCAATTTGCCACAGAATCGACTATTTTAATATTTCCTTTTATGAATTCTTTTAACATAAAAACTCCGATTAAATTTTATATATTTTTATTCGTTTTAATATAATATTACAATAATTTTAATATTTTGTCAAATTTAACAATTATACTAAATGAATTATAAGCCCTATATACCGAAATTTAATATATAACAATTCTTTTAAAAATAGGTTATTATATTATAATATTAAATTTATAGTTTAATAATCAATAATTAATAGTTAAAGTTTCGGAGGAACTTTTGATTGCGTAGAAAGAGACATTCTCAATTCAAAATATATTTGGCTACAACTTTGATTGCCTTTATGATACCCGCAATTTTTAGCGCGATTTTGGTTTTGAACAATAAACAAAAATATTTGAATAATATTATTTCTTATATAAACGAAGTCTCTCCGATAAATATATCAATAGCCGACATAGAATTATCTTACAGACTCGAAATTATTTTGGAAGATGTAAAACTTTATTCAAAAAATAATTCTTCCGCTTTTTTCGATTTGGATAGAGCTTCTTTAAGATTCAATCCTTTAAGACTTTTATTTAAAAGAGATATTTTTTATATTTTAAGCGAAATAGATATTAATGACGCGAATTTTTATCCCGCGTTATTTGACAATTCGATTTTAAATAAAAACAAAGATAAACCTTCCGAAAACTATAACGATATAAAAAACACGATAGAAAATATTACAGATTTATTTCTCGATAAAAATATAAGAATAAGAAATTTTTCAACAAAGATTATTGACGAAGGAGAAACATCCGAAGTATCGCTTAATCATTTAAACGGAAATTTTAGAAATTATAGATATTTTTTATCTTACAGCATTAATCTGCCCGATAGAACTTCAATATATTTTACGATGGAAAGCAAACCCGATTTGTCCGAAATCAATTCTATAATAGACGCGCAGGACGAAAAAGGAGAATTATTTAAATATAATTTGGATTTCACAAACGATTATAACGATAAACTCGAAGGAAACTTAAGAAGCTACAGCAATAATTTTGCAAATTTAACTTACGATTATAATAATAAAAGACTGGATTTTTCAATCACAAATATAAATATTCAAAAAAGCGCAATTTATAAATTAATGAATATAGCTTTCGATACGCCGATAGTTCATAAATTTATTGAATTCGATAATAAAACGAGAACGACTATTAGCAATTATATCGGAGGTTTTCAATATGCGAATTTAAATATAAAAGGCAAACGAGCGGAAAACGAAAATCTTTATTTGGATATGGATTTGAAAGCGAAAGATAATTTTTTTGATTTATTTGCAAAAGCGGAATTAATCGACAACAATATAATTTTATCCAACGCGATAATAAATTTATTAAACGGAAATATAATCGCAAGCGGAGTAATTCCAATAGAAAAGCCGCTATTAAGCAGATTGGAATTAAATGTTAACGATATTTCGGCGGGTTTTAATAATTTATCTACGAGATTGACTTTAAGCCCCGTATCTTCGAGTATGGAAAGAATCGTAGCGAGATTTACGATGCAGGAATTAAGTTATGCAAATGTTTTATCCGAACCGATGGCTTTTAATATAATTCATAAAATAAAAGATAAAGAAATTGAAATTAATTTGATTGAAAATATTTATAAAGAACCGTTTAACGCGAATATTTATTTGGATAATACTAAACCGATACTTGCAAAAGCGAACGGAACTATTCCTCAAGATATTTTTATGGTTGCGCTGGGAAGAAATCCTATAGATAATTTATCTTCTTTATATGTTAATTATAGTATGAGCAACGCTTTATATACTGACGGAAAAGGAAATATTCATTCTTTGGAAATGGCTTCAAGAAAAGTTTACACGGAAGAATATTTAATAAGAATCTGCGCTTTGGTTTATAGCAATATGATAGAAATTAACGATATTTATTATAAATTATCCGACAGCGGCGATATAAAGGCAAAAGCGAATATTGAATACGATAAACAATTTAATGTAAAAATTAACGGAAATGTAGAAAGTCCATTTGGAGAATATAATTTAAACGGTTTTACTTTGGATTCTACCAACGGAAATAAAATAATCTATGCGGCGACTGAAAAATCCGAAATCGTGGCAAACGGTTCTATAACGACAAACGGAATAATTAATTTAAATATAAAAACTCCAAGAGAATTAAATATAAATAATAATGTTATAAACGCCGATATTTCAATCGACAATTATACTCAAGAACCTTTTTATATATACGGAAATGTAAAATTCGATAAAAATGTCGCTCCGATTTTTACTTTAAATACTCAATTCGAGCTTTCAAATCAAAGTTTAGTTTTTACAAATATAATTTTGGATTACGGCGCAAACAGAGTCATGGGAAACGGAATTTTGGATAATAGAGACGGAATAAATAAATTTACCGCTATATTCAAGTCGGCGGAATATGACGGCGGATTTGCAATCGATGTTTCAATCAATAAAAATAATGTTTATGGAAAATTGAATGTAGAAGATTTGCCTTTTAATTTGAATTACGGTAACGGAATTTACGGAATATTATCGGCGGATGCAACCGTGATTGGTTTATTAAACAACCCGATTATTTATCTTGATAGATTTAATATAAAAGATTTGGAAGTATTGGAAGACAGATTCGATGTTTCGCTTACGGGATATTACGGAAAAAACGAATTGGAACTTAAAGATTTTATTATGACGAAAACTGGAAAAAGCGGAGTAATAATATCAAAGACATTTACAAGACCGCAGCAAATAAAAATTCCTTACGCTTACTTTTCAAAAGATTTGCAGAATGCTCAAATAGAAGTTAATAATTTATTTTTATACAGCACATATAGCGGAAATATAAATTATAACATGAGAAGACTGCCGAACGGAATTGCCGAATACAGAATTCAAACGAGTCCGATTACGATTAATAAAAGAAAACTGCCCGAGTTCGGAACGGTAATGACTTATTCGGAAGGACAAATTTCTTTTAAGAATACAAAATCTCATGGAATTAACGGAATAATTTCAAAAGAAGAAAACGAAACAAAAACGGAATTAAATTATGTTTTTGATAATTACGATATGCTGAATATAGACGGAGTAATAAGAGATACGAAAAATAATCAAGTCGATTTGCTTTTAACTTCCGACAGGCTCAATGTGGAAATATTTGAAATATTTAATGTTATTTTTGACGAAATACAATCTTCTCCTACAAATTTTATAATCGATAATAAACCTTATACTTTATACGCGAGAATTCATGGAGATAAAGAAGATTTGGCTATAAACGGAAGATTTTTAGGACATGGAAGAAGAGTAAAGATAAAATATTTTTCCGACATATTTGACGATACGATTGTCGATTTTAATTTTGACGGAAATACTTTTAATATAAATAATTTAACTTTCTATTCCAAAAGAAAAAAGAATTTAGCCGTAACGGGAGAAGCGGAAATTTTTAAAAATAGCATAAATTATATAGCTTTCGATTTGCTTTCTTCGGACGAACAACTTGGACTTTTGAACGGAGATATAAATTTAAATGCCGCGAGAATAAGAGGACCTTTGCATTTGGATATGAAGGTTGGAGGAAGCATAGCCGCTCCTACAATCGGAGGCACATTGACTTTAATGAGAAGCGATATTCAGCTTCGCGTATTAAATAATCAAAACTATTATAATCAGCATATTTACGGAATAGCGAGCAGAATATACTGGGATTTTATTATAGAGGCTTGGAGACAGGTTAGAGTAAATCATACTTTGGTTGGAAATTTTTATTTGGAAGAAGGTTCTAAAATGAGAATTTACAGTTCTTTAATGGACGGTATGGAATTTGCGGGAACGATTAATCTTGAAAGAGGAAATATATATTATTTACAAAATACATATAGATTGGAAAACGGTTCGGTTACTTTTCCAGAAAGCGACAGTTCGGACCCTATAATAGAGGCAACCGCTTATGTAAATAAAAAATATTATACTTCGTCCGCAAGAGCGAATTCAAGTTCAAGTTCGACTTCGGAATATATTGAAGAAGAACTTCCGAGCGAAAATGTAACTTTATATATGGAAATGAACTCTCGATTATCTCAAATTTTATCTTCCGATACGGCGGGAATATCGCCAGTTAGATTTTATACTATTCCGCCTTTGAGTCAGTATCAGGTTAATCAGCTTGCGGGAATACCTCAAGGAAGTTTTGGAAATAGAGAAGAGCAGATGTTTGCCCAAAGCACGACATCTCTCGATAGAGCGACTATGAATAATTCTCAAATGAGTTCAATCACTCAGCTTGCGGGAAGCTACGGAGATGTAGCAATAGGAAACGCAACTTCCACTTATCTTTTAAGACCTTTTGAAAGATGGATAAGCAGACTTGGAATAATAGATTCTATAGATTTTAACGCGCCCGTAGTGAATAATTTTATAACTTATAATAATAATTTGAGTCTTTATAAAGTTTTTAATAATACGAGCGTTAGTATAGGAAAAACTTTTTCAAAATATTTATATGTAAAATACGACATAACATATAACTCGAAAGACCCCGACAGACCAAATCTTTTTGGGCGTCCGCAAGATTCTTATTATTTTGACCAAAGATTCGGTTTCGAGCTTTCTTTATTGAGAAACAGCAGGCTTGCAAATTTTAGTTTTGAATATAAAATAAATCCTTTCTATATTCAATCTATAGGGCAAGACTTTAATTTTGTTATTCGTAGAAGATTGTGGTTGTGGAGATAATATCAGTGAATTTTCTAAGAAAATATTTAATCGTTTTATTTTTGGTATTTGCCGTTTTATTTACTTTCATTTTGATAGCCGCGGAAAGCGATTTTGAAAATTTGAGAAACGCGAGAAATATTGCCGCCTATGAAGGATTAACGATAAACGATATAGAAGTGACTGGAGAAGTGCGTCTTACCGAAACCCAAATTAAAAATAGTTTTCCAATTAAAGCGGGAAGCAAATTTTCGAGAGCGGAAATAAATGAAGCGATAAAAAAATTATTCGATACTCAATCTTTTGAAAGAGTCGCAATCGATGTGCGAAACGATGGAAACGGAGTAATATTAAATATAATCGTTGCTGAAAGATTTTTAATAAAAGACATAATATACACGGGAAATAAAAGATTAACAAGAACGGCGCTAAACGATGCGATTAAACCGATAATGCAAGCGGGCGACCCTTATATTCCGCAAAATTTAAATGACGCCGTAAATTCTATAATCACAAATTACCAAGATAAAGGATATTTGAAAGCCTATGTAAAACCTAAAGTGACGGAAAATAAAGAACTTTCGGAAGTCACTATTGAAATGAATATTGAAGAAGGAAACGAAGTAAAAGTCGCTTTTATAAGATTTCATGGCAATACGCGTTTTTCGGATAACGAACTTAAAAGGCAAATGTCGACAAAAGAAAACGGATTTTTATCTTTGGGAAAATTTAACGAATTCAAATTTGAAGACGATAAAGCGAAAATAGTAAAATATTATGCCGACAGAGGCTATTATAAAGCGGAAGTGGATAATGTGAGATATACTTATCAATGGAGAGACCCGCAGATAAAAAACGACCAGGATTTGATAATTGATATTTATTTGACGGAAGGCGACAGATATTATTTTGGAGATATTGGATTTAAGGGAAATATAATAATTCCATCGGATAATATACAAAAAGATATAAAATCGAAAAAAGGCGCTTTATATAATTATACTTATCATATGACGGATTATCAGGGAATTCAAAATAAATATTCGGAAAGAGGATATATATTCCGTCAGGTTATTCCCGTTATTACGGTAAACGAAGACGCGAAGATAGTAAATATTATGTATGATATTGTTGAAAACGACAAAGCGCATATCGAAAATATTACATTCGCTGGAAATACAAAAACAAAAGATTTTGTTATTCAAAGATATGTCGATATAAAACCCGGCGAAATTTTTAACTCTGCAAAAATACAGAGAGTGCAGGAAAGATTATATAATACGCAGTTTTTTGAAAATATTAATATAAATGTAAAACCAGGTTCCGCAGAAGGATTAATGGAACTTGCCTTAAATGTAACGGACGGAAGGTCGGCTATGGTTTCAGGCGGCGGCGGATTTTCAACTGGTTCGGGATTTAAAGTTTTCGCTTCTATTAGAGAGATGAATTTCTTGGGAAGAGGTTTGCAATTAGGAGCGAGCGGAGAATACGGACAAACTCAAAAAAGAATCGCTCTCAATTTTGCCGAGCCTTATTTGCTCAATCTGCCAATCTATCTTGGAATAGATTTGTCTTATTTCTACGAAGATATAAATACGGGCGACCAGATAGGAACGGGAGATTTCGGACTTCCGAGATATTCTTATTATACGAGGCATGGTTTCGAGGGCATAGTTCGTTTGGGATATTATTTTTACGATTATTATTCTACATTTTTAACTTTCGACACGATAGTTCAACAGTATATGCAATGGTATAATCAGGGAGCGAACGAAGACAGTCCCGACCATGTTTTGAATGATATAAAAAAATATTTGAAACATAAAAAATTTAAAAAGGACGGAGGCTTTAGCAGATGGCAAAGCGACTGGTTTACGACATTTATCGTATCTTATTCTTTATTAAGAGATAGCAGAAACGATTATTCCAATCCGACAAGAGGAAGTTTTTTAAGAGGCACGGTTGATTTTTATTTTCTACATACTCAACTTATGAGATTAAATGCTACGGGATTTTTAGCAGTTCCCGTTAATGACAGACTTTCATTTGCATTCTACGGAGAGATAGCGCAAATAGTTAAAATTCCCGGAATGGATATTAGAAACGATGCGGATGTTTTATATTATCTTAATCCTTTTGAAGATGTCAGAGGATGGGACACTTCAAAATATACGATATTCAAACATAATAGAGGTTTGTCCACTTACGATATGGTAGGAAATAACGGCTCGATTGATTCTTGGGCTTACGGAAGAGCGAAAGTGAGAGTGTTTGCCGAATTGAGAGTTCCTATCATACAGAGAACTTTAGGATTTGTAACATTCTTGGATGCGGGACAATTATGGATGCCGGGAAGTTCGGGACTTAATCAGGATGGAGACGCTTATAGTTATCCTTCGCAATTTATGAATATTAAAGATATATTCGACCCTTCACAGTATATGTATTCTTGGGGATTCGGATTAAGGCTAACGATTCCAATATTTAATATAAGATTCTATTTTGCTCAAAGATTCGTTTATAATAAAGATAATGTGGGATTTGGAAAAGGTTTGCAGGCTTTCGAGGGCGATTCGTTTTCTCCGCTTGGAAAATGGCTTGGGAGAGGATGGGGAATAGCGTTTACGATGAATCATCCGTTCTATTAATCTATTAAAAAAATAAATTATATTGTATAATATTATTATTAAAAAAATTAATTAAAAATAAAATATAAATAAAAAATAAATAAAAAGAAACAAGGAGAAAAAATGAAAAAGTATTGTATTTTCGGTTTAATATTTATCGCGGTTTTATTTGTATCTATAATAAGTCCAAGATTATTCACTCAATCTTACAGGCTAACGAAAGTGGGCTATATAGATTTGCAAAGAGTAATAAAAGAAGTGACGAGCGACCAGGAACTTTTGGATGTTTTGAAACAAAAACAAGAAGAAATTAATAATCAAAATTCCGAAGAAGATAATTCCGAAAGTTCTATTGCAAATTCAAGAGACACTTCTTTGAAAGGACAAGTGAGAAAGCAAGTCTCAAATTCTTTAATGAATATTGTGCGAAAAGAAGGCTACACTTTGATTTTGGAAAGAACGGAACATTCGATATTGTATGCCGACAGAACTTTTGATATTACGGAATCGGTTATAGCGGATGTAAAATCGTCTTTAAGAAAATAAAATTATTAATTTAAATAATAAT
>NZ_JBNMIZ010000043.1:0-14473 GCF_050873525.1 Brachyspira sp. | reverse complement strand
ATCCTATATTATAGAAAGAATAAGTTTTCTCTTGTAAAGAAGGAGGGCAAAATGAGAAAGTTAATTATTTGTTCTTTAATTTTAATCGTAATTGCGGCGGTAACATTCTCTTGCGCTGAAAATATGGACAGCAATTTAAATCAAACGGGACTGCTGGACCAAAACGGAAATTTAATAACTAACACATTGATTTTCACCAATAGAATTACTTTTAATAGCAATCTTCCAGAGTGGTCGCTAAACATTTCGGACGATTATATAATCATAACTAATATAATGCACCTTACAAATTATGAAGTTGTATATAAAACTAATTATTATCTTCCAAATCTGCCAGACAGTCCTACGGATTATTATAGGGTTCGAGTTCCTTTTGCCATAAGCGGAAGCGACTATGTAACCGTAAGCTATAAAGATATTCCAAGAATAAAACAATTATGGCTAGACCAGCTAAAAAGAAAAGGCGCCGCTGATAAAGAGCAAAATGTATTCGCAATAAGAAATAGAGATAATGACGGCGGATTTTGGTTTCAAGATAAAGATTTCCAAAGCATGAGAAACGGAATATACGACTATTATTATTTTGCGGATAACGGCGATTTATATTATAAAGGCGGAGATAAAAATAATAAGAACCAAGCAATATTAGTGAAAAAATTTGTCGGAGCTGCAATAGTCGATTATTTGAAAGCAGGCACCATTGAAGACCTTAGAAATCGAACGGGAGAATGGACGGTTGGCGGCATTTACAAAATGGCTATAGATGTAAACGAGGCTAGAACGAGATTTAAAGGAGGCGGGGCAATAGAAGGAGTTTACGATTTTATAGCGGCTCCAGATACGGGCGCTTATCTTTGGGGCGACAAACCAAAATTTATGAGACAATTCTATAATACAAACTTTATCGAAATTCTCGTTTTGAATCCTTATAATAATAATGGACAGCTAAATTGTTTGGGAGTAGATTCCTATTACGCGTATTTTGGAGATACTAAATCTATAGAACATAATAAAGAGGGGGCTTCTCCTCCTATTAAAGGATTTACCGAAAAAAATATGCCATGGATGACGGAAGAAAATTTGTATATGGCGGCAAGACCCGAAGGAAATGTTGCGGTTTTAAATAGATGGGCATTTTTCACAGGTCAGAATAAAAATATTGGAGACTTTGAAGATTATAATAAAAACTGGAAATTCTTGGCTATGCCTGGAGAGGCGTATTAATATTGTTTAATGAAAAAGCCAAATAAAAATAGGAGGTAAGGTTATGTGGATGAAAATTAGAAAAGTAATTTATTTATTTTTTACTGCCGTTATGTTTACGGTAATTGTTGTAGGCTGCGCCAGTAATATGGACGCTGAAGATTTGACTCAAACTGGAGTATTTGACCAAAACGGAAATTTAATAACGAATACATTGATTTATACCAATAGAGCTAATTTTAGCGGCAGCATTCCTATTTGGGCTACAAATCTTAAAGTAGATTATGTAATTCAAACTAATGTTGTCAATTCTACAAATACGAATTATCAAATTATATACGAAACTAATTATTATGTTCCAAATTTGCCAGAGAGCGCCGCGGATTATTATCAGCTTTATGTTCCTTGGGCAAGGAAAGGAACCGACTTTGTCACCATAAGCTATAAAGATATTGAAGGAGTAAAACAATTATGGCTCGACCAAGTTTTTAGAAAAGGCGATAGCGATGGAAAAGTATTTGCAATAAGAAATAGAGACAATAAAGGAACTTATTGGTATGATATAAAAAATCCTTTCCAAGAGGCTGCCACTTCGCAGGAAGGATATTTGGGCATGGGAAGACAAGATTATTATTATTTTGCAGATAACGGAGATATAGTTTATAAAGGCGGCGATAAAGATAACGAGAATGGAGAAACGATAATTAAAAAATATATGGGCGGGGCTATAGTTAATTATAGGAACAAGTATTATAAAAACGGAACGAATACTGGAATATTTACAATAGGCGGTATTTATCAAATGGCAATAGATGTAAACAGAGCGCGTGAAAAATTTGCGGGTTCTGGACCTACGGACGGAGTTTACGAATTCATAGCCGCTCGTAAAGGCGGAGATTTTTTAAGACAATATTATTCTACCGACTTTATTGAAATTCTTGTTTTGAATCCTTTTGGAAACTCGGATGGAATATATAGAGACGGATGCATGGCGCTGGACTCTTATTACGCTTATTACGGAGAGGATAATACGCCTGGAGCTTATCCAGTTAAAGGATTTACTACCGAAAATATCGAATGGATGACTAAAGCTCATTTGTATATTTCAAAAAGACCCGAATGGATAATTCCAGAGCTAAATAAATTTACTTTCTTTACGGATCCAGATAGAGGATGGAGATTCTTGGCTATGCCTGGACATAAATATTAAATATTTTTGTTTAAGGGGAAGCAAATGAGAAATCTAATTTATTTATTTTTAATTGTCGTTATGTCTATAGTAATCTCTACTTGCGCAAGCGGTTTGGGAAACGGCAATTTAAATCAAACGGGATTATTAGACCAAAGCGGAAATTTGATAACGAATACATTGATTAAAACCAATATAGCTTATTTTAAAGGAACTATTCCGATTTGGGCGACAAACGGAAAATTTGATTATGTGATTTACACTAATACAAATTCCGAGATTGAAATTAGATATACAAACGAAGTCATATATCCAGATTATCCAGATGACGCTTCAGATTATTATAATATAACCGTTCCTTATGCTGGAAAAACATATTATACGGTAAGCTATAAAGATACAAACAGATTAAAACAAATATGGCTCGACCAAATTTTTAGAAAAGGGCAGAGCGATGGGAAAGTATTTGCCATTAGAAATAGAGATAACGGTAAAGATAATTGGAGAGATATAAATAATTTTCAAAATCTGCAAAAAGACAGCAGCGGCGCTTCGAGATATGATTATTATTATTTCAAAGATAACGGAGATATAGTTTATAAAGGCGGCGATAAAAATGTCTGGGATAAGGAGCATTTAGTAAAAAGATTTGTCGGAGCGGTTATAGTAGATTATAGAAAGGTAAAAGAAAGGTCTAAACCAGAAGAAGGTATTTTTATTGTGGATAAAGTTGAAAATACTGGAGAATGGACAGTCGGAGCTATTTATAAAATGGCTATAGATGTAAACGAAGCTAGAGAATTATTTAAAGGTTCGGGAGTTCAAGATGGAGTTTATAATTTTATAGGTATTCGTAAATTGACAGCCGTAAATCGCACATCTGTAGCTATGTTTACAAGACAATTCCATAATACCAACTTCATGGAAGTTCTTGTTTTGAATCCATATTCGGTAGAATGGGAACTTAATAAAGGAACTTCTAAATGTTTAGGAGTGGATGCTTATTATGCCTATTATGGAGATTATTATTCCGAAGAAGGAGAGTTGAATGTGAAAGGTTTTACGCATGAAAATTATCCTTATATGACGGATGAGAATTTGTATTTAGGAAAAAGACCAGAAGATATAGTTCCATTGCTCAGTTATACTACTCGTTTCACGGAAACAATTTATAACTGGAGATTCTTGGCTATACCTGGGCATAGATATTAAATATTTTGTTTAAGGGGAATTAAATGAGAAATCTAATTTATTTATTTTTAATTGTCGTTATAGCGATAGTAATGTCCGCTTGTTCAAATAATTTGGGAGCGAAAAATTTAAATCAAACGGGATTATTAGACAAAAGCGGGAATTTAATAACGAATACATTGATTAGAACTAATGTTGCTTATTTTAGAGGAACTATTCCTATTTGGGCGACAAACGGCAAATATGATTATGTAATTACTACCAATGTAATTTCTGGTTCAGACAAAGATTCTATCGAGATTGAAATTAAATATACAGACAATGTTATCTTTCCTGATGTGCCAGAGGATGCTTCAGATTATTATAGTATAATTGTTCCTTATGCTGGAAAAACTTATTATACGGTAAGCTACAAAGATACAAACAGATTAAAACAACTATGGCTCGACCAAATTCAAAGAAAAGGGCAGAGCGATGGAAAAGTATTCGCAATTAGAAATAGAGATAATAACAGAGATATAAATAATTTTCAAAATCTGAAAGAAGACAGTAAAGGAGCTTCTAGATACGATTATTATTATTTCAAAGACAACGGAGATATAGTTTATAAAGGCGGCGATAAAAATGTCTGGACAAATGAACATGTAATGAAAAAACTTGTCGGAGCGGTTATAGTCGATTATAGAAAATGTGTAGAGAGAACGGACTGGCATAACAATAACTATGCTGCGGATAAAATAGAAAATACTGGAGAATGGACGGTTGGAGCTATTTATAAAATGGCTACTCCCGTAAACGAAGCGAGAGAATTATTTAAAAACGGCGGAGAAATAGAAGGCGCTTACGATTTTATAGCCACTCGTAAATGGATATGGTATTTCAATAATGACTTCTATCAGGATAAAGTATATTATGTTCGACAATTTTATAATACAAATTTCATGGAAGTTCTCGTTTTGAATCGTAATAGGGACTGGGACGATATGTCGGGCTGTTTAGGCGTGGACGCTTATTATGCCTATTATGGAAGTTATAGGTCTCAAGAAGGCGACCTTAATCCAAGCGGTTTTACGCATGAAAATTATCCATATATGACGGATGAGAATTTGTATTTAGCTCATAGACCAGAAGATATAGTTCCATTGCTAACCCATACGACTACTTTTGCGGATGCAATGCGTGGCTGGCGTTTTATGGCTATGCCTGGTCATAAATATTAATTAAGGAGAACCAGTAAATGAGAAAGTTAATTTGTTTATTTGCAATTATTGTCATAATTACGACTATCGGGATGATTTCTTGCGCTTATAATCAAACTTCTAATTTACAACAAACGGGATTATTAGACCAAAGCGGGAATTTGATAACGAATACATTGATTAAAACTAATATAGGTTATTTTAAAGGAAGTATTCCTATTTGGGCGACAAACGGCAAATTTGATTATATAATTACTACTAATACAAATTCCGAAATTGAAATCAAATATACTAACGAAGTCATATATCCCAATTATCCAGAAGACGCTTCAGATTATTATAGTATAACCCTTCCTTATGCCGGAAAAACCTATTATACGGTAAGCTATAAAGACACGAATAGATTAAAGCGATTATGGTTCGACCAAATTCAAAGAAAAGGGCAGAGCGATGGAAAAGTATTCGCAATTAGAAACAGAGATAATAATGGAAATATAAACGATTTTCAAAATCTGCAAAAAGACAGCAGCGGCGCTTCGAGATACGATTATTATTATTTCAAAGATAACGGCGATATAGTTTATAAAGGCGGCGATAAAAATGTCTGGACAAACGAATATTTAATGAAAAAATTTATCGGAGCGGTTATAGTAGATTATAGAAAAATAACTGGAAAATCGATTCCAGAAGAAGGTATTTTTAAGAAGGATGAAGTTGAAAATACTGGAGAATGGACTGTCGGAGCTGTTTATAAAATGGCTATAACAGTAAACGAAGCGAGAGAATTATTTAAAGGCGCGGGCGCTCAAGAAGGAGCGTATAATTTCATAGGTATTCGTAAATGGACTTATGTAAATCAGTATGTTAGCGATAGAAGGATGCTTACAAGACAATTTTATAATAACGATTTTATGGAAGTTATAGTCTTAAATCCTTACTCTAATGAAGGAAATGCCGAGTGTTTGGGCGTGGACGCTTATTATGCATATTATGGAGATTATAGCTCCGAAGAGGGCGACCTTAATCCAAATGGCTATACGGCGGAAAATTATCCTTATATGACGGATGAAAAATTATATTTTGGAAAAAGACCTGAAGATATAGTTCCGTTATTGAACCATACGACTACCTTCACGGATTCAATTTATGATTGGAGATTTTTGGCTATGGCGGGACATAAATACTAATACTAGCAATCAGCCTCCTTATTTAAGCCTTCGGGCGTTTATTTTGAAAAAGGCGCTTTCATTGACTTGCTGAAAGCGTCTTTTTTATTATCATTTTAATTATTAATAAAAATAAATTTGACATAAAAATTTTTTATAATATAATAAAACTTATGAATAAATATATTGCCATACATAAAATAATTAATATTTCGATATTTATGCTTTTTCCAATAGCGGGTTATATCATATTTGAGCATAATCAAATAAGAAACGGTTTTTACGGAATTATTTTGATTATTCTTAATTTAATCGAAATTGGAATTTTTACGGCTTTTATTATCGTATCCTCAAAATGCGAATGGGGAACGAGAAAACAGCATGCCTTTTTGAAAGGAGCAATTGCTTTTTTTATATATCTTATTATAGTAGTATTTACTATGATTTATTTAATTTAATTTCAAGGAGAAAAAATGGGAATTTTAGATTTTTTTAATAAAAAAGAAAATAAAGACAAATATATTAAATGGCTTAAAAAGAATGCTGGCGAAAGAATGGACGCAAACAGAAAAGAATTATTCAAACCCGACAGATGCGATTTCCATTTGGATAGATACGATTTCGCTTCAAAATATATAAAAGATGGAAATAAAGTTTTGGATGTCGCAAGCGGAACAGGATACGGCGCTTTTAATATGAGAAAAAATAATCCTACCATAGATGTAATTGGCGTTGAGATAGACGAGATGGCTGTAGAATATGCAAATTTCATATACGGGGGGGGGTAATTTCATATTTAAAAGGTAGCGTATTGGATTTGCCTTTTGAAGATAATACTTTTGATGTCGTTACTTCGTTTGAGACTATAGAACATGTCGAGGACGATAAAGGACAAGTAAAAGAAATTTTAAGAGTATTGAAAAACGGAGGACTTTATATAGTTTCTACGCCGAATGCTTGGAGTAAACATTTATTTGGAAAAACTAAATACCATGTAAGAGATTATATTTATGAGGAAATAACTTCTCTTTTGAGCGAATATTGTAAAATCCTCGAATGTTATAATCAGAATAGCGGAAGTATAACTCCGTTTAATCATAGGCAGAAGCGAGGAATAGTAAAGACTACAAACGAAAATAAGGAGTTGGCAGAATGCTTTATTTTAGTATGTCAAAAAACTTCTTAAAATATAAATTAGGAAAGTTAAGTGATTTTTATATATGCGATTTATGTTATTTTAATGTATTTATTTTATCCTTTAATATTTGCAATATTTTCAATAATGGCGCTTTTCAACAAATCTATAAGAAAAGGCGCTTTTTCAAGATTGGGTTTTATTTATCCTAAAGAAAATAACAGAAACGCCGTTTGGATTCATGCAGTAAGCGTTGGGGAAATTGTCGCAGTTAAAGAAATAGTTTTTAGTTTGGCTGAAAAAGGCTATTCGGTTTATCTTTCCACAACTACAGTCGGAGGATTCGATATTGCTAAAAAAAATTACGGAGACAAAGTGGAATTATTTTATTTGACTTTAGATTATCCTAATATGATAAATAAACTTATCAAATTAATTTCTCCCGAATATGTAATGATAACGGAAATAGAAATCTGGCCCACAATGATTTATATGCTTCACAGAAAACTTATTCCGCTTTATATGATTAACGGAAGAATCGGAAAAAAAGAAATAAAAGGATATAAGAATTTTCAATTTTTCTTCAAGCCTTATTTTAATATGTATAGAAAAATTCTTGCTCAAAGTCAAATTGATAAAGAAAATATGATTAAAATCGGAATGCCCGAAAGTTTGATAACGGTTACGGGAAATTTGAAATACGATATTAACTATTCGGTTAATGAAGAAAAAATAGACGATTTGGAAAGCAGAATTCCCGCAAATAAATTTATAATAACCGTTGGAAGCTCGCATCATAACGAAGAGGAGATTATATTAAAAGCGATTGATTCTTTGGGAATAAAAGAAAATGTTTTTATAGTAATCGTTCCGAGAGATATTAACAGAGGAAACGAAATAAAAGAAACTGCTTCAAAATTGGGCTATAATCTTCCTCTTTATATGGAATACGAAAAAAACTCCGAAGACGGAATTATAATAAATACGATTGGCGAACTTTTGAATTGGTATAAACTCTCCGATTTGGTTATAATGGGCGGAACTTTCATTGGAAATGTCGGCGGGCATAATATTTTGGAGGCGATTTATTTTAAGAAACCTGTTATTCTCGGAAGATACATGTATAATTTTATTGAAATTTACGAATACATGAAAGAATGCGTTTTTAATTGCGAAGATAAAAATAAACTTGCCGAAGTGATAAAATACGCTTACGAAAACGAAGAAATTAGAAATTCCATCTCCGAAAAAGCTTATAATCTGCTTATACAAAATAACGGCGCTTCAAAAAGAACTCTCGATATTATAAATAAATTTCAGGGCATATCAGAATAAAAAGAGGAATAAAAATTTGATTTAAATATTAAACATTCAAATTAAAATAATCGCTTGCGCTATATAAAGAACCGATAACCAAAGATGGAATGTTTTTTTCTTTCGATAATTTTTGCATATATTTTACAGCTTCGTTAAAATCTTCAATATGAATTGCATTTTCTCTGCCTTTAAAATATTGATAAGTTTTATAACTGTCGTTTTCTTTATAATTCGTATTCGGCGAACTTACGATTATAAAAGCGTTGGCGTCTTTCAAAATTTCGCTCATTGATTTTATATCTTTTTCGCTTAAAGGAGCAAAAAGTATTATAAGATAATCATACCATTCGTAAATAGTTTTTAATATTCTCAAAAGCGATTTTGAATTATGCGCTCCGTCAATTATTATATCGGGATTTCTTTGAACGAAAGTAAGCCTCGCGTTTATATTGAAATTTTTTATAGAATCTATGGCGTTATAAAATAATTTTTCGTTATCGTTTAAATTATTCATAAGCAATTTGAAAGATTTGAAAGCCAAAGAAATATTTTCCGATTGATGCTCGCCAAGTAAAGCGGTTTTAAAATTATAATTTTCATTTTTTTCAATATAATTAAATTCCAATATTTTATTCGTATTTGAAATTATTTCGGCATTAAAATCTTTTTTGAAAATATATAATTTGGAATTTTTTTCTTTCGCGATTTTTTCGATTATACTTATTGATTCTTTTTCCTGATAGGCGGACACTACAATCGAATTTTCTTTTATTATTCCAGCTTTTTGTTCGGTTATTTCTTCAATAGTATTTCCGAGTATTTCCGTATGGTCATAAGAAATCGAAGTTATCACGCTTATAGAAGAATCTACAATATTTGTGCAGTCGAGTTTTCCGCCAATTCCAACTTCGATACAGGCATAATCGACATTTTGAATATAAAAATAATACAGCCCAATTATAGTAAATATTTCAAATACCGTTATATCGCATATTTCGTTTTCGTCCAAAATATTTTTTATTTTTTTAGTTATATCGATAAAATCTTTTTCGCTTATCCATTCGTTATTTATCGCTATTCTCTCTCTGACATTTATTATATGCGGCGAGACGAAAGAAGCGGTTTTATATCCCGCCGATTTTAGCATATTCGATAAAACTAAAGTCGTTGAACCTTTGCCTTTAGTTCCCGTTATATGAATTATCTTAAAAGTTTGTTTATATTCCAAAATATTTAAAATTTCTTTGACATTGTTAATATGATTAAAATTATTCTTATGCAAATTTTTAGAATTTTTTTTGCCCATAAAAGAGTAAATATAATTTAAAGCTTCGTTTATATTATTCATTTTTATTTTATTCCAAGAAGTTTTTATAAAATATATAATATTTTTTAAAAATTGAAATAATGAATTTTATTTAAAATAAATTTTTCAGCCGTTCAGTAATTTTTTAGCATATTCGTTTCCAATTTTCGATATATTTCCCGCTCCAAGTGTCAAAATAATATCGCCGTCTTTTTTCATTTTATCCAACTCGGGAATTATATCTTCTATATTTTGTATATATTTTGTTTTATTATTTCCATTTTTTACAATATCGTAAATCGTCTCTCCGCTTATGCCCGAAATCGCATTTTCACCTGCAGCATAAATATCAGTAATGATTAAATTGTCAACATCTTTGAAAGCGTCCTTAAAATAATTCAATAATAATTCCGTTCGGCTGTATCTATGAGGCTGAAATATTGCGATAATTCTTCTGTTTTTGTAAGCCGTTTTTACCGAAGATAGCGTTGCCTTTATTTCCGTTGGATGATGAGCGTAATCGTCAAATATGATTATCTCTTTATCATACAATTTATTTAATCTTCTTCCGACTCCCTCGAATGTTTTGAGTCCTTCTTTTATAATTTTTGTATCAATATCCAAATGATGACAAACTCCAATCGAAGCGAGAGAATTCAAAATATTATGATTTCCGATTAATGGAATTTCAAATTCTCCCAAAGATTTATTTTTATAATATGCGGTAAAATAAGTTTTCGGAGTTTCTATTATGATGGATTTTTTATCGACATAAAAATCGTATTCGTCCGAAAAACCGTAGGAATAATATTTTTTCACGGCGCTTTTTGACAAATCTTTAACGACCGCGTCCTCGAAACATAAAAAAGAACATCCGTAAAACGGAACTTTATTTATAAATTCCAAAAACGCGACTCTCAAATTTTCTACATTCTTATAATAATCCAAATGGTCGTTATCTATATTTGTAACCACATTAATAACGGGAGATAATCTTAAAAAACTTCCATCGCTTTCGTCCGCCTCGCAAACCATATATTCGCTGTCCAAATCTTCGCATAACGCGTTGCTTTTCAAATTAAAATGATTTCCTCCTATTATGCAAACGGGATTAAGCCCCGCGTAGACCATTATTTGACTGATTAAAGATGTAGTCGTAGTTTTTCCATGCGAGCCTGAAATCGCTATTCCGTATTTCAAACGCATAAGTTCCGCGAGCATTTCTCCTCTCGATATAACCATAATCTTTTTTTTCTTCGCTTCAATTATTTCCTCGTTTGTCGGACTTATCGCCGAAGAAGTGACAACGGCTATAATATCGTCTTCTATATTGCCCGCTTTATGTCCGTAAAAAACTTTAATTCCGCTCTCTTCCAGCGATTTAGTTTTTTCAGTTTTCGATAAATCGCTTCCAGTAATCGTATAGCCCATAGCGTTAAGGACGCTTGCAATCGCGCTCATTCCTATTCCGCCTATTCCCACAAAATGTATTTTTTCTTTTTTTCTTTTAAACATCGTAAACATATTTCAAATATCCTATTTCGTCCGATTATGATTTATAATTTTTATAATTTATTTTTTTATTTTTTCCGATTCCAATTTATCGACAATATCCGTCACTATTGAAGAAACCGCTTTTGCTGTAAAATTTTTCTTAATATTATTTCGCATAGTTTGGAGTCTTTCGTCATTATTCAAATTCTTTATTATTATATTGCTTAATTTATCTTTATCCAAATCCGCCTCCTCTATCAAATAAGCCATATCTTTATTTGACAAATCCAAAGCGTTAAAATATTGATGATTATCCGCCGCATAAGGAAAAGGAATTAAAAGAGACGGAAGATTAACGGCAAGTATTTCGCTTATCGAACTGCTTCCCGCTCTCGATACCATAAAATCCGCAGCATGCATTAAAGTCGGCATATCTCTATAATAACTGTGAACGGTTATATTATTTATTTTTGCCGTATTTACTTTTTCAATCATTTGATTCGCCCATTTCGGTCCCGCAAGCCAGACTATTCGCAAATTTTCCACTTTAGATTGAATTGGTTTTATGCATTCAAAAAATAATTCGTTTAATTTCAAAGCGCCTTGTGAACCGCCCATGATTACGAGCAGTTTTTCGTTTTCTTTTAACCGCATCACATTTCTTGCGCTTTCTCTATTAACGATAAAAAAATCTTCTCGGACGGGATTTCCAAAAACTTTTCCTTTAGGCATATATTCCAAACTTTTACTGAAAGTTAAATAGCAGCATTTTGCATGTTTATAAAAAATTCTATTCACTTTTCCCGGGATGGAATTTTGTTCGCATAAAAAAATTGGAATCTTTTTCCATTTTGCCATATATAAAACGGGAAGCGCCACAAATCCTCCCATTCCGATTACGCAAACGGGCTTATGTTTTTGTATTATTTCGTTTGCCTTTAGTAAAGCGGGAATAAATCTCAATATAAATGCTATATTCTTAAATATATTTCCAGGAGCGTTTATATTTAGGCTATTAAAATTATAATGATTTGGAATAAGGCTATAGTCTTTTGTAGCCACAACTAGACGAGGATTATGTCCCGATTTTTTTAAAAAGTCGTAAATTGAAATCGCGGGCGTTATATGTCCCGCCGTTCCTCCTCCGCATAATATTATATTCATGATTCTCTCCTTTGAGTTATTTTTAATAAAAGCGCAAACATAATCATATTTGCGGTTAAAGCGTTTCTTCCGTAGCTTATTATCGGAAGCGGCATTCCAGTTGTCGGAATCATAAGAGTCGCCACCATAATATTTAAATATGCCTGCAAACTTATAAATATCGTTATTCCGAAAGAAATATTTTTTAAAAACAAATCGTTAATCCGGGACGATATTATAAATCCTCTTATCGTAAAAGAAAAATATAAAAGAAGTATTATTATATTTCCGATTAAACCGTATCTTTGAGAAACGGATGCAAATATAAAATCGGTTAAAGCGGCAGGCAAATGCGTGCTTACTTCCAAAATATTTTCATCGGGAATCCCTGAAATTCCTCCGTAATTGAAAGCTAATCTTGCTCTTCTTGCCTGATATACATCCTTTTCCGACTGATTTTGCGGGTCAAAATAAGCGTTCACTCTGCTTTTCATATAAGGGACATTAAATATAAAAATAATAAATAATATCACAAGAAATATTGCGGATATTACTAAATTTTTAGTTGGAATTCCAGTATAAGAAAATATTGAAAAACCAACCATTGCAAATAATAAAGCCGTTCCAGAATCTGGTTCTACCAATATAAGAACTGAAACGATAAGCAAAACTATAAGCGGAGGAAATAAACCTTTTTTGAAATCTACAAGTTTATCTCCTTTTTTACTCAAAACGCTCGCCAAATAAATTGTAATCGTTATTTTAGCCATTTCGGAAGGCTGAATTGTAAAACTCGAAGCGATTAAAAGCCATCTCTTTGCATAACTTCCTGGAACGGTTATACCGAATATTAAAACGGCTATCAATAATAATAAAGTTACAACCAATAATAGAGGCACTATTCTATCGAGCAAATCAAAAAAGTCGGGCAATATAAGAATTAAAATCGTTATCGCAAGCATAAATATCATTAAATGCGAATGATTTGAAAAATATTCTCCGTTCGGTTCATGAATAATCTGCGCTCCGTAAATAGCCAAAAGTCCCGCTATCAATAAGGCAATATATATTATAAGCAAATATTTATCAGGCATCAATTTTCTTTTTATCATAAAAAATCCATTAAATTATTATTATCATTTCCGCATTATTCTATAAACTAAAGACGCTTTAAGTTCCACAAAAACTCTGCTGTTATAATTTGGAAGTCCCACATGCAATCCTCCCGTCATAAGAACATTTAATTTTAGTCGGTTTTCTAAAAAATTAAAATAAATTATTCCCGCGACTCCCAATTTATGAGTCATTATTTTTGAATTTAAAAGATAAGTCAAATCGTAATATCCTCCCAAATATATCGGATTAATATTCGCAAGTATAAAAGCTTCATCCATAATTTCAATTTCGCTTCGTTTATGCAAAATAGCCGTTCTCGGTTCGTAATAATAATTTTTATCTCCCGCAAAAATATAATTGAGACTAAAATTATTTATAAATACAAGATTTGCAAATTTGAAAACAAGATAAGGAGAGACGCCGAACATAAAACCGAAAGAATTGTATTTTTGCATTTTTGATAAAGCTTCGGCGGAATAGTCGATTCCTTCGTTTGTAGAAAATCCCGCATAACCGTAATTCATAATATTATACATGATTATAAAATTAGCAAACGCTCTTATTCCGAAAAAAGATAAAGGGCGTATATCCGCATAAACTCCAACCATGTCGGAAGCTAATGAAAAATTATTTTCGATTCCGAATTCCGCTTTATTTCCGTCCCATAAAAAACCGTTTCTATTTTTATATAAAGACACTCTATAATATAATTTCGTTTCGGCGTTAAATTTAATCGGATTATAGCCTCCAGAAGCGGTTTGTTCTATATAAATTTCATGGATTCTATTTGTATTTTCTAAATTTGTGGAAGGTTTATTATTGATATCGAATACTGGCATATCGGACAGATTTATATTAAAAAGCGGATTTATACTCGCGTAAACGAAATTAAAGCATAAAAAAAACGCCGTTATAATATTCAAAATATTCAATTTTCTTAATAACATTTATATAACTTGATTAATAAATTTAAAAATAAAATAAACATAATATTTTATTTATATAATATAGTTT
>NZ_JBNMIZ010000042.1:0-14519 GCF_050873525.1 Brachyspira sp. | reverse complement strand
AAATAATAATATGTCAACTTTATTATCGTAATAAAAAAATATTTAGTTATAATTTTTTAAATTTTAATCCGTTCTTCTTAAGAAAATCATGCTTATATCGTCAGGCAAAGAATTATTTGAAAAGTCTTTTAACTCTTTTATCATATTTTCTTTTATTATATTAATATTTTTATGCATATTTTTTAAGAAAATGGATTTTAATTTTTCGTCTCCGAACATTTTATTATTGTCGTTAAATATTTCGTAAGCGCCGTCCGTAAATAAAAGCAAAGTGTCGTTATGGGCGAGTTTTATGCTTGTTTCGGTATATTGACTGTCTTCCGTCATTCCAACCAAAGGACCTTCAATATCCAAAAAATCAATCTTATTAAAAAAATTTGAATAATATAAAGGTTTGGGCGAACCTCCAGAAGAACATAGAAAATATCCCGTTTCGTTATTGTAAACAGCGTAAAATACCGAAGCGAATAAACTTTTATCAAAACCTTCGTCTATAAAAAATTTATTAAGTTCTTTAATAAACGCCGATGGAGAAGTATTTTTTGAATCGATAATTGCATGAGTGTCGAAAAAAGATTTTATTAATATCGTAAGCATACTTGCCGCAACTCCATGCCCAGAAACATCTGCAAGCAAAATCGCATAACATCCATCGTTTATCGCTTTTATACCGCTATAATCTCCCGATACTTCGTTTGGAGCATAATGATAAACCGCTATATCGTTTTTAGGAATCGAAGCGTTTCCATAAGAAAGAATGCTTTTTTGCAATTTTGAAGCGTATTCGATGTCTTTTTTTAGAATATCCATATACATTATATTCGATTCTACCGCTTTTTTTAATCTTATATACGATTTCATTTTTAATAAAAAAATATCTATATCGATTGATTTTTGAAAGAATCCGTCCGCTCCGCACTCGAACGATTTTATACATTCCGCTTTATTGTCGTTTGCCGTCATAAAAAGTATAACTGTATTATTTATAAGATTGTCTGCGCTTACATGTTCCGCCAATCTGAAAGCTCCGCCGAAAGGAAGCATATAATCGACAATAATACAATCGGGAATTTTTTCATGAGCCAAATTAACCGCGTCCTCGTAAGAAACGGCAATATAACATAAATATCCGTCTTTTTTTAAGGCGTTTTGTATGAATTTCGCATAATCTATATTTGAATCGACTATTAAAATTTTTTCCGTTAAAATATTATTTCTCATAATTTATAAAATATTTTTAATCGCAAATTATTTAAATTATTAATGAACATATCTTCTCGCTTCTACATTAAATATAAGTCCTATCGACATTGAAAAAGTCAAAATAGAAGAACCTCCGCTGCTTACGAATGGCAAAGTGAGTCCCGTAATCGGCATCATTCCAACAACCATTCCTATATTGATTATAACATGGCATAAAAACATCGCTATGACTCCGACAACTATTAAAGCTCCGAGTCTGTCTTTCGCTAAATAAGCCACAGTTATTCCTCTGACAAATATAACTCCGTAGGCTAAAACTACTAAAGCGCTTCCGACAAATCCCCATTCTTCGCATATATTTGAAAAAATAAAATCGTTTACCTGCTGGGGAATAAAATTTAATTGAGACTGACTTCCGTTTAAAAATCCTTCTCCGAATAATCCTCCGCTTCCAACGGCTATTAAAGACTGAATTATATTATAGCCCGAACTTAATCGCGTTAATTGAGGATTCATAAATACCAAAAGCCTTTCTTTTTGATAAGTTTTTAATCCTATATCGAATACCAAAGCGGCGCACATACTCAAAAATAAAACGAAAAACATAAACGATACCGATTCTATATATTTATTGCTCATATAAAAATTAATCGTTAAAAGCAAAACGGCTATGAATAATAATACTCCCGCAAGATAGCCTATATAAATTCTTTGAGATAAAAAATTAAAAAGAACATTATTTATATCGTCCGACATTCTTTTATATTCCAAAAACATAGGAATCGAAAGCCCGATAATTCCTATACTCATTAAAGCCAAAATATATCTTATCGGAACTCCGCCGACAAAAAGCATGACGAAAACTATAAAACAGTAAACCAAAACCGTTCCCAAATCTGGCTGCATCAAAACTAGAGCGATTGGAATCACAATAAATAAACCTGCCAATGCAAAATATTTTTCTTCTTTTATTTTATCTCCTATTTGGTCCAAATATCCCGCCAAAAATATTATCATTACCAATTTTCCAAATTCCGAAGGCTGCATTCCAAAAAGCCAACTGCTGCTTCCGTTAATCGTAGTTCCGACATTTGGAATCAAAACTAAAATCAAAAGCGCAATCATTGGAATATATAAAGACATTCTATGCTCGGCTAATTTTGTATAATTTATAAACATCGTTATGCACATTATAACCAAGCCCGTTACCGAAAAGAATAGATATTTCAAAAAAAGCCAACTCATTCTGCTCGCTTCCGCCGAATATGTCGAAGAATAAACGGCGACTCCGCCCGCTATCATTAAAAATATTATCGCGAGTAATATTCTGAAATCGAATATAAAGAATCTTTTTATTTCTTTTTTTTCATTCATATTTTATCCTATCGTCCGTATTTCTTTTCTTTTTAGAATTGTCTTCGTCAGCGTTATTATCGTTATTTTCTCCGTTTTCCGCCGCTTCGGCTGCAGCTTGTTCTCTTGCAATTCTAAGCTGTTCGTAAATACTTTGCATTCTATAATAGATGGAATTTCTAACTTCGAGAGCGTTTTCTCCCGATAATATCGAACGCAGCATTGCCGTAGCGATTGGTCCCGCCGTGCTTCCTCCTCCGCCTCCGCTATGTTCCAACATAACGGTAACGGCTACCATATCGTCAGTGGGTCTTTGATTATAAGGTCCGAAAATCGTAATCCAAGTATGGTCCCTACCTTGCGCATTTTGAGCGGTTGAAGTTTTAGCCGCCAATTTCACATAAGGTGACCAAGCTCCGTTTCTTGCAGTTCCGCCCGCGACTGCCATTCTCATTCCTTCTTTAACTACGGTAAATACATTTTGAGGAATATCCAATTTTTTAATTACCACTTTATCGTTATTGTATATAACTTCGTCCGTTTGCGAACTTCTTATTTCTTTAACTACATGCGGACGATACATGACGCCATCGTTTATAATCGCCGAAGTAGCCATGTGAACCGCTATTGGAGTTGCGGACATATAACCCTGCCCGATAACATATTGCAAAGTGTCTCCGTCCCACCAATATTCACCAATTCTTCTTCTCTTCCAATCAGCGCTCGGAACTACTCCGATTTTTTCTCCGGGCAAATCTATTCCCGTAGGAGTTCCAAACCCAAACATTTCCGCGTATTTTTTTATAAAATTTGGTCCAAGTTCGTAAGCCAAAGTATAAAAATAAGTATTGCAGGAATATTGAATTCCTCTATACATATTTACATAACCATGCTGTCCTGTGCATCTGTAAAATCTGTTTTCAAGCAACATACCGCCGCCGCAGAATCTTGTAGTATTTGCCGTGAGTCTTCCTTCCGCAAGCGAACCAGCCGCAGATATTAATTTGAAAGTGGAACCTGGAGGATATCTTCCTCTTATAGCTTTATTCCAAAAAGGATTCGCTGGATTATTTATAAGTTCGGCGTATTTTTCTCTGTCGATTTTTCCTATAAATATATTCGGGTCATACCAAGGTGCGCTTACCATAGCGATAATCTCTCCCGTTGTCGGACGCGATACTATTATCGTTCCAACTTGTCCGTAAAGTAAATCTTCGGCGTCTTTTTGAATTTTTGAATCGATGCTTAAAATTAGTTTTTTTCCGGGAATCGGTCTTCCAACCGCGGGGCTTATCGTTTCTTTTACTCTATTTCTCGAGTCTACTATCCACTGAACATATCCGTCAATTCCTCTAAGTTCTTTATCGTAAAACTGTTCGACTCCTTCCTTTCCAATCATGCTGTTTCTTCTGTAGCCTTCGATTCTTTTGCTTTCAAATTCTTCTTGAGAGATATTTCCTATATAGCCCAATATATGCGTCATTGTCTCGCCGAGCGGATAATTTCTAACTGATTTGCTTCCATAATAAACTCCGGGAAATTCTTCGGCGCGTTCGGCTAAATAGCTGATTTGTTCCATCGTGATATTATCCGTTATTTCGATTGACTCGTAACTGTTTTTTGGAACTTTATCCAAAGCTGATTTTATAATTTGTAAATCTATATTGAATACTTTTGCAACTCTATATAAAAGTTCTTCTCTTTCAAAATAATTTTTAGGCAAATAGGTTGGAATCATATACATAACATAAACTTTAATATTTTCCGCAACCATAACTCCGTTTCTGTCGTATATTTCGCCTCTATGAGCTTCAATCGGGATTATCTGCTCTTTATTATTTCTCGATAAACCGCTGTAATATCTATTCTTTATTATTTGCAAATAAAATAATCTTATTATAAGAACGGAAACAACGAAAATAGAAACGAAAAGAATAACCAAAAGTTTTCTTCTATATCTAAAATCTTCACCAACAAATTTTTTATCTTTATTTAATTCTATTTCAAACAAATCCATCAAATTTATCCTCTATTTAAGAATGTATTTTTAAGAATAATCTAAAATTATATTACAAAAAATACTTTTATCAATACTATAAATAACGGTATTATACAAATTAAATTAAAAATTTTTTATTAGAATTTTTAGATTAAAATTTTCTTTTTAAAATTATCGCTTTATGCGGACATAATTCCTGACAGCAATAGCAGGTTATACATTTATCGTAATAATATTCTGGCGGAGAGGATTTTCCTTTTTTATTGAAATTAAGCGCGAGCGGAGTGACGGGACAAACCTTAACGCAAACGCCACATTTCACGCATTTATCATATTCTATCACGGGCTTCGGTATCATTATAGAAAATAATCTTTTTATTATTTTAAATCTACTCAACTTCATTAAACTTCTTCCGATTCCTATTCTTTTATGCGGTTTCTTAAAATCGTTTACTTTAAGGCTTTCAATATCGTCTCCGATTATTTCAATATTTTCTTTATTTGAAAAACCGAGTTTGAATCCCATTTTTATTGTTGGAATAGAATTATAATCGAAAGATATTATTTGAGAGGCGACATAATCCAAAGCTACCGCATCGGACGACAATAATAAAACATTCAACTTTCTCGGGTTTCCGCTTCTCGGACCGTTTCCTTCCATCGCCATTATTCCGTCCATTATATATAATTTCGGATTAATCAATTTATTCAAATCCAAAAGCATAGTTGAAAAATCGTCAAAATCTGGAAGTTTCAAATGATATTCAGCTTTTCTAAATCCCGGGACGCATCCGAATTGATTTTTTACCGCTCCCGTCATAACGGTTAAAGCATGAGATTTTAATTTTGGCAAACTTATTATCGTATCGGCTTCGGTAATCGGTTTCGCTATAGTAAAACTTTTTTCTTTTATTCCTTCGTTAAAACTTATTCCGATTGGTTCGTCAAAATCGGCGTATTCAATTTTAAGTCTTTCGGCAACTTCGCTTATTCCCGATTTTTGAGCGACAGAAATTCCTTTTCCAATTCCCGGCGAATCTCCGTAAGAAATTTTTTTTATATTTATATTTTTTTCTTTAGATTTTTCCTGCAAGATTGAAATTACTGCCTCAAAAACTATCGGATGAGTCGTGACGGATTTTTCGGAAGATTCTGCGGCAAGTAAATTCGGTTTAAGTAAAATTTTATCTCCGTCTTTTATAAATAAATCGATTCCGCCAAGCAAATCGATTCCTCTGTTTATAGCGTTTTTTACTTTTGTCAAATCGTAGCTATCGCATTTTATTAACGCGACTTTTATCGCATCTTTATTCATGAAAATTCCTCATAATTTATCGTTTTTATAAAATTTAAATCTATTTTCTTTATAACGAATCGAAATATCTTTTTGAAAAGAATTTTTAAACAAAGAAAATCTAATATAATTATATCTGAATTTTACTTTTGAATAATATTCTTTAATCGAATTAGCTTCTATCAAATCTATAAATTCTTTTGAAAAATATTTATAATTTTCTTTATCAATATTTTTTACGACTTTATTTAAAGTGTTTTTTAGAATTTCAAAAACTTTTCGTTCGTCTTCGATATTAAAATTTTTCGTTCTAAAAGCAAGAAAAGCTTCCTGCTCAATATATTTTGCAAACGATAAAGATTGATTTTCCCAAAAATTATATTCGTTATAAAAATCTTCCAAAATTTCAAACCATTTTTTTATCGCCGACAATAATATTTTAGGCTCTTTAACCGCCCTTTGAGAATCCTGCCCCGCTCTTTTAATATAATGATAATGCGCGTTATACTCGAAACTTATATTTTTAGCGAACATTAAAAGTTTATGCGAAAATATTCCATCCTCGCCGGGCTGAACATTCAAAGGATAACGAACGGTTTTATTTTCATCCAGTATTTTTTTTCTTATAAACATAGCACAAGTCGGAAGCGCCGAATGATAACCGCAATTTTTATTTATTCTTTTATCCAAATTCCAAAAACTGCTTAAAACAACCAAATCGCTATCGTTTTCTTTCGCGTTATTATAAAATCTCTCAAAAAAATCTTTATCTATATAATCGTCTCCGTCTATACAAAATAAATATTCGCCTCTCGCTTTTTCTATTCCATCGTTTCTTGCGGCGGAAACCCCTTCATTTTTTTTATCGATTATAATTATTCTTTCGTCTTTTTTTTGATATTCTTTTAATATGTGAATCGAATCGTCCGTAGAACCGTCATTTATGCAAATTATTTCCAAGTCTTTAAATGTTTGATTAATGACGCTTTCCAAACAATTTCTTAAATATTGCGCCACATTGTAAATCGGTATAATAACTGTTATCATTTTATAGATTATACTAGATATTGGAAGTTTGTCAAAAGTTATATTTTATAATTAATCCTCACAAGCTTCAAATCCGCCGATATCATAAACAAACATGGCAAAAGTATTAAAGTCAAAAGAGACGCGAATAAAAGTCCGTAAGCCATAGCCATAACTATCGGAACTATCAAATCCGCTCTTCCGCCAATTCCGTAAACAGTTGGAAGAAGTCCGAATATAGTCGTAATCGTGGTTAAAAATATCGCTCTAAATCTTTCGCTCGCTCCTTCGACTATCGCGTCAAATACATCGTCTTTATTTTTTATATTTCCGCTTTCAAGTATTCTATTAATTAAATCTACCATTATTATTCCGTTATTTACTACAACGCCCGCAAGTCCGACTATTCCGATTCCGCCGACAAAAGACATTGGCATTCTATGAATTGCAAAAGCCAAAATTACTCCGATTATTCCGAAAGGTATTATTCCGAGTATCATTAAAGGCTGAACAAATTTATTGAATTGAAGCAGAAGAACGACATAAATTGCAATTATGGCAAATAAATATCCCCAAGCAAGTCCGACTATAGAACCGCTCGTTTCCTTAACCTCTCCCGAAAAATTAACGCTTATTGAAGGATAATCTTTCGATATTGAACTAAAATAGTTTCTCATATTATACATTATATTCAAAGCCGTATTTTCTCCCTGAACTATATCCGCCGTCATCGTTATAGATTTTTTGCCGTTATAATGCATTATGCTCGATTTATTATTCGTAATATCTATTGTAGCGACATCTTTCAAATAAATTAATCTTCCGTAAGTATTTGGAATAAGCAGATTATATAAAGTGTTCGTATCGTAAGTATATGCGCTGTCCAATCTAACTCTAAAATTCAATCTATTGTCAAAGCGCTGAATCGAAGTAGCGACTATTCCCGCATAAGCCGCTCTCAATTCTCTTGCCGCGTAAGCGACATTTAAACCTAATTCCGCCATTTTATCGTAATCGAATATTATTCTTAATTCTTCCTCACCTATTTTATCGTCATCGTCATAATTTATTATTCCGCCGAGCGATAATAATTTTTCTTTCATTTTATTTTTTACTTCTTGAGCCGCTAAAGTGTCGTTTCCAATTATTTTTATATCAACCGCTTTACCGGGATTTATAACAAGTTTCGTATTAACAGTTATAAGTTCCAAATCGTTTTTAATTTCGCTTTTTTCTATCGCCAAATTTAAATCGTCCACTATATCGAAAGCCGTTTTCTTTCTATTATTTGCTGGGACTAAATATATCATAGTTCCCGCCAAATTATTCAATTCTTCGGATATATCCGCCTGATTCTTATCGAGCTGTTTTCCGACTAAACTGTAAACGGCAATTAAATCTTTATTATCAATCGTTTCATAAATTATATTTTCAATTTTAGATAAATATTCTTTAGTTTTATGTATAGAGCTTCCGATTCCAGAGTTTATATTTATTACTATCACATCGGCGCTTGTGTCGTAAATTAAAGTAAATTTTGAAAATATTGATTTTGAAATAATTATGGAAAATATTAAAAGCGCTATAAAAAATATTATTACCAAATATCTTATTTTCATCATGAAAATTAATAAATTTTTAAAAGGAATTTTCAATACATTAAATAATTTATCTTTATCGAAATCGAGCGGATTTTTAAATCTTTTTTTATTTTTATCGTTATCGTTATTTATATTTGTTATTCCTTTCAATTCCGATTTTGTTATTAAATTATTCGGAAGCAGAAGAACCGCTTGAAATATGCTCGTAATTAAAGCGACTATTACGACTTTCGGATACTGATTGATTAATCTTCCCATCGTTCCCGACACGAATATCATTGGGACGAAAGCCGCAACGGTAGTTAAAGTGGAAACGAGCATAGGCATAAAAACTTCGCCAACCGCGTTTTTTGTCGCCTCCAAACCTCTGAATCCTCTTTGATGATAATTAAAAATATTTTCCGAAACTACAATCGAATTATCGACAATCATGCCGAGAACGGTTATTATTCCCGCCAAAGATATGGTATTAAAAGTTATTCCAGAATATTCCATATAAATCATAGAAACCGCCGTCACAATTACCATTCCGAGAGATGTAAAAATTGCGCTTTTAAAATCCAAAAATATAAGCAGAATTGCAAATATTATTATAAATCCTCCGACAATATTTGAACTCACTGCATTTAAAAGGTCGTTTATTGTCCTCGAATTATTTCCCATTACGGATATTTCTATATTTTCTGGAATAATCTTTTTATTTTCTTCTAAAAATTTATTCACATTATTTATTGTTCTTATTATATCGGCGTCTTCTTTTTTGATTATATTAATCGAATAGCCGTCCGTTTTATTTACTCTCATAAATACATTTTTGTCGGCAAAAATTTCTTTTACTTCCGCAATATCCGATATTCTCACTGGATTTCCGTTGAATATCGAGCGAACTATAAGATTTGTAATCGATAAAGGATTTTCAAACTGTCCCATTGTCACAAGAAGTTTATTTTTATAATCTATACTTTCGGTTTCCGCTGGTTTCATACTTCCGCTTGTCGAACGAATATTCCTTAAAGACAAAGCCTCTATTATTTCGCTTAATGAAATATAATATTCTCTCAATTTCTGCGGATTTGCAATTATCTGAATTTCTGGGTCCGTTCTTCCGTAAACTTCAATATTTGCAACTCCGTCTACATATTTTAATTCTTTTTCCAATGTTTTTGAAATATCGTAAAGCTCTTTTTCGTATCCTTCCATTCCTTCTTTAAAATGTATTCCCAAATTATATATTGGCATTTTATTTGCATTGGCTTCTGTAATTTTTATCTCTTCCACATCTTTTGAAATATTTTGAACATTTTGAAGTTTTCTAAATATTTCGTCTTTCACTGGACGAGAATCTTTAAGTTCCATATCTATTCTTATTGTGATTATTCCCGCATTTTCAATTATAAGAGAGTAAAATTCGTCTATTCCCGCTATCGTTTGAAGTTCGTCTTCGATTGGAATAATGGCGTTCTGTTCGACATCTTCTGGCGATGCTCCGGGATAAATTACTTGAACGAGCATAACATCGAAATCGGTTGACGGAAAAGCCTCTTTCTTTATATTAATCGAAGCCTGCACTCCGATGCATAAAGTAATTATAATTATTACATTAACCAATAATCTGTTTTTAGCAAATATTTCAATTATTTTATTCATTTTCTATTCCTCTTTTTTATCAAATTTTTTATTAACATTTATTTATTTAAAAATATTTTTAATCATTTTAGCAAAACTAAAGAATTATAATCCATAACCGTAGCGATTATAGAATATTCCAAATTCAAAAGTTCTCCTCTCGCCTTTGATAGTTCGAGCCGCGTATTTATAATTTCGTCTATCGGAAGTCTGCCCTGTTTAAACTTTTCGTTTTGAGTATTGATTCTTGAAGCTATGGCGTTTATTTCCCGCTTTTTATTTTCTATCATTTTTTTATAAGATTGAAATTCGTCAAAATATATTCCAATTTGAACTTCAAAATCTCTATTCGCTCTATCGTAATCCGCCGAAACTGCATTTAACGAAGCATAGGCGTCCATCATTTTTGCCTTTGCATCTCGCCCGCCGATTGGATAAGAAAACATAAGCCCGACAAAATAATTCAAATTAGTCATACTCGCAAAAGAATTAAAATATCCGCTGTCGTCCAAACCCGAAAGCGAAACATTTCCGACTATCGACAAATCGGGCATAGAATTATTTTTTATAATTGTCATTCCGTATTCGGCTCTTAATTTTAATTGATAAGCCATCTGTCCTTGAACGCTATCTAAAAACGAAACTGAATTAATTTCTGAATTTATAGAATCGTTAAGAGTTTGATTCCAGTCGTTATCGTTTGGAATAATATTTTCTTCTGGTATAAAAAATTGAATATTTCTTAAAACTCTCTTCAATAAAATTTCCGCTTCGTCTTTTGCCTCGCCGTATTTTATAGTTTGTCGAACTGCATTTTGATAAGCGTCATTATCAATGAGTCCGTTTTTATATCTGTTGAAGGCTTGATTTTCAAAATTCCTCGATTCTTTTATCATCTCGTCATAAAAATCGATTAATTTTTTTGCCATTATCCATTGATAATAAAGTTTTCGGTAAGAGCTTAAAACGGCGTTATCGTCTATCATTCTTTTTAATTTTGCAACGGTTAATTGATATTCGGCGTCTTTAATCGGATATTTGTCGAGCTTTCCGAAAAAATCTCTCAAAATCGGCTGAGCGATTTCTATTTTTATACTCGGAGAATAATATTTAAAATTATTAGTTCCAAAATTTAACGGAGGCATATTTGGAAGTAAAGATATATTCCCGCTTTTAAAATCTCCAAAATAACCGTCATGTCGAATTTCCACATTCCATCTCGTGCCAGAATATGGAATCAATCCGCTAAATCCCGCGCCAACTCTGAAACCGTTATAATGAAAATCCGATTCGGGCAAGATGCTATATTGATTAAAATGATTTTGCATTCCAATCGCTCCCGCCTGCAAATCGAATTTAACATCTCCGCTGCTTTTTGCTTTAATCAAATTATTATAAGCGTTGCTCTCTGCCGAAGCCGTTAATTTCATTTCGGGAATGAGAGATTCTATTTTTCCAATATATTCGCTATAATTTAAAATCGTTCCGTTACTTTGAGAAAAAAGATAAAACGAAAAACCGAAAGCGATTAATAAAACCGTTATTATTTTTCTTATTATATTTTTTATCATGAAGTCACCTATTTAATAAAAGTTATAATTATTTTAATATTTTATTTAATAATTGGAATTACAATTAAAGCCAAATTGTAGTTTATACTACAGTAAATATAAAATGTAGTTATTTTTTATAAAATTAAAGCGAACCCCATGCTTTCGCATGAGGTTCTAAAGATTATATTTTAATGAAGGGGGAGTTAACCCTTTGGAGAGAGAAAGCTTAAAAAATGAAAAAGATTTAAACATAATTGCTATTCTTTTTAATAAAATCAAAATTTCCTCTTACTTTTTTTATGTAAAAAAAGTAAGCAAAAAAACATTTCTTTTTTTGTCGCCCTGCGCGCCTTTGGCGAAAAAAAGAAAACAAGGCTAAAGCCCGCAGAAGCGAAAAACAACTCCGTTTAGAATTCAAAATCCGTTAATAAAAACATTTTCGCTAATTCGGAAAGTCCCTCATTACAAGTAATATTAAGTAAATTTACAATCAAATATTTTTTTAATTAATCATCGCGGACGCCAAATAATAAGCGTTTCCATCCAGTCGCTTTTAAATGGGACGCCGCGATGAGAATACCAATATATGAAAGAAATTTAGATTATCCGCAAGCCTAAATTCTTTTAATCGCTCTGCGCACCTTCGGTGAAAGTAATCACGCCGAAGGCGGGCAGTCGCCAAATTTCCTCTTACTTTTTATTTTAAAGTAAGCAAATTCCTTCGTTCTTTTTTGATGCCAAAAAAGAACCAAAAAACCACTTCTTTTTTTGTCAAAAAAAGAAGCAAAAAAACAATTACAGTCGGATTACAAAGTCCATTTGTAAAAAACTTTCGCAGTATTTGGAAAGCTCGTCATTGCGAGGCTTTGCCGAAGCAATCTATTTAGTGTGGATTGCTTCGCTTTCTTACGAAAGCTCGCCCACGCTGTGCGCCTCGCTTCGCTCGGCGATGACAATTATTTTTTATTAATCCTTGATTTTTTATTTTTGCTCACTCTGTGTGGATTGCCACGCATTCACGCTGTGTGCCTACGGCAACGGCTCGCAATGACAAACGAATATTTTTTTTATTACTCCTTTTAAACTTTATTATCAAATTAAATTTTATTATCAAATTAATTGTTTACAAAATAAAAGCTGATTTGTCCGCCGATGTCGAAAGCGCTTAAAATATTTTTGCTAAATCTACTATCTATTGCATGCGGTCCGAAATCATAGCCTGCATATAAGCCGATTCCCAATGCCATTTCATCGCCAAATAAAAATAAATAATCGAAAGTTGCTTTGACATACGGAATATAAGGGCTTTTTAACTGAACATTATTCTCGCCGTAGTTTTTAATTTTTTCGACTCCGTTTACGACTATTTTTACTCCGCCGCCGATTCCGATAAAAAATGAAGCGACATTAAACTTTGGAAGCAAGCCCAAATTTATTGTGTCGAAATAATAAATCGTTGAGACGGTTTCGTATTGAGAGTCGGCAATTTTTTTATTTTGACTGTAGGAAAAAACCTCTCGTTTATAGCCGAAATCCAAAGCGATGGAAAATCCCATGAAGTCGTTAAAGCCTCTATAAAATCCCGGCGTTATTCCGACTCCGAATTCAAAAGCGGATTTGCCCGAAAATATTCCGTCATTTTTGTCGGCATCCGCATTGTGAGTTTGATTCTTTTGAGAGATTGAAGCTCCCAAAGGAACAACCAAGCCGATTCCAACATTGAAATTATTTGCAAATAGATTTGGAATGCAAACCGAAGAAATTAAAAAAGCCGTAATTAATATTTTTAATATTTTGTTCATTGTAATATCCTTTTTTTATTTATTTTTTATTTATTAAAATTAATTTTAAAATCTTATAGTCACTCCGACACGCGGGAAAAATGCGATTTTCAAAGAAGTGACAAATTTAACAATGTCCGATTTCGGAATATCATTCCAAGCGGGAAGATAGGAATTAATATCAAGCAAACCGCTGCCGAAAAATCCCACGCCTTCTTTTGCATTATTATAAACGCCTTCCATCGAAGACTTAAAATAAAAGCCAATTTCAAGTAAAGAAAAATCAATGTATGGCTTAACTCTCCAATTTTTATTTGGGAATAAATCTATATTCCAGCCCAATTCGTAGGAAATGTAGAAAGTCGGGGAAACGGTTTTTCGCTCGGTTTTGACTCCAGTGACGCCGTTTAAGGTTTCGATATTGTAAACCACAGTCTCGAGTCCAAGTCGGAAAGTATTTACCGTTTTATGAGTTTTACCCGAAATAATTTTTAATCCCAAATGAATCGGAATATAAACGAAAGAAGATTTAAAATAAGTGTCGCTGCCAACCGCGCCCGCGTATTCTTTTTTGTCGGGGTCGAAGGCTTCCAATAAATCGCCGACTTTATTTTGAGGGACGGATAGAGAATAGGAAACCGACTGAACGCCGATTCCCAATTCGATACCGATGACGCGGTTTAATAAAATCGTGTAGGAAATATTTGGGATATACCAGAAGCCGCCTTTTAAGTCGATATAGTCGAAATATTTTGAATATTCGCTGATGTCGATTTGAGCCAAGCCCGAAAAAGTTTTGACATTTCTAAAAAGATTTTTAACTAAAGTGGGAAAAATTACGGAGTAGCTCGGGATTAAATTTACGCTAAATAACTGCCGTTCTTTTGAAAACTCACGCGATAAAATTTTGTTGGTGGAAAAATCGCCCGCGAAGAATTTATCCATGTTGGTTTGCGGGGATGCGTGCATGTAAAAAATCAAGGCGATTATTAGGGAGTATAAAGTTAGTTTATAAAATTTCATGTTTTTCCTTTTAATCTTTTCTTACTTTTTTAAAGTAAGTCAAAAGTTCCGTTCTTTTTT
>NZ_JBNMIZ010000041.1:0-14638 GCF_050873525.1 Brachyspira sp. | reverse complement strand
ATTTAAAATTGATTTTTATATCTATTCATAATATAATTTAATCCAATTAAAATAAATTATATAAATTAAAAAATAAAATTGAAAAAAATAATAAATAAATAAGGATTTTAAAATGAGGTTTAAAAGCGCTTATAACGGAACACTTACAAAAAACGATATTGGAAAAGAAGTAAAATTAGCGGGATGGGTTTTAAGAAGACGCGACCATGGAGGCGTTATATTTGTGGATTTGCGGGACAGAACGGGATTTGCTCAAATAGTTTTTAATCCTCAAGTAAACGAAGAAGCTCATAATAAAGCGCAAGATTTAAGAAGCGAATATGTGATAAGCGTTGAAGGAAAAGTGAGAGCGAGAAGCGAAGAGATGATTAATCCAAAAATTCCAACGGGAGAAATCGAGGTTATGGTTGAAAAATTGGAATTATTAAATACTTCGGAAACTCCTCCTTTTATGCTCGAAGACGATATAGACACGAACGAAGAGATAAGACTTAAATATAGATATTTGGATTTAAGACGTCCTAAAATATTTAATAATTTATATTATAGATTTTTAATTACAAACGCTTTTAGAAAACATTTGGCGGAAAACGGATTTATAGATGTGGAAACTCCGATTTTGAATAAAAGCACGCCCGAAGGAGCGAGAGATTTTTTAGTTCCTTCGAGATTGTCTGCGGGAGATTTTTACGCTTTGCCTCAATCTCCTCAAATTTTCAAACAGATACTCATGATAAGCGGATTCGATAGATATTATCAAATAGCTAAATGTTTCAGAGACGAAGATTTAAGAGCGGACAGACAGCCAGAATTTACTCAAGTGGATATTGAAACTTCTTTTTTAAGCACGGACGAATTTTTATCAATAATGGAAAAAGTGATAGCCGATATTGTGAAAGATGTTTATAATATCGATTTGCCTTTGCCTTTGCCGAGATTATCTTATAAAGAAGCTATGGAAAATTACGGAAGCGACAAACCCGACACGAGATTTGATTTGAAACTTATAAATGTGGAAGACGCCGTTAGAGGATGCGATTTTGCCGTATTCAAAAACGCTTTGAATAATAAATTTATAATAAGATGTTTGAACGCGAAAGGCGGAGAAAAATTAAGCCGAAAAGATATTGACGATTTTACAAAATATGTCGGAATATTCGGAGCAAAAGGACTCGCTTGGATGAGAGTGACGGAAAACGGACTAGAATCGAATATAGTAAAATTCTTTTCAAAAGAAAATCAAAATAAAATATTGGAAACAACGAAAGCCGAAAAAGGCGATTTGTTATTTTTCGTTGCCGACACTCCAAAAATCACTTTTGACGCTTTGGGAAATTTGAGGTTAAAAGTGGCGGAAAAATTGAATTTGATAGATAAAGATAAATTAAATTTCTTATGGGTTGTGGAATTTCCGTTATTTGAATACGATTATAAAGAAAAAAGAATTTCGGCGACTCACCATCCTTTTACCGCTCCAGTTCCTGAAGATGTCGCGATACTCGAAAGCGATACTTTGAAAGTAAGAAGCGATACTTATGATTTGGTTTTAAACGGAAACGAAATTGGCGGAGGCGGACAGAGAATTTATGATAGTTCCGTGCAGGCAAAAATATTTAATTTGCTCGGAATATCGGAAGAAAAAGCGAAAGAGAGATTCGGATTTTTACTTGACGCTTTGAAATACGGCGCTCCTCCAATGTGTGGAATGGCTTTCGGAATAGACAGAGTCGTAATGCTTCTACAAAAACAGGACAGCATAAGAGAAGTTATAGCTTTCCCAAAAACTCAAAAAGGGCAATGTTTGATGAGCGGATGCCCTTCCACAGTCGATGAAGAACAGCTTGAAGAACTGCATTTGAAAGTGGAAGAATAAATTTTAAATAATAATTTTTATTTTAAAATTTTATTTAATAATTTTATTTAAAATAATAAGATAAAATATTTTTAAAAGAATTTATATGATGCCTTATATCGTAAATATCTCTTATCGCCGTGATTTTGTGAAATAGATATAAAGGATTAAAAGAAAGATTATAAAAATATTCGATATATTTATATAATTTTTCTTCGTCAAAATTTAATTTAACGACAGATTTACGCATATCGAAATCGAACCAGTTTTCGGTTTTAAGCAAATCGTTTTCTTTGCAGTAATTAAATAATCGAGTGTTCGGATAAGGCACAAATAATGAAACATTCATTGAATTGACATATCCGTTAAGCATCAAATTTTTAACTATATTAAAAGTTCTAATAATATCTTCTTCGGTTTCGTTCGGATAGCCCAGCTTTACCATCATGTCGATAAATAATCCCGCTCGCTTTGCAAGTTTAATCGATTCTACCATTTGCTCGACATTATTTTTATCGATTCCTATTTTTTCAATCATATGATTATTAATTGTGGGCAGATTAAAAATTATAGTTTTGAATCCAGATTTTTTCATCATTTTAAAATCTTCAAAACTCAAAATATTCAAATACATATAACAGTCGATATATACTTTTTTATTTAATTTTCTCTCCCGCATTGTCGCGCAAAATAAAGAAAGCCATTCGTTCGTTGGAAAACAAATTGTGCCGTCTATGATTTCTTTTATTCCGTATCTTTTATTTAAATATTCTATTTCGTCCACTACATTTATCGGACTTCTTAACATAGCGTTATTGAAAAGTATGCTCGAAGAATTGCTGTTATAAATATTGTAAATCGAGCCTCGTCCCGACATTATAAAAGTTCCGGGATATTTTTTGAAATATTCGTTTTTCTTTGAATAGATTTTCCAATTCGTTAAATTTCTGTCTATAAAAGGCAAACTGTCCAAAGGATAATCGAGAGAAAATTTTCCCGTATTTTTTATATTTCCCGTTCCGTTTTTATCGTTTCTGTAATATATTCCCTTCGCTAATTTGTTGCCATGATTTAAATGTTTTACTATGCTTAAAAGCGAAATTTCGTAATTTCCGCCCGTTATTATAAAATCGGCTTTCGATTTAATTAAACTTTCTTCGGGCAAACTCGTCACATGGTCGCCCGCCAAAACGACATAAATTCCGTCATATTTTTTCTTTATAGTTTCTATCGTATCCCAAGTATAATTAATAGTCGGAGTTCGCGCTTCAAAAAAAATTAATTGAGGTTTTATTTCGTCAAGTTCGCTAAACCAATCTATTGTGTCCATGTTTCGAGCAATCGTATCTAGAAAAAAAACATTATAGCCGTTATTTTTAAGCAAAGTCGCGGCATAAGCGGGAAGAATAGGATAAAAATAAGACGGATTTCTTAACCATTGAAATTGTCCGTTCAAAGACATTAAAGGATATCCTTCGTTATTTTCAAAAGGGGGATAGGTTATGCATATTCTTTCAATTTTATCTTTTTTCATTTTTATTTATTTTCTTTTTTCCCGATTTTTTAGGTTTTATAATTTTATTTTCGTAAACATATTTTTCAAGTTCGTATTGATTGTCGAATATAATATTATACCATTCTTCGTATCTTTCGCATTTCGGCGGACTATGTTTTGAGCAAATTTCGTTTCTATTTTCGTAGTTCGTGCATAAATAAGTTTTTTTATCCAAATATCTGCATTCGCTTCTTATCATATGATACCAAGTGTCTTCGTATATAAAAATAAAAGAATGTCTAAAATGCAAATACCATTTTAAAGTGTTTAATTCTTCCTCGTCTTTCGGCGGAGATATTTCCATAACCAAATCATGACAGCATAAAGAATTACAGTCGGCGCATAATTTTTCGCTAACCGTTTTTTGTCTGTTTTTTAATAATTTATCCGAAGGTATCACTTTCATTAATAACAACCGTTTTATAAAATTTAAAATTAATTCGTATATTATATTAAAAATTTGATTAAAATTCAATGATTAAAATTTAATCTTAATTGCTGAAATTTTTTCTAATAATTATTTTTTATATATTTTAATTGCCCAATTTATATGGATTGCCACGCCTCTGTTGAGGCTCGCAATGACGGTTTAGTAAAAGCACGCAATGACAGAATTATATAGTCATTACGAGGCTATTTATAGCCGAAGTAATCCAAGTAAAATAAATTTGCAATGACGAATTTAATAAAATAATAATGGAATTATTTAAAATATTTTCAATGTTAGTTAAATAATGATTGTAAATTATGTTAACTTTTTTCATAAATTCACTTTGATTATTCATAACTTTATTACTTTTTGTAAATTTCTTATTATTTTTTTTTTTTTTTGATAACAATAGTAAAAAAGTTGTTGACGATTTTAAAAAAATCGTTATCTTATTGATAGAAAGATTAAATAAGACTTTAGGAGGTCATATTATGACGAACAAAAAAACGATTAAATTTTTAGCGATTCTTACGGCTATAGTTATGCTTTTTGCCATAGCTTGTAAGAACAAACAAACCGCGCCTATTTCGGCAAGCGAAGTAATAAGCGGAGAAATGCCTATCGACTTGACTCAAGATGTTAGTCAATTTGCGGGAAAGACTTTTAGGTCTGATGTATTGGATACGGGAATAAGTTATTTATGGGTTAGAATCTCTGAAGATTCTACTATAAAATATCAAGCCGCAGGAGTTAACGAACCAGACTTTTCAATCGCTAACGAATTGGTAGTATCCAAAGGCATGGGACAAAATTATGTATTTCAAGGTAAAGCATTTGAAAGCGGTGAACAATCTGGAAAGTTGCTATTTGAACCTGACGGAACTTTGACGGTAAAATTCATAAGCGGAAATTCTTATAAGGGTGAAACTATAAAATGTAAATTGGTAAAATAATAAATTAGCCTTGTAGAGACATAAAAATCATTATTGGGAATTTCCCTCTCAATAATGATTTTTTTATTTTTTTCATTATAACTTTAATTTTACTTGACTTTTATCAATAAATATATTATACTTTAATTAAAATGAGAATTTGAAAAACTTATTAATTAAGGAGACTTGCTATGAAAAATAAAGGATTAAATACAATCATATTTTTAACGATAGCGGTTATTTTATTTGCTGGAATAATTTCCTGCGGAGGAGCCGACATTACGGGAAGCGGAAGAAGTTATTCAAGCGAGAATACGGGCAATAATACGAATAGCGGAGACAATACTCCGAGTTCTCCAGATGATGATACGACTATTTTACCAGACGATAATCCGAGCGATTATTATAGACTTCGCGTTCCTTTTGGCGTGGGCGGAGACGGTTATACTAATGTAAGCTATAAAGACACAAATAAATTAAAACAATTATGGCTAGACCAAATCAATAGAAAAGCGGTAAACGATGGAAGAGTTTTCGCTATAAGAAACAGAGCGAATGATGGAAACGAGAATAATTTTCAAAGCAGACGTTCTCATGGACAATATAGCGCTTATGATTATTATTACTTCAACGATAGCGGAGATATAATTTGGAAAGAAGACAATACGACTATCAAAAAATTTATGGGCGCGATTATAACGGGGTATAGAGATGTTTCTAAAGAAATGGGGGCAAAAAATATATGGCTAGATAACAGTATGGCTATAAAGAAATATACTTGGAGAGAAAAAGGCATCTATACGGTCGGAGCTATTTACGCTAACGCTTTGACAACCGAACAGGCAAGAGCGAAGTATCATGGAGACAACCGATTTAAAGAGGGAGTATTTGAGTTCATAACCGCTCGACATTATGTGGAAACTTTCAATAACGGAGCCGTTTATGCAAATAATGTGTTTGAAAGACAATATATAAACCCTGGCTTTATAGAAGTTTTGGTTATGTATGATTATGATAATTTGGGGCATTCTGGCTCGGCTGGAGTTCATTCTTATTACGCTTATTACGGAATATATAATTATTATAGAGAATATGCAAATCATCCCGGTATTTACTTTACTCCTGAAAATATGCCTTATATGACTAATCATAATATATATTTAGGACAAAGACCCGAATATACTACTACGCAGTTGACTCATTCTACCGCTTTTACGGATTCTGGTCGCTGGTGGTCTTTTTTGTTTATGCCGTCAATGGATAGATAAATTAATTTCTCGTATGCGGTAAGATAAAGAAAATAAAGATTAATATAAAATTGAAAAAAGATTGGATAAATTATTAAAAGACGCTTTCATTGATTTGGAAGCGCCTTTTATTTTATTTATATTTTATTTTATTATAAATTAACGATTATAATTACATTGGAGATATAGTAAAATTCATCGACTCTATAACTTTAAGCAAAGCGTAAGCCGTATCGAGCGAAGTTAAGCATGGAATATTATTTTCGGCTGTGGCTCTTCTCAATTTCAAACTGTCCGTATGATTTTGATTGTCGCTTTCTATCGTATTTACCACATAATCGACTTTTCCAAATCTTATAATATCAATTATATTTTCAAATTTGCTTTCGTAGATTTTTGAAACTTCTTTAACATATAGATCGTTTCCTCGCAAAAAATCCGCCGTTCCTTTCGTGGCGTAAATTCCATATCCGATTGCGAAAAATCTTTTTGCCAAATCGAGCGCTTCTTTTTTATGATTGTCCGATATTGTAAGCAAAATATTTCCATGAAGAGGAATTCTCATTCCGCTTGCAACCAAAGCCTTATATAAAGCCTTTTCAAAATTAATGTCAAATCCCAAAGCTTCGCCCGTGCTTTTCATTTCGGGACCGAGTAAAGTGTCAACGCTCGTTAGTTTCGCAAAAGAAAATACGGGAGCTTTAACAAAAACTTTATCTCTTTCTTTCAAATACAGATTTTTATAACCCTGCTCTTTAAGAGATTTTCCCAATATGCACATAGTCGCAATATTCGCCATTTGTATATTGGTAATTTTGCTTAAAAACGGAACGGTTCTACTGCTTCTTGGATTAACTTCAAGGACATAAACATGCTCGTTTTTATCGACTATAAATTGTATATTGTAAAGTCCGATAAAATTAAATCCTTTTCCAATTCTTCCCGTATATTCTATTATTTTGTCTTTAACTTTTTTTGAAATAGTTTGAGTCGGATAAACGCTTATTGAATCGCCCGAATGTATTCCCGCTCTTTCCACATGCTCCATAATTCCCGGAATAAATATATTATTTTTGCTGTCCGCTATCGCGTCCGTTTCGACTTCTTTACCGATTATATATTTGTCGATAAGTATCGGAGCTTTATTGCTTATTTCTTTAACGGCGCTTGCCATATATTTTTTTAAAGCTTCATCGTTATTTACTATTTCCATAGCGCGCCCGCCCAAAACATAACTCGGACGAACCAAAACGGGATAGCCGATTTTTTGAGCTATTATAAGCGCTTCTTTTACGGTAAAAGCCGTCTCTCCCATCGGCTGAGTAATATTCAATTTCTTAAGCATTTTTTCAAATTCATGTCTGTCTTCCGCTTTATTTATATTTTCAAGCGAAGTTCCAAGAATTTTTACATTATGCTGAACTAATTTTTCCGCCAAATTAATCGCAGTCTGTCCGCCGAATTGAACTATAACTCCTATAGGTTTTTCAAGTTCGATTATATGCATCACATCTTCTATTGTTAAAGGTTCAAAATAAAGTTTGTCGGATATTGAAAAATCGGTTGAAACGGTTTCGGGATTATTATTTATTACAATCGCTTCGTATCCCGCGTTCCTAATTGTCATAACGGAATGAACGGTTGAATAATCGAATTCAATTCCCTGTCCTATTCTTATCGGACCCGCTCCCAAAACTATAACGCTTTTTCTATCGCTTTTATGAGATTCGTTTTCCGTTTCGTAAGTGGAATAAAAATAAGGAGTTTCGCTTTCAAATTCTCCTGCGCAAGTATCGACCATTTTATAAACGGGGATTATATTATTTTTAATTCTTAAATCATAAATTTCTTTTTCTTCTACTTTCCAGTTTCTCGCTATATAACCGTCCGAAAATCCATGTTTTTTGCATTCTTTTAGAACTTCGATATCCATAATATTTGATTTTAATTTTTTTTCCAAATCGATTATATTTTTTATATAATTCAAAAAGAATCTGTCAATGCGCGTTATTTTGATAATATCGTCTAAACTTTCGCCTCTTCGGATAAGTTCGGCTATTATAAACATTCTTAAATCGTCTCTCTGCTCGATTCTTTCCCATAATTTTTTTGTAGTATATTCGGACAAATCTTTATTTTCTATATGGTCGCATTTTATTTCAAGCGAACGAACGGCTTTCAAAAACGATTCTTCAAAATTCCTGCCAATGCTCATAACCTCGCCCGTAGCTTTCATTTGAGTTCCAAGCTGTCTGTCGGCGTTTGGAAATTTATCGAATGGAAGACGCGGAAATTTTGTCACTATATAATCAATCGAAGGCTCGAAACATGCGAAACTTTTTTTTGTAATCGGATTCAATATTTCGTCCAAAGTCATTCCAACCGCTATTTTTGCGCTTATTTTTGCAATCGGATAGCCTGTAGCTTTACTTGCAAGCGCGCTCGAACGCGAAACTCTCGGATTAACTTCAATAATATAATAATTAAAACTATTCGGGTCGAGAGCGATTTGAACATTACATCCTCCGCAGATTTTCAAAGCCCTTATAATTTTCAGGCTTGCGTTTCTTAAAGCCTGATTTTCCACATCGCTTAAAGTTTGACATGGAGCGACAACTATACTGTCTCCCGTATGTATTCCCACAGGGTCAACATTTTCCATATTGCATACTACAATCGCGTTATCGTTATTGTCTCGCATTACTTCGTATTCAATTTCTTTATAACCCGCTATACTTTTTTCAACGAGACATTCTCCGACAGGACTTATTTTTAATCCCGTTTCGCAAATTTCTATAAGTTCTTTTTCGTTTCGAGCGAATCCTCCTCCCGTTCCTCCGAGCGTGTATGCGGGACGAACTACCAAATGATAGCCAATTTTATTTGCAAATTCCAAAGCCTCTTCGACTTTCCGAATTATGACGCTTTCTGGGACGGGTTCGTTTATTTTATTCATTAATTCTTTGAAAAGCTGTCTGTCTTCGGCGCAATTAATGGCGTTCAAATCCGTTCCTAATATTTCAATATTATTTTCTTTCAATATTCCCGAGTTGGCAAGTTCGACAACCAAATTGAGTCCCGTTTGTCCTCCCAAAGAACCTAAAATTGCCTGCGGACGCTCTTTATAAATTATTCTTTTTGCAAAATCGAAATTTATCGGCTCTATATATATTTTGTCGGCGACTGCGCTGTCCGTCATTATAGTCGCAGGATTAGAATTGATTAAAATTACCTGATAGCCTTCTTCTTTAAGAGACTGGCATGCTTGAGTTCCCGCGTAATCGAATTCCGCCGCCTGTCCTATAACTATAGGTCCCGAGCCTATAACCAATATTTTTTCTATATCCGTTCTTTTAGGCATTTTTTATCCTCTTATTTTTATTCATTAAATTAATAAAGTTGTCGAATAAATATTTACAATCTTCGGGACCGGGATTCGCTTCGGGATGATACTGCACCGAAAATACAGGATATTTTTTATGCTTCACTCCCTCGCAGCTTCCGTCATTTAAAGATATATGAGTTAATATTAAATTCGTTTTACTTAAACTTTCTATTTCTACGGCAAAGCTATGATTTTGACTCGTTATTGCCACTTTATTCGTTTCCAAATCTTTCACGGGATGATTTCCGCCTCTATGCCCGAATCTCAATTTTATCGTGTCCGCTCCGCATGCCAAACTTATAATTTGATGCCCCAAACAGATTCCGAAAATTGGGAATTTTCCGATTAATTTTTTAACTATTTTTATCGACTCTGGAATATCTTTTGGATTGCCCGGTCCGTTTGAAAGCATTATTCCATCGGGGTTTAGATTAAGTATTTCCTCGGCTGAAATATCGTAAGGAACTACCGTCAAATCGCAGTTTCTTTTGCTCAGCTCTCTTATTATTCCAAGTTTCGCTCCATAATCGATTAAAACGACTTTTTTACCTTCGTTTGGAATAGGATAGGCTTTTTGGGTTGAAACTCTTTTCACATAATCTCTCGCGTAAGGAGTATTTTTTAACATTTCCACAATTTCGTCTTTATTTTCCAAATTGTCGGACATTATCGCTTTTATAGTTCCAATCTCTCTTATTTTTTTCGTTATCGCTCTCGTGTCAATTTTTTCGATTCCCGCGATTCCTTTAAGTTTAAGAAAATCGTCTAAATTATTTATGCTCCTAAAATTATTAGGTTCTTTGCAGGCTTCTTTGACTACAAAACCGAATATCGCGGGATTCAAACTTTCAAAATCGTCTCTGTTTATTCCGTAATTTCCGATTAGCGGATAAGTCATAACGGCTATTTGTCCGCAGTATGATAAATCCGAAAGCGTTTCCTGATAGCCCGTCATCGAAGTATTGAAAACGATTTCTCCGATTCTAAAATTATCCGAGCCGAAACCTTCTCCTTCATAATGACTTCCGTCTTCGAGTATTAAATATCTTTTCAATTTTTCATTCCTTTTTTATATTTTATAAATTAAAAAAAAGATTGACAATTAATGAGAACATTAATTTATCAATCTTATTATCTTTCGACATCAATTTTTTATTAATACTATTATAAATCATTTTAACGACTTTTTATTTTTATTTATTTTATCGAAAACAGTATAACATATATACGGTTTTTTTACAATAAGATAAAAGATAATTATTAATATATTGAATAATATTGAAATTTCTATAAAATATTAATTTAAGTTAGATTTTTTATTTTCTGATTATAGAAAAAATTGCATTTTAGATTATTTTAGATTAAGGAAATTTATTTATGGTATTGCTTGATAATTCGGAAGAAGCGAAAAGTTTACTAAAATATTTTGAAAAACAGTTTTATAATATCGATAATGAAAACGATATTCATAATATAAAAGAAATTTGCATTTTAACGGCATATTGTTTTTATAAAGTATTTTCGTATATAATTAAAAATGAAAACACGAAAAATATATTTTTGAAAGCCAAAGTAAAAATCCTTATCGGGATGAATATAGATAAAAAAACCAAAAAATTATATTTTGATAACGAAAAAGATATGGTATCTACAATAAATGCTATAAACGATTTTAAAGAATTCACTTTAGACGAAAATAAAGAATATTCCAAAATAATAGAATTATTCAAATATAAATGCGAAAATAAAACTCTTGAAATTAGAAAAACAGCGGAAGATATGCATGCCAAATTATATTTATTTAAATACAACGAAGAAGCGGGGAAAAACGCTTTTTTAATTGGTTCGAGCAATTTTACTCATCGAGGAATTAAAGATAGAAAAGAACTTAATATATATTGCAAAGATGGATTTAATAGACTTTATGATTATTTTGAAGAAGAATGGAATAAATCGATTCCTATACTTGACTTTAATAATGAAAAAGAAATTTTTAAAGAGATTATTAAACCGACTTATAAAGACGAAAAAGAAAATGAAGGAAATAAAGACAATTTGGGTTTGCCATATAAAATATTTCTTAAAGTTTTATACGAATATTTTGAATTTAGCAATAAAGAAGTATTATTATGTTCACCTTCGGATTACGGATACAGAAATTATAAATATCAGATTGACGCGATAAAAAACGCTATTAATAGAATTATGATTTATAACGGAATTTTAATCTCCGATGTAGTTGGCTTGGGAAAAAGTATAATCGCATCGACTGTGGCAAAAAATCTTTTATTAAAGAAAAATATAGACGAGATAGTAATTATATGTCCGCCGAAAATAATGATTTCTTGGGAAAGTTATAGTAAAGAATTTGAAATTAATGCAAAAATTTTTAGTATCGGACTTTTGGATAAAGCTTTAAATTATGTTAGAAATAGTAAAGCGAAGAAATTAATTATAGTTGACGAAGCGCATAGATTTGTAAATAGTAAAACGGATTCCTACGATATGATAAAGAGAATATGCGCGGGAAATAAAGTTATGCTTCTTACGGCGACTCCTATGCATAATACGACTTCCGATATATTTTCAATAATTGAAATTTTCGATAGATTAATTATGACAAATAAAAATAACGAAGAAGCGAAAAATAAAATATTGAAAGAAGAAAGAGAATTAAAATCAAAATTTAAAAATTCTAAATCTTCAAAAGAAGAAAATATTAATAAAACTAAAGAATTGGCAAAAAGGATAATGAGCTTAATAGAATCTCTTATAATAAGAAGGACTAGAGGAGATTTGCTCGAGGGTATAGAATATAAAAAAGATTTGGAAGAACAGAAAACGGAATTTAACGATGTGGAGGACCCGAAACTGCATGATTACAGTCTGGAAGATTTATCAAAATTATATTCCGATACGCTTGAAAAAATAAGTCCTTATAATGAAGATAGCGAAGACAATGAGAACAATAAAGAAAATGAAAATAATGCAAAAGATAATTCTAATATTTTTACGGGCGTTCGATATAAGCCTTTAATTTATTTGAAAAAAGAAACTATGGAAGATAAAAGAAAAAGCGCGGATATTGTTAAAAGCGTTTACGGAGAGGATGCGAATTTTGATTTTGCCGATTTGTCTTCAAATAATATTGCGAAGTTTATGAGACATTTATTGGTTAGAAGATTTGAAAGTTCGATTTTCGCGTTCAAAAAAAGCATAGAAAATATGATTGGGAAATATGAGAATATAAAAAGATTTATTAGAGGCGGGAATTATTATCCGATTTATAAAAGAGGCGATATTGATTTTGAAGATTTTTTTGAAAGCGAAGAAGATTATAATAAAAAATACGAAGGACTTTATTTGATTGAAAATGTAAAAGAAGTTTTAAACGAAGAATTTTTTATTAGTTTTGAAAACGATTTGAAAATACTTAAAGAGATAAAAAAAGACTGGGAAAATATCGGAGTTGAAAAAGATAAAAAATTTTTGAAATTGAAAGAAGAATTAAAAAAATTCAAGAAAGAAAACGAAAACAGAAAAATAATTATATTCAGCGAATTTAAAGATACGGTAGATTATTTATACGAATCGATTTGCAATGACGAAGAATTAAACGATTTGCTTAAACCTTTGAAATCCGTTGCCGATTCAAAAAATAGAGAAACCGTTCGGGCAAATTTTGACGCGTCGCTCGAAGAGAGCAAACAGGAAAACGAATATTTTTTACTTATATCAACCGACACTCTTTCGGAAGGAGTAAATTTGCATAGAGCGGGAGTTATAATAAATTACGATATTCCTTATAATCCGACAAGAGTAATTCAGCGGGTTGGAAGGATAAATAGAATCGGTAAAAAACTTTTCGATAAAATTTATATTCACAATTTTATTCCTCGGCTCGAGGCTCAAAAAGATATTAAGAATTGGCAGATAGCTAATTTTAAACTCACTTTGATAAATTCGATTTTTGGAAACGACACTAAAATACTTCAAAAAGACGAAGATATTAATTCTATGCTTTCGTTAAAAAGAGAAGCGAATATTTTGGACGAAGACGATAAAAGCTGGGATATCGAATACAGAAATATTTATAATAAATTAAAGCAGGACGAAAAACTTTTGGAAAAAATAAAAAATTTGGAAGACGAAATTTTTATTAGGAGAGCTAAAAATTTTAACGGAATGCTTGAAATAAGGAAAGGTAAAAACGGAATACAGGGCGGATTATTAAAAGATTCGGTTATGTATTATGACATGAAAAATGTATTTGAAAGTTTGAAAGCGGAAGAAAATGAAAAAGAATTTGAACCGAGCGAAAAATCTAAAAGTTTAATCGGAGAATTTGAGAGAAGAAGAAATATTAAAAAGATTAGCAATAAACCTGACGCTTTACTAAAACTTGAAAAATATAAAGAAATTATGGAGTTTGAAATTTCTTCAAGCGACAGAGAATATATTGAAAAAATTATTAACGGAATGGAATATAATCAGTTTAGCACTAAACAAATTAAGGATATTGAAAAAGTTTTTAAGAATAATAGAGATATTGAAATACTTAAAGCGATTAAAAAAATAATCAATGATAGAGATATTGAGAATATTAATTATGCGGAAGCGGATTTTTGGGGCGAGGCAAAATTGATAGCGAGAGAGGAGTTTTTTAAAAATTTTGACAAATAAAAAATATTTTGTTATAATAAAATTATGGACGAGTTGGAATATTTAAAAAATAGCGAAAATGAAATTATTACAGTCGACAGTCTAAACAAGAAAAATGATTGTTTTGTTCGTTATCTATTTTCGGATAGAGGAAATGAAAATATAGTTTTGGATTTTATTAACGGAGTAATGATTGATTCAAATTTTAAAACTTTTTCTAATGTCGAAATTTTAAATCCGTTCAATTTGAGTAAATATTTGGATGGCAAAGAATCTATTGTCGATGTAAAGTGCATTACGGAGGATAACGATACCGTAATAATTGAAATTCAATTGCAAGGTAATCAATATTTTATTGGCAGAAGCCTTTATTATTGGGCAAATAGTTATAGTTCGTTGTTAAACAAGTCCGACAATTATACTAAACTTGCTCCAGTAATTGGAATGAATATTTTAGATTTTACAATATTTAACGATATAAAAGATTTTCATTCATGTTATTTATTAAAAGAAATTAATCATAATAAAATATTAACCGACCATTGCATGTTGCATTATATTGAATTACCGAAGTT
>NZ_JBNMIZ010000040.1:0-14699 GCF_050873525.1 Brachyspira sp. | reverse complement strand
CCTTTAGATTTCAATAATTTATACTCATAATTTTTATTTTCCTCTATTAAAAAATTTATACTATCATTTTTATTAATGAATACAAAAGAATTTTTTGCATCAATAAATCCAATGGGAACGCATGCATAAATAAAAGCGCATAAAGGACATATACGAACATCTGGATTATGATTCCAAAATTGAGAACTCTTTCCTTCAAGGTCTTGAGTTAATCCGTTAATAAATGAAGTGCTGTAAGGCTTTGTTTTTAATTCCTTTTCATTATTTGAACTCCCTTTTTTCTTTTGCCCTAAAGACTCGTAGACATAATCGTTATATATTGGGTTTGAACACATAAAACAGTAATCTTCAATTTCTTCTTCTCTTTTATCTAAAGCGATTTTATTTATAGAATTTATAAAATATTTTTCTATAATATCAGTTAATTTATAATCCGAAGTATTGGCATAATCTAAAAATGCAAATTGTCCCCAAAATGCAGTTATTTTCCCAGAGACGCTATTAAAATCAAGTATAGATTTTAATTTTTCATCCTTTTCTATGTCATTTAGTATTATTTTAACTTTTTCGATTCTTTCTTTATGAGGTAATTTAATTAATTCCGTTTCATAATCATATTTTTTTGATAATCCTATTTTTTTTATTGCCTGTCTATATTTACCACCTTTAATATCCGTATTGCTTCCTTTTTTAAGTTCATATTGACTACAAATATTTTCAATTTCCTTTTTAGATGATTTTTCATTTTTAATCTTTTCAAAAAATGTATCGTTTTTAAATTTATCACAAATAGAATCAATATAGGCTTGAGCTAAATTAGGACTTTTTAGAAATTCTTTTTTAATTAACAAATCTTGCCCTTTGATATAAAAATCTTTATCTTTCCCTTCTTCCGCGTCAGCTTTTTCCAAAACTTCTATAAACCCAACAATCCCCGCGTTATAAAGAAAAGTGTCAAGGCTTACCTTAAAATATCCATCTTCATTAATTGATTTTTTATTTTCTTTAATAGATTTTTTAGTTGCCATAAATTAAACTTCCTCGCTTTTTAATTCTTTAATTATTTCAAACATTCCAAATCCTTCGCTTCGTCTGCTGCCGATTCCCGTTTTATATAAAATATTCAAAAGTTCGCTATCGCCCGAAATAATATATTCGCCGATTGAAGAATTGATTAAAATATTTTTGAAATCGACAACGGTTTTTCTCGCGCTTTTACAAGGTTCTAATTTTATATTTGAATTTATGCCGTTTAATTTCAAATCTTTAATCAATCTCGAAACGGAATAATTAAGCTGTTCGTTAAAATTGCTGTCGTTAAAGTCCAAATAAATATCTTTTCCTTTTCGTTTTTCATTAATCGTAATTTCTTCATGCTTCCTCAAAACGAGCGGACTCAAAAATTTTATAATCGCTCTATTTGAATTAATAATTTTTTCATTTTCCATAGTTATATTTTTAAGTTTCATTTTATTATTTTTTAGCGGATAAGAATATTCTTCATTTTCTTTTTTTATTTCTTCAGGTTCTTTATTTATAGTCGAATTAAAAGAATTATAAAATTCTATAAATCGCTTATTGTCGTATATCGAAAAAACCACATTAAAATAATTTTTATCAAGTTCTATTTTGTCTTTTTCAATTTTTGGTTTTGGCAAATAAACCGCAAAAGTAAAAAATTTCATTATCGGTTTATCTTTGCTTTCATAAATTTCTTTATAACTCTTTTTAAAATTTTTTACCAAAGAAGATTTTATAAAACTTAAAATTAACTCTCTGTAATCTTTAACTATTATATTATTTTCTAGTTCAAAATGAAGTTTTATTCTCATGATTAATACTCGTCATTAATAAATTAATATAGTATATTTTAACACTTTGTAATAATTTGTCAAGGGAAATATTGATAAAAATTTAATTTTTAAAATTTATAATTTTTGCAATTATTTAAATATATCGTTCGTGGCGTCAAACCAAAAAACGAAATCCAAATATTCCATCGGTATTTTTTCTCTTTTTGAATATTCCACTAAATTCTCTTCGACTCTTAAATAATTATTTTTTGTCAAACTTGTTTTTGGAGTCATTCCTTCTGGGAGTATTCCAAGTTTATCCATAACCCGCATAATATGTCTGTCCAATATTCCTATACTCTGCCCAAATCCGATATTTCTTAAAAAATGGCTCGCTTCTTTGAGTCCGTAGCCTTTAACTTCTTTTGCGAGCTGATTGCGAAGTTCTACCATAGTTCCGTTTTGAATCGCATCGTTTATTCTTTCTTTTAAAATAAATTTTTCTTTCGGAAAATAAAGCTTTCTTGCAAGAATTATATTTTGAGCCTTCATATTATGAAATCTCACATGCTTAATTAAAATATTTGCAACTTTTTCGGCGCTTCCGTTAAAAAGCAAATTATGATTATAAAGGTCTATTATAGCCGCCGCCCCGCTTCTCGCTTTAGTTTGAGGAGTGCATATACAAAAAGCAAGTTCTGCAAATAATCTTTTATCGTTATCTCTTTCGTAAACTCGCTTAAAATATCCGAGCCTTCTTTTCATTCTTTCATGCAATATTTTATCTTTATAAATTCCCATTAAATGATTCGCGTATTCTCTATCCATAGTAATTCCTCTTTCAAACGCTTTTTAAAAATTTATACGATAATACAATATATTTATTAAATTTCAATAACTATGAAATATATGCCAAATAATTTTTTTATTTACACTTGACAAAAAAAACTATTATATTATTATTGCTTTAAAATCATATATTTACGGAGCGGATAATGGAAAAAATAATATCCTTAAATTTTTTAGACGAAACAAAAATCTTAAACGGTTATTTTGCAAGGTTCGACGACGACTTTGACGATGACGATTATGACGAAGATTTTGACGATGACGAAGATTTTGACGATGACGATTATGACGAAGACTATGACGACTTCGATGATGACGACTTTGACGACGACTTCGATGATGATGACGACTTTGACGACGACTTCGATGATGATGACGATTTTGACGACGACTTCGATGATGATGACGATTTTGACGACGACTTCGATGACGGCGAATATATGGACGATTTTGATGATGAAGACGAAGATTTTGACGATGATTTTGACGATGATGAATAAATATAAGTCAAAGAATAATATTTAATAGGGCGATTTAATGTCTGAAAAAAATAGCAAAAAATTCGGAAAAGATAATTATAATAAATTTTATAATAATCGTAATAATAGCAATAAAAAAAAGAATAAGAAAAAACAATTTTATAAAAACAATTATAATAATCAGTATAAAAATAATAATAAAAAAACCGTAGAAGAATACGAAAAAATTTATCTTGATAAAAGAATGAACGATAATTCCGAAAAGCCGATATGTCCGATTTGCAATAATCCGATATACATAACGGAAGAAGGAATAAATCATAACGAAACGAATAAGCTCGCGCATTTTGAATGCATATTAAACGAGATAAGACAAAAAAATATAAACGACATTGAAGAAAATGACAAAATCGTTTATTTAGGCTCTGGAACTTTTGGGATAATACGAGAGAGACAAAACGGAAAGAAATTCAATCTCTTTGTGAGAAAGAGAATAAATTACGAGAATAGAAAAGTTAAAAAAGTCGAGGATGACGCGGACCCTGAAGAAGAGGAGCTTTTTAATGTATGATAAATGCGGATAATATTCCAAAAGGTTTTTTTTCTGCGGCGTTAAAATCTGGAATAAAAAATAACGGCTATGACCTTGCGATAATAAAAAGCGAGCCTCCGAGCGTTGTGTCGGCATTATATACTCAAAATAAATTTCAAGCCGCGCCGATAATCTTTTCAAAAAAGAACGATAAAAATAAAATCGATTTGCTTATAGTAAACAGTGGAGTCGCAAATTCTTTAACTGGGAAAAAAGGCTACGATAATGTTTTGAATATCGCTAATTTTGCAAGTAAATATTTTAAATGCAAAAAAGAAAATATGTTAATGGCTTCTACGGGAATAATCGGAGTTCATTTGGACGCGGAAAAGATAAAAAACGCGATTAAAAAATCTTCGTTAAATGAAGGTTTTGACAATATTGTAAAAGCGATACAGACGAGAGATAAATTCGATAAAGTATATTCGACAAAATTAAATATTGAAAATAAAACTGTGAATTTCTATGCGATTGCAAAAGGAACTTCGATAATTCATCCAAATATGGCTACGGTTTTATTATTTATATTTACCGATTTGAATATTGAAAAAGAAGCCCTGAATAAAGCTTTTAGAGAATCGATAAATAAAACTTTAAATAGAATTTCCATTGACGGCGAAACTTCTACAAACGATACGGCTATAATGATGGCTAACGGTTTGGCAAATAATAAAATCATAACCGAAGAAGATAAAAAACTGCTTAAATTATTAACCAATAAACTTGACGAAATATGCGCGAGCCTTTCTAAAATGATAGTGCTTGACGGAGAAGGAATCACAAAAACTATTATAGTTTCCGTGAGAAGAACAAAAACTCAAAAAGACGCTTTTGAAATGGCAAAATATATGGCGACTTCAAATTTAATCAAATTATTATTTATATCTTTGAATCCAAATTACGAAAAAATACTTTCAACTATCGGAAATACGAATATCAATATAAAAAATCTTTCGCTTTCGGTAAACGGAATAAATATATATAAAAACGGAGAGTTAAATAATAATAAATCGGACATTAAAAGATTAAAAGACAGTTTCAATAAAGAAAGAAAAGAGCATTCGATAATTTTAGACTGCGGTTATAATACTAAATACGAAGATTATTATTATTTCACGGACATTACTCAAGAATATATTGCCGTTCATTCCGCTTATAATATTTGATTAAACCGTTGACAAAAAATTCTAAATATCGTATAATTCAACCATTATGTTATTAAATCTAATAAATAATATTTGCAGTTCACCGCGAACCGCGAACCGCGAACCGCGAACCGCGAACCGCGAACCGCGAACAAAATAGTTTAAACTTTTTTAATTCTTTTAAAGACAAACTTTTATTTGTTAAATCTTTTTTAAGTTCAATTAATTTTTTAAATGTATTTATTCATTTTGTAAAAAATCAATTTGCAATAATCAGTCATTACGAGGACGAAGTCCGAAGTAATCCAATCTATGTGGATTGCTCGCCAAAGGCGGGCTTTAGCCTCACTCCGTTAGCACACTCTGTGCGCCTAATGGCGATGACGATAAAAAATAATTTTGCAAATATAAATTTAGTTAAAACTTTTTTAACTTCAATAACTTTCGATAGCTTATCGGAGAAAATTAAAAATCTCCGTTTAGTTATAAATTTTAAATTTTTATTTCAAAGGAGGATATTCATATGCAGAATATCAAACAATTTTTTACCTACTTGGTTGTAGGAGCTTTAGTTTCAGCTTTATTCATAAGCTGTGGAAAAAATCCAGCAGAGCCAGGAACAGAAGGAAATAGCGGAGCCGATGCCGTTCCGACTTTTACGGGCGACCCCGCAACAGATTTACCAAATGGTTATTATAGCGGAACTATTTACCACAAATCCCATAATATATCTGAATTTTCCGTTGCTGGAGGTAACAGAGAAGAAACTGAACGAGACCTTATGAATGACGGACTATTTTATTTGAAAATCGCTAATAATAAATTAAAATGGGAAAAAGAGAACGAACAAAATATAGAATTAGCGGAAGAAAAAGAAGCGTTAAAATCTGGTTCCGAATATGGCGCAACGATTTTAGATGAAATGAATGGTGAAGATGGTGGTGTTAAGTATAAAAATACCGCTAAAGAGACCGTAAAGTTTACTATCTCTGGTGATACCATATCGATTACATATATTCTTGGAGCTTCGTTAGTGTCGTCAACAGACAATTATAGTTATGATGCTACTTATGAAGGCACTTTGACTAATTATACTCCGACTACTACTCCGTCAGGCAGTTAATTTGGTAATATAGTTTAATTCACACACTCAAGCGCGGGCGAGGTTAAGACTTCGTCCGTTGTTTTTTATTAAAAACTCGCAATGATTTATTTAAATATCAATTATGTTTAAAATTTTTCATTTGTTTTTCATTTTTTTCTCTTTGAAAAGGGATACATTCCTTTTATATAATATAATTTTTGAAACCTCATGTGAAAGCGTGGGGTTGTTTTTTAAAAAATTGTCATTGCGAGCATTTGTAAAAATGCGAAGCAATCCACTATTAATAAAGTTAAATGTTAAAATATAATTCTATTAATTTTTTAATTAATTTAAATATTGCCTTGTAATTACTAATAAATAATAATTTATTCCAATTCGTATATTTTAAGAAATTCGCTCAATATAGTATGCATTATGATTCTTTTTTTATCGTAATCTAAATTTCTCGTAAGTTCAATTCCGAAAGCGTCAATATTTTTTTTTGTGGCGTAAAAAGTTATCGTTGTCGGCATAGGATAATACATTTGTTTAAACTTAAAACTCATTGGCTCTATTCTTGAATTTATATTCGATAAAACTTTAGAAACTTTATCGTCTAATTTTCTTGTATCGTATATAATAGAATCTCCGAAAAATTCTTTGAATCCGTTTCCTTCATGCAAAGTGAGGACGACATCTATTTTATATTCGTCAAGCATATCCATATATTTTTTTGCAAGTTTGTCGGTAATATTTCTGTTTATTTTTCTATCAAAGAATCTATTATTAATATCGAGTCCTCCAATCGCTCGAACATTTTTTCTGTAGGCTTCTGGAACTGCTATCGGAACTATAGTTAAACTTCCTTTTTTTATCGGCATATTTATTCTTTCCATTGCAACATCAGTTCCGACTCTTTCGTTTCCATGAGGAACTATTAAAAATATATTCGGACCTTCTTTTGGATGAACAACTCTATAAATTGTCGTTTCGTTTTTAGTGCCTTCCATTATTTTAAAATTATATCTTTCTATATCTTCGTTTAAATGATTATTAACTTCAATTTCGAGTTGCCTAGAAACATTATCAATCAAACTTCTTTCGTTTTCGGTTATTCTATAAGGACCGTTGAGATTTGGCATAATCGAAGTTTTATTATAAGGTTCTAAATAATAATTTAATCCCAAAGAATTTTCGGGCGATATTTTTACCGCGTTGTTATAACTTATGACAGAAATATTTTCGTTATAAGAAATCACGGCAAAAGTTTTACCTTTGAGATTATAATTTATTTCTTCTTTGGTTAATGTTATTTGAATATCGTCATTATGTTTTGTTTTTATATATATATATCCGTAATCCAGACTAAATTTATTATTTTCAAAAGTCAATTTCGTGCTTGGCATCAATATAATATATTTTTTTGAATCGTCCAAAACCAAATAGGAAGATTCTTTTGTGGAAACGGAAAAATAATCTTTAGGAAAACTATTTTTGAAATCAATATTCGCGTCTTCTTCATTGACTATTATTGAAGTTTCTCCCTGCCTCGAAATCATTTTGAAACTGTTATCTAAATTATTTGAAAAAAGATTTATATTTGATATCAATATTAAAACGATTATTAAACGAATTTTGTTTATATAATTCATATATTAAAATAGTCCTATTCGATTTATTAACTATATCGTTATTATTTTCGTTTAAAAAATAAATTGCTTTAGGTTTTTATAATTGAAAATCGTTAAAATTTTGCAAATAATTCTTAAAAATGTATTAAATGTATTATAATAACGCTTTTAAGCCGTATTTTATAGAAAAAATTTAAAAAAATGCTAAATGAAATTTAATTTTATGTCGATAAAGCCGAAAATAATTATATAACAAATGAAAGCCCATAGATTTGGCGGTCTCGAGCTTTCAATTTGTATAGTTGTTATACCATATGTTTGGAATATATTTAAGCTTTAAATATGTTCCTTATGAATTTCGGTATTCTTACAACTCAAGTCTTCGTTTTGATTGTCGGAATACCGTAAATTCTCTTTAATATTTTTTTGACAATTAGGCAGGGATGCCTTTTTGAATAAATATCATGGAGGATGACGATGATCATCAATAATAATATTAGCGCTATTAACTCTCAGCGCACTTTAAAATTTAAAAACTGGGACTTGGGAAAAGATATGAGAGAATTATCTTCAGGACTCAGAATCAACAGAGCTGGAGACGATGCGTCTGGTTTGGCAGTATCCGAAAAAATGCGTTCTCAAATCAGAGGTTTGCGTCAAGCGGAAAGAAATACGGAAGACGGAGTTTCTTTCATTCAGACTACGGAAGGTTATCTTCAAGAAAGCCAAGACATTCTTCAAAGAATAAGAGAATTGGCTGTTCAAGCGGCAAACGGAATATATACCGATGCGGACAGAATGCTTATTCAAGTGGAAGTATCTCAATTAGTTGACGAAGTTAATCGTATAGCAAGCCATGCGCAGTTTAACACTCTTAACATGCTTACGGGAAGATTTTCAAATCCTAACGAAGGCGGAAATCCCGTTTCAAGTATGTGGTTTCATATTGGAGCGAATATGGACGAAAGAAGAAGAGTTTATATTGGCACTATGACGGCGGCTGCTTTGGGAATACAAAATATTCAAGACGGAACGGCTATTTCAATTTCTTCGGTTGATAAAGCGAATACAACGATAGGTTTAGTTGATGAAGCTTTAATAAAAGTTTCAAAACAAAGGTCTAATCTCGGCGCTTATCAAAACAGATTGGAACTAACTGCTAAAGGTTTAATGATAGCTTATGAAAACACTATAGCGTCCGAAAGCAGAATAAGAGATACGGATATGGCGGAATCTTCGGTTCAGTTGGCTAAAGACAGCATATTGCAACAGTCCAATTTGGCTATGCTCGCTCAAGCAAACGCTATGGGACAAGGCATATTGCGTTTAATTCAGTAAGTAAATTAATAGGGTTAGGATAAAATAGTCGATTTCATTAAAAGTGAGTCGGCTATTTTTTATCTTTATTATTATAAATACTTGACAAAAACAAAAAAATGTATTATAATATAATTATGATTAGTTTCAGTATCAATATTAAAGTTTTTTGTTCTAAATTTTTTGATAATAAGCAATTTATTTTAAACTTTATTTTGAGTTATGTTAATAAAAATCAAAATGAGAGAGGTATAAAATGCTATCGTTAAATCAAATTATCTACAAAATGAAAAGTGAAAAATTTTATTTTAATTCGGCTTATTCTATAAATATGACGAATGTTAGCGTTAAAGAAATAGAATGGGGAATAAATTTTACTTACAGAGATAAAAATTTTATACTGATAAAACCTACTTTCAAATCCAACTGCTATATTTTACATGGAAATTTTGTAATTGGAAAAGTCGATTTAAGATATCCAGAAAATATTTTTATTTATATAATGTTGAAAGAATGCGATAATAAATTAGAAAATAGTATTGATACTTCTATAAAAATTATTAATCCCGATGTTAGCATTTTTAAAAAAGTATCTTTTGAAGATATATTTATTAGATTAAGAAAAAATAAAATAAATATGATTAAAACAATAAATGCAAAATAGAATAAATTTTTTCTATAAATATAACTATTATCGCGGGCAATATTCCGACAAGCATTGAAACGATTCCAATAAAAAATATAAATATTATTAATAACAATGTAATAATTATATATTTAAATATATTCGTAAGCATAAAAAATAATCCGCGCTTTATAAAATATCGTTTTTCTTATGAGCGAAGAAATAAATATTATGTCCCGCCGCTCGCATTTTTTCTTCGTATAAAGTAATTCCGTAATTTTCAATTTTTTCCATATATTCTTTTTCTAAAATGTTTTTAAATATTTCGGATTCTTTATAAATAGGATTCATTATTTCAAGAGCGTAATTGTCATCGTCCGTTGCCGAATAAAATATTCCGTTGTCTTTAAGTATCAAATATATTTTATTTAAAAATTCTTTATTGAATATTCTTCTATGCGAATGTTTTTTCTTTGGCCAAGGGTCGGGAAAATTCAAATAAACATTATCGAATTTATATTTGTTAGTCAAATATTTTTCCATGATTGAATTTGCCTCGCCGAATATTATCGTAAGATTTTTTATATTTCTTTTAAAAGCTTTGAAGACGGTTTTTTTCGCCGCTTTGTAAGAATATTCTATTCCCAAAAAATATTTATCTTTATTATTAATCGCCAACTCGACAATAAATTTTCCGTTCCCGCTTCCAATTTCCAAATCGATTTTATCATAGCCGAATAATCTTTTTTCAAGTTCGGATGCAATAATATTATTATCGTTTGTATTAAAATCGTCAAGTATATATTCTTTTAAAATATCTTCGTTAATATTTGGACTTCTAATAATCGTTTCTCCTTTTTTATTTTTGCAAATAATTTAAAATAAAGCTTTCAAGGCAATATAATATCTTCCGTCCGTAGCGCCTTGAAAACCGAAATAAACGGAATAAAATTTAAGATAAGCGGAATACTCTAAACAGAATAAATCTCTTTTTTCATTAATATTTTTAGAAGTTTTATTATCAATATAAAATAAAGGACGAATTGCGATATTTAATATTTTCCATTCCAAGCCTAACTCGAATCTCAAATAATGAGCGTCATTTTGCCTCCAAGTATATTCTCCGAGCATATTAATCCAAATCGTTCTATCAAGCAAAGGCAATTTTCCCATAGCGGATAATTGAATTATATTGCGAGTATTATTATAACCGTAATTATTTGGAGAGAGATTATTTTTTTCATGCTGATAAAGAATTTGGGTTTTAAAAAAATCTCCGTTAATTTTGAATAAAACTGCAAGAGGAGACGATTCGCCCGAAAAACCCTGCGAATAAGAAAGTTCAAAATAATGTCCTATAAATCCCGCTCTCAATCCCATTTCATTATTTACTCTCGGCAAATACCAATGGGCAATATCGTCAAAATTTTCCGTAGCCGAATCGACAACTGAAGGAAGAAGCATGAAAGTAGAACCGTTAATATCGTTTGCGGCTTTCATTCTAAAAGACAATAATATTCTCGTTAATGTTATAGTTTCTATTCCAGCATCGTAAAGTTCGATTTTTCCTGTAGATTTATTTTTATCAAAAACATCAAATTTACCAGATAAAGTGGCAAAAGGCGTGGCTGAAAATATCCAATCGTAATGAAAACTTTTCCCGAGCGAAAGATACATGTCTGGCATAGTAAATCGTTTTTTTTCTAAACTCACTCCGATTAAAGTATTCATGTGAAATTCGATTGTGGATAATTCGTATAAAGCTCTCGAAGAAAAAGAATCTTTTCTCGGATTTGCTCTTTTATAACTTTCATGAATATAATCGTAATCAATAAAACTTTCCGTTTGTCTTTCTATTTCTACAAGCGAAAGAATATTTGCCATCGCCTTAAAAAATTTTTGGTCTTTTTCCGTGTAAGGCGATTGAGCGAACATTTTTGAATAACTTAAAAGTAAAGTTAATAACATTATTTTAAATAGAATTTTCATAATAACATTTTATTGATTTAAAATTAATATATTTTTATTCTATCACAAAAATTAAAAATTGACAATTATGTCGTATATGATATAATTTTTTTAAATCCTATTAATCCTATTTATGCTATTTTGGAGTTGTAAACATGGAAGAATTCAGTATTTTGGAAATAAAAGTAAAAGACTTGTTAAATAGATACGAAACGCTTTTAGCCGAACATAAAGCTTTAGCCGAAAATATAAGTTTTTTAAATAGAGTAAAACTCGAACTCGAATCTAAAATTAATTCTTTTAAAGAAGAAAAAACTATATTGGAAACCGATAAAAGAAACATCGCCGATAATCTCAATATTCTTAAAGAAGAGAGAGATAATTTGCTCAAACAACTCGAAGCTGCAAGAATAGAAAAAGACAATCTAAAAATAAATGTGGAAAAAACCGAAAAAGATTCAATTTCTTTAATCGAAGAAAACGACAACCTTAAAGATAATATTAAAAATATTAATTTTGAAAACGAAACTTTGAAAAAAGAAAACGAAGAATTAAAATCGAAATTATCTCAATTAATAAGCACGATAGACAGCGCTATGAAATATAATAAAGAAGTTAATATAAATCATAGCGAACATAATGAAATTAATCATGAAAATATAAAAGAAAATATTAACGATAGCTCGGAAAATGATTGGGAAAATAACGAAAATATAGAAAGCGATAATATTGACGGCGAAAAAGAAAATGAAGAAAATATTTTTAATAATAGCGAAGAGATTAAAGCCGAAACGCATAATATTTCTGAAAATAAAAATTCTTTCAATAATGTTGCTGCTATAAAAGTTTCCGAAGACGAAGACCCTTTTTCAAGCGCGTCCGATTCGAGCTGGGATAATGATATTAAAGATATTAAAGACAACGAAGAAAATGAAGATAAATACAAATTGGAAAAAAGCGAAGAAAATATTGAAGATAATAATAACGAAAACGATGACGATTATAATTTTGAATCGGATGAAGAAGACGAATATATGTTCGGCGATGACGATGAGGAAGAATTTTTCTTTGATAACGAATCAAAATAAATAAAATAGGTAAAACTTATGAGCAATAATTTAGAAGTAAATATATTCGGAAGAACATTAAATATAAAATCGCAAGAAGAAAATATTGAATATTTGAAAGAACTTGCCGATTTTGTAGACAAAAGTATGAACGACATAGCGCAATATTACGGCGAAGACAAACCGAGAGATATAATAGCAATACTCGCATGCTTGAATATAGCCGACAATTTGAAATTGGAAATCGCAAACAGTAAAGCGGGAAGCGACACTTTACAAGCGTTAAAAGAAAGTATTGCCAATAGGTCGAGAGAATTGATAAGACTTATAGACGCCGTTGAATAGAGTTGAAGAGAAATAAATAATTATTCTTTTAATCCTCTTAAAAAACCTTTTATGAAGAAAAATCCGTAAACTAAATGCGATAAAAATATTCCGACTATTTTGCAAAATCCTTTGATTAAAGAAAACGAGCTAATCCAACTTCCGATTAAACATATAAAATATAAAGTATGTGGAGCGAGTAAAAAAACCGTTATTATTTTTTCGCTTAAAGCGGGAATTAAATTATTTATAAAAATTGGAAAATTAAAAATTAAGGCTATAGGTAAAAACACAGTCCACAATAAAAATATCGAAGGAATAAAATAAGAAAGTTCAAATGAATTCCCGCCGAATTTTTTCACAAAATAACCTCTATGCCAAGCGTAGCCTTTAAGCTGTTTGAAATGTCCAAAAAATAAATCTCTTCTATGATGATAAACCAGCGCTTCGGGAGTATATAATATTTTTTCGTTCGCTTTCATTATATTATTGCAAAGAATCGTATCTTCGCCTGGCCAATATTCGCTATCGAATCCGCCGACTTTTTCGTAAAGCTCTTTCGTTATGATAAAATTGCAGCTCGGATAATCTCTAACATATTGAACTTTATCTGGAACATATCTCGCTTTATGTTTTCCGCTCATTAGCGCCGAACCGTAAATTAATCCGCTTATTTGTTTTGAAAAATTATCTTTAGGCGAAGTGACGGCTGGTCCTCCAAGCGCTTTTATATTTTTTGTTTCCATAGCTCTTAAAGAATTTTTAAGCCAATCTTTTTCGGGATAAGTGTCATCGTCCAAAAACGCTAAAATCTCTCCGTTTGAAATTTCTACTCCTTTCGCTCGTTTTAACGCTGGGGGCAAATTTCCAGTTTCGATTATTTTTATTCTTTTATCTTTGAAAATATTTAAATCTATTTCTTCTTCGGAGTAAAAATCTGGCAATATAATAAGTTCAAAATTTTTATAAGTTTGTTCGAGCAAATATTCCGTTTCGTCTTTTATATAATCGTTTATTTTTTTTAAAGGAATTATTATGCTTACAAGCGGATTTGATTTTAATTCTTCAAATAAATCTTTGTAGAATTTCACTATATTCAATCTGTAAAAAATTGCCAAAGTGTCTATAAAAGTTTTCCATAAAACGCTTAATTTTATAAACCCAAAATGTCTGTTCGGATTTACTATAACGGGAGCGGATACTATTTTTTTACCGTTTGAATTGCAGGCGACTAAAACTTCCAAATCGTATGCGAAGGCTTTGACTAAAATTCGAGGGAAAATATTTATTATCGCTTCTCTTTTGAATAATTTTAATCCCGTTTGAGTATCCTGTATCGGCAAATGAAAAAATATTTTAACGAACATAAAATATACGAAAGAAATTATTTTTCTTGTATTGGAATAATTAACGACAGAATTTTTATGTCTTTTAGAACCGATTACAATATCCGCGTTTTCTTTATTCATTATTTCAAAAAAATTTTCAAGCTGCGAAGGGTCGATTTCCATATCTCCATCGCAGAATATAATATATTTTCCGTTTGCAATTTCGCAGGCTCTTTTTAACGCGTTTCCTTTTCCATGATTTTCTTTTGAATAAACTCCTATAATATTTTTATTTTCCGCACATATTTTTTCTATGATTTTTTTTGAATTGTCCTTGCTCCCATCGTCCGAAATAATTATTTCAAAGTTTGTCATAAAAGGAGAGATTTTTTCTATAAGAATATTTATATTTTTTTCAATATTTTTTTCTATGTTATATACGGGAACTAATATTGAAACCGATTCGTTTATCTTCATAAAAATAAAAACCTTTAATT